>NC_009033.1:1256388-1570485 GCF_000015945.1 Staphylothermus marinus F1
TGATCTAGTATTTCGAAAAAGTAATGGGGGACTAGAAAAAAGCATCTTTACAGTATATGCTCCCCGAGATAAACTTTATGGTTTGATAAAGCCTTTTAAAAATAAAAGCGTACGACTTATTGTAAAACCAATATATACAAATAAGGTATCATTCGAAAATACTGGAACAGAGAAGCCAAGAAAAGGATTAATAATAGGGATTGATCCAGGAATAAGTACTGGTATAGCAGTTATTGATCTTGAAGGAACTCCTTTGTTTCTATATAGTTCCAAAAACTTTGATCGAGGAGAAATACTCAATATAGTATCATCTATGGGAGAAGCTGTCATCGTCGCAACAGATGTATCTCATCCCCCAGAGCTAGTTAAGAAAACAGCCTCCATATTAAATGCACAATTATATCTACCTCCAAGAGATATAACAAACGATGAAAAACATAATCTGATAAATAAATTATTGAAAAAATATCCATGGCTAGATGTTCAGGATACACATGAAAGAGACGCATTAGTAGCAGCATATAAAGCATATCTCTCCATATCTGAAAAAATCAGGCAAGCACTCTTGAAAATAGAAGATATCGATTTATCCATCGATAAAGAGAGAATAAAAATAAGTATAGCCAGAGGAAAAAGCATAGCAGAAGCTATCGAAGAGGAGATTAGAAAGCTTCTCAACAAAGAGAATACGACGATTACGACCATAAAAGATAAGACTGTGGAGAACCATAACATTATGGATGATCAGAATAGAAAATTTGAGAAATTTATTAATGAAATAAAGCGATTAAGAGCTTACATTGCTAGGTTGGAAAACAAACTCAAAGAAAAAGATCAATTAATCGAAGACTTAATATTAGAACTAAAGTATGTTAAGAAGTCAACTATTAACAATGATAAATACAGTAGAAAAATCAATTTACTAATTAATGAAAACTTAAGTCTCAGAAAGAGACTAAAAGAAATGGAAGAAAAACTTGTTGAAACCCATAAAAAATATATGGAGCTTGGCAAACTACTAGAAGAAATAGTGAAGGGTGAAGAAATAGCTGTTCCGCATATTGCTAACTTATCTTATAATTCGGTTAAAAAAATTGTTAATACATCTAAAATAGAGAAAAATGATTATAATATAGTATATGTTGACGAAATTATGCCTTTAGATAACAATACGATTCAAACTCTAAGGAAATATAAAGTTGCAATACTTACGAAAAAAGATTATGGTCAATTATATATTGATTTAAAGGTTCCAGTTGTTCAAGTTAAAGATGCGAAGTTTTATGATAAATACGCTTTTATCAAAAAAGATATACTATCAGTAGTTGAAAAGCAATGGAGAAAAATAGAAGAGATCATTGCTGAGGAAAAATATGAACGTGTCATTAAGCTGGTTGAGGAATACCAGGAGAAGAGAAAAAAGAAGCTCGGAATAGAAAAACTCACACCTTATTAGACTAGTAAAGTATTTCTTTTCCTTCAAGTATATCCATAGTTACTTTGGTTATATTAGCTAGTTCTTCATCAGCTATTGCCCTTATTTCTTCAACAACATGACCAGGTAGTTCAAGATGCTTATTATCTGGTATTATTTTAATACTAGCTACAAGTGGTTGATCAATTGGTTTCCCTATCTGGCTCAATAATTCTACATATACGTCTTTGAACCCATCTATACTTTCATATACTTTCTCTGCTATTCTCTTTGCAATTACATTATATATTTTACCTACATGATTCACCGGGTTCTTGCCGGCAGTAGCTTCAAGACTAATAGGTCTCATTGGAGGTATTAATCCATTAGCTCTATTCCCTCTCCCAGTAGCTCCATCATCTCCGTGCTCAGCAGAGGTACCTGTTACTGTTAAGTAAACAACTCCTTTATCCGGCATATCAGCTGTATTAACGAATACCTTTACATCATAGTCTCCAGCTATTTTAGATGCAAGATCAAGAACATCTTCTTTGATTTGCTCTTTTATGTTAAGGTATTCATCTAAGTCTCTAACTAAACTATCAATTATTGCTGCAGCAATTGTTAAGAAAATCTTTTTATCTTGTCTAAGACCCATAACCTTAACATCTTCGCCAACAGCTGGATTACGGGATTTATAGTCTCTAGAGTTCAACATTTTTTCTGTCTCTAGAACTAATTCCTCAAGAGTTGATAAAGGAGCATACCCAACTCCTATACTTGTATCGTTAGCCAACGGAATAGTTTTCTTTCCAGCTTCGAAAACAGAGACAAGATCAGTACTTCCTTTTCTAACTTTGTAATCAATGATCACATGTCTATCTGGGTCAAGATATCTCATGTTCTTTTTTATCCATTCACGAACAGCTTCAACAATTAATGAGCCAAAAGGAACCTTAATTACTCCATCTTCGGTTTTTACTTCGGTAGTAGCTCTACCAGCTACAACAATATATATTGGTTCAATAATATAACCTCCACCAAAACTAGGATTCGATTGTCCACCGACTAAAAGGGTTTTATCAAGGTTGTGATGTAGGATCGTTCCAAACTCTTTGAGATAATATTTGCTAAGAGCTCTTGAAGCCCACTCACTAGCAGAGTCAGCAATGTAGTCTGGATGCCCGACTCCTTTTCTCTCTACAAGTTCTACTTTCATATCTTTTACGCTTTGATACTTGAGTGTCTCTACAACAATGTTTCTCTTCGTCATCTTCGCAACAACCTCGTAAGTATTAATTGATAAAATCAAATAAGCTTATCTATATAGATATTTTGGTGACAATATAAATCTTATATCCCACTCTAATAACCCTGAAGCTATATTAACATTCAGTAATCAAAGGAGCTTTGCCTCGTTTTATCCCTATTATCCGCGATTTACCAGGTAATCTATACATTAATTCATTCTTAGTAATTCCTATAACATGATCTTCGAGCTTTTTATGGAAGGATCTAATTAATTTATCTGATACTTCGCCTATACCCATGTCTCCCGGAACAATAACAGCATACACTATGCTTTTATTCGCTACTAGTTCTTCAGGTCCAACAATGATTCTCTGATATAATCCGTAGACAGGGTCGCAGTTCTCCTCTATACCAATAGCTAGCTCAAGTTTTGTCTTGACATAGTTTTTCTTCCCATATATCATAAATGCTCCTTTCGACAAGTATTCTCCGCTTGGAGGAGTCTTAGAGACCTGGCTTGCATGTACCCAGAAAACATCTATTGCTCCAAACCCTTCGTTCCAAGCCTTAGAATAACAAGCTGCTATAACTGCTGCTTCTTCAATACTTTTCTGACTCGGCATCCTATTATGTGTTTTTATAACTGTAGCTGGTGCTCCATGTATATCTGCATGAAGAAATATATCATGGGGCTCCATATATTTCTTAACAATTAGCTCATTCTGATCAGCATCTCTCCCAGCTATAACTAAGAACCCCTCACTTGTAATCATCCAATGGAATCGCTCATACCATAGACGAGGCTTTATTCCTATCTCGGTTTTCTTCTCAATTAATTGTTTTTTATTCACAGCTTCCTCCAACGATTTCTCGAGTTCTCTAAGTGCTTCCTCAGCTCTTTTAGCTTTTTTTAATAGTTCTCCAGATAATTTTTTGTATCTGAGAATATTGTTCCACGTATCTAAACGTATATCGATCGGTATTTCATAGTCATCGAGCTTAACAATTACTATTCCCTTATCCTTATAAAATTCTACAATATTTGGACAATTCTCAACGATCTTTTCCCAACCACTAGTTCTCCTAGTTTCATGCACGCATTTAAGGATTTTTTCCAGCACATTATAGTTTGTAACTAATGTTTCTGAGAATTTTCTATACTTCTCCGATTCTTCAATATATTTCTTAATAATTTTTTGTTGTTCTTCTATATTCTTCTTTATCTTCTCTATGAGCATTTGTTGCTTAGTTGTTTTTTGTTCATAATATATTCTCTTCTCGTATTCACCATAGTAAATATCTAAAACATGGTTTAATTCATCATATTTTTCCACATTTAACTCGTATAGTTCCTTATATAGTTTGGGTTCGTAAGACGTATAAATGTGTGGCTCGTTATTTAGCTTAACTAGGTAGCCTTTTCCCTCGAGAACTTCATTAATAATTTTTTCGAATATATAAATTAGTGAATATAGATCTGTCTTTTCGATCATATTGATCTTGTAGTTCTTTTTCTCATAGAGTCCGGCACGATATATTAGTTCTTCAGCAATATATCCTGGTAATCCCCATCCTTTAACAATACCTCTAACTAAGTCTTTTCCTTCACCTAGTAGTTCTAATAGTTTCGCATCATCTAGTTTTAAAAGATCTATTCTACCGGGTGGCGGTGTATATTTGCTTCCACGCTTGATGATGCGGTCTCTAAGTTCTTGGAACCTATTGGCATATAATATATTATATGTTTCATTTGTTAATACTAAGAAACCTCGAGGCATGATCTCATTAATAAGTATATATTTTTTGTTTCTACTCTTAACATGTAACTCTATTATTCTCTCCCATCCAAGTTGTTTTACATCTACTATTCTTGCTCCTCGAATATATTTTCTCATAAATGAGGAGAATTTATCGATCTTCTTCTCTAAAGGATCGATGTTTGATACGTGGAGACGAATGCTTGGCTCAATTTTTAAGTAGCTTTTTCCTTTTCCAGGGCATCTAATTTTTAATAACCAATAAAAACCTGTAAAATATATGTTTTCAATGAAACATCCAATGACTTGTTTTCCAAAATTGTTTGTCCAACTATAAATATCTAGTATATCCATTGCTTTTTTAATCATGTTAAACTATCACCTAACCGTTTTATTGATAAATCCATTTAATGTATATATCGGAAAATAGGGTTTTCAATAAATTGGGTTTGGAGAATAGATATGTTTAAACCAAGTAAGCTAGATGATAGAGTCGTTATTATAAGAGCAGTGTTAGGGATTATTTATGGTCTTATTTCCTATTTCCTAGTATATAAACTAAGCATAACTCTTCTAACACTCGATTTATCAAGTACTATATGGGTTCTAGCCGGAATAGTATATGTTGGATCCGCGTTTTATATTCAATATTGGAGTCGTAGTAGAAGCTTATTCTTAGTATTTGTTAGGGGATTACTTACTTTTTATGCTACTTGGCTAGCAATATTTCTTGTCCTATACGATCTCCTAGGTTAATCCTAATTCCTTCTTAATATTTTCAGGAATCCTACCAGTTTTCAAATATTCAACTAATTCGCTTGATAACAATGGTTTGCCATCTATTATAGGGTATCTAAATGGTAATCTAATATAACCATATTCTGTTTCCAAAGTAACTCCATCAATATACTGTATTTTCTCACTTGATTTATTATACCATAATGAATTAACAAAATATACTGCTCCATCAATACTGTATTGTCCATCACCAATATTTCTTCTTTTAACATTTCTTAATCTCTTAGAGAGAAGAGCTTCAGTCCGCTTGCGAGGCGGGTGATCACCCAATATACCTCCTATTATAACATAATCATTTTCGACTAGATCCTTAAAAGATAATTTTTCCTCAGCTGCTGGATCAAGAATTATTATTTTGTTCTCGTCGACATATCCCTGCTTAACTAAATCTATAATACTTTCCTCATAGGTTTTTCCATATTTCTTCATTATCTTATGATATCTTAACGGTAAACTAGTATACCATATATAATCGGATCCATATATAAGTGATGAATGACGGTATTCTAGAAACAACCATATACTAAACTCAGGTTCTAAATGTTCTATTATAATTATTGGTTTTCTCATTTCCTTCACGTTTATTATTTTTGTTTTCTAGTGTATTCATGAATATTTATCATCCATTTGTGCCTTATCTTGTTTCCTTACTAATGTGTTGCATTGTTTTTAGTAGTTTACAAATTATATTTTCTAAATCCCGTTATAAATAATTTAAATGAAATAATGCAATAATGAATTAATGATGGTAAAGTTGATAAAGACTTATATCAATCCAACCCTTAGCGAAGCATTGGAGATCATTAGTAAGGCTGTATCTAGTAAAGAATTAACAATAATTGTTGGCGAGTGTAGTGTTGATTATCAAGGTAGAAGCGAGTCCAGGCTTACACTTGGTGAAAGAGTTATAATTATAAAACAAGATGGAGCCTTTCTAGTGCATAGACCAACAGGTTATTCTCCAGTTAATTGGCAACCCGCAACATCTATTATTGAAACCCGTCTTGATAAAGATAAACTAATTATAATGGCTGTCAGAAGAAAACCGAGAGAAACTATTTGGGTATATCTAACGAGAATATACACTATTATAACTGGTAAACTAGTAGATAACGGCGAATTCATAATGTATATGGATGAACATGAAATAAGAGATATTCTCTATGAACATCCAGAGCTCATTGAGGAAGGTTTAAAGATCATAGAAAAGGAGAAGAAAATAGGTGAAGGCTATGCCGACTTATTCGGTATTGATGCTAGAAACACCCCTGTCATTATTGAGATCAAAAGAGTTACTGCGACGAGAGAAGCTATGCTACAATTATATAACTATGTCCAAACATACCAGAAGCAAACCGGCGTCAAACCCAGAGGAATCCTAGTTGCGCCAACCATTACCTCCTCAGCAATAGAATCAGCTTACAAGCTAGGACTTGAATGGAAAGAAATAAATCTACAGAAAATATGGAAATATAGAAAAAATAAAAACATAAAGCATGGGACGCTATTTGACTTCCTCAAAAACAAAAGATAAACACGTAGATCCAGTTAAGCTATATAATATCACTGCTAGAACATATGATTCACTATATAAAGAAGAACAATATACCAAATATAACTATGTCTTTGAAGAACTTAGACTAGTGCCAGGCAAAAACATCCTCGATATAGGATGTGGAACAGGGCTATTAATTGAATACTTGTTATCTAAAAAACTAGATTTATTTCATAGATACTTATGTATTGACCCAAGTATTGAGATGTTGAAAAAGGCTATTGATAAGTATAGGGATCCAAGAATAATATACATTTTATCATATGCCGAAGATCTAGATTTAATAGATCAATCAATAGATTCGATCTTCATGTTCACAGTATGGGATAATATACATGAAACAAATAAAAAGAGTATACTTAAGAAAATAAAAAATTCACTTACTAAAGAAGGATACGCTATAATTACAACTATACCTAGAAATAAGATATATGATGGGCAGAGATCACCATCCGATCTCGACAATGAATTTAAATATGTTGGTTTTAAAATAGATAACTTCTACATGTATAAAAAATATAGCTAGGACTAGAATGCATCAAAATATTTATTCAGTAAAGCCTTTATATTAGGCATTTGGTTATTGATTTACGAAAGAAAATAACACAGTATTAGGTGTGGGAATAACCATGTCAGTGCCGAAACCCAAAACAGCTACCCCGCTCAAATACTTAAAGAGTGCTGTAAACCAAATAGTTCTAGTTAAGATCAAGGATGGACATGAGTATATAGGAACACTAAATATGGTTGATCATACGATGAACGTTGTACTTAGCAATTGTCAAGAATACGGAGACGATGGAAAACCTATTGCTAGATATGGAAAAGTGCTTATTCGAGGAAGCCACATAGTATTTATAAGCATAAACTATGGACAAGTAGCTCCAGAAATAGCTGTTGGATAGGTGTAGTGTTTTGTCAGAGGAATACCTGCTTAAAGCATACGATATAATGACTCCTGAAATAAGATTCATAGATAAAAATTCTCCTATCAAAGAAGCTGCACTAAGAATGATAAATGAGGGTATTGGGGCATTAATAGTAGTTGATCAAGAAGGACCCATAGGAATCGTAACTAAGAGAGACATTATATGGGGAGTATTATTTGAGAAAAGAGATCCTGAAAAAGAACCTGTCGAGAAAATAATGAGCACTCCATTGATAATGATTGATTCTAGTAGTGACATAGTTCAAATACTAGATTTAATGATTAGAAACAATATATCGCATCTGCCTGTTAGAGAAGGTGATAAAGTAATCGGTATGATAAGTGATATGGATCTATTAGAGGTTTTCAGAGACGTCATAGAGATCGTAAATGCTAGAAGGATCAAAAAATAATGTTATCATCTATTATTGCCCATAATATTCATGAATCAAATTTATATATAGTTTACTTATTCAAGCACACCATTAATCAATAGATATGGAATAGTATAAGCTATTATTATCATTCATAAGTATTAACACATACTTATATTATAAGTTAATCGAGTTATTGTTGAATCAATATGTATTTTAAACAGAACAGGCGAATTTTTTAGTAGTTGAGATACAAGGTGAACTATATGCCTGGGAAAAGTCCTGTAAGACGCTCTATTGGTGCACCTAGAAGAGTGGAAAAACATCGTTGGCTTAGAAGCGATGGTACGCCGAATTTTGAGGATAGAATCTATAAGAGTACCGAAGAATTGGAGATAATAGCTAAAAAACCAGTTAAACAAGCAAGTCCATCGACGCCGTTGCTTGAAGCAGTTGAAGAAATGGCTAAAGGATATAGAAGCTTAGTCATTACTGTTTCCAATAAGATTGCGGGGCTATTATTGTCGACTCATGTCATAAATTATTTGGGCGGGGGAGAATACTTTAAAATAGTTGAGGAAAGACACGGCTACAATATATATTCTGCTCTTCAAGAACCAGTTCAGTCAATTATGGAAAAGAACCCTATTGTAGCATATATTGATGAAAAACTATCAAATATACTTGAAAAAATGGTTATGAATGAGATAGGTATTGTACCAATAGTTCTACGTGATGGAAGAGTTTATGGGATCATAACAGAGCATGATCTAATAAAGTATTTATCGTACAGTATATCTATAGGTGTTAAAGTAGCAGATGTTATGAGCAGCCCCGTAGTAACAATAGAGTCTGGAAGACCTATTAAGGAAGCAATGGAAAAAATAATCAAGTATGGATTCAGAAGAATCCCAGTTGTCGGTGAAAATGTTGTTCTAGGGATAATAACCGCAATGGATATTATAAAATACTTCGGCACACATGAAGCATTCAAAAACACGGTCAGCGGAGATATAAGGGAAGCATTAAAGATCCCGGTAGACGATATCATGGTTAGAGAGCTTGTTATTATAAAACCTGATGACGATCTAGGGTTAGCAGCTCATAAGATGGCTGAGAAAAACGTTGGTTCAGCTCTTGTAGTTAATGATAAAATGGAGCTTTTAGGTATAGTAACAGAACGTGACATACTCTATGCATTATCAATAAAGAAGTAAATATTTATAGGTGATATAAGCATTGAGGCTTGAATCTCTAATAAGAGAAGATATACCCATTGTCGATAAAAATGATTCATTATATCACGCATTTAAACTAATAGAGAAGACCGGCATAGATAAGGTAATAGTGACTGAGAACAGAGTATTGAAGCCGGGAAAAGAAGTAAAAGAACTAGCAGGAATACTAACTAGCAGAGATATAGTTCAAAAAATTGCTACACAAAGAATGAGGCAAACAACTCCTGGCAAACTACACGTTTCAAGCTTTATAAGTATAAATCCAGCATTCATAACCATCGACTCAAGTCTTCTCGATGTTTTCAAGCTAATGGTTGACAAAGGCTATGGTATACTTCCCGTACTAGATAAGGAAGGAAATATTATGGGGGGAATTCTCAGAGATACACTTCTTAGAGTAGCTGAAAAAGATGATACCGAGATTAGACATATAATGGATACAAACCCACTTATCGCTAGAACTACTGATAGAATTCTGAAAATAAGACAAGATATGCTTAGTAATGATATAAGCTTTATGCCAGTAGTTGATGAAAACGATGAATTAGTAGGATATATAACAATATATGAAGTGGCATATTCACTAATGAGATTCCAAGATATTGTACCTGCTAAATACAGGAAGGAGAGGATATCACATTTAATAGTAGAAGATGTAATGAGGTTTAGGCCACCAAAACTGAGAATTATAAATACTGTTTCAGAAGCTGTTATAAGTATTATGAAAAAGAATAGTAGGGGAGCTGTTGTAGTAGATGAGATAGGTAGAATAGCAGGTGTTGTAACTCCTCACATTATATTGAAACATATATATACTAATAAAAAGGAATTAATAGAGGAGCTAAGTTAAACATATTTTGTATGCCCTATATCTTATTAATTTCTTCAAAGGTCTTCAAATTATGTACCGCGATAAAAACGAGAGTGATGAACCAAAATTTATTGTTGACACAATGTTGGGTAATGTAGCTAGATGGCTTCGAATGCTAGGATACGATACTTTATATGATCGAAAATATGAGGATTGGAAAATACTGGATATTGCAAGAAAAGAAGGAAGGATAATTATTACAAGAGATAGAGGACTTCATCATCGAGCGTTAAATAATGGAATTAAAAGTATTTATTTAGACATGGATGAAGTGTCAGAAAGGCTAGCATATATAGCCTATGTTGCGGGTATTAGACTACATATTGATATGGATAAGTCGCGTTGTCCATTATGTAATGGTGAATTAAGAAAGGCTAAGAAAAAAGAAGTGGAAGGCAAAGTTCCTAGGAAAGTATATCTGTTACATGACGATTTCTGGATATGTACACGATGCGGAAAAATATATTGGATAGGATCACATTGGAGGAAAATTGAAGAAATATTGTCTGAGGCAAGAAAAAAATATGAAGCTATAAAAAGAAGTATGGGGAGAAAAATTGTCAGATAAGAAACCAGTTCATCCATCTGAATTAAGCATTAATGATGGTATCTTTCTTGTTAAGCTTGCTCGAAAAGCTGTTGAGGAAAAGCTTCTCCGTGGAGTAAGCATTGAACCACCCAGAGATCTTCCTGAAATATTCTTAAGACCTGGCATGACTTTCACAACAATCGAGACATTGCATCCCGATGGAAAAACAACTCTTAGAGGATGCATAGGATTTCTTGCACCAATATATAGCTTAGTGGAGTCAACTATTAAGTCTGCATTAGAAGCAGCATTTAATGATCCTAGATTTCCCCCTCTAAGACCTGAAGAACTAGATAATATTATATTTGAAGTAACAGTATTATCGGAACCTGAGGAAATAATTGTACGTAATAGATGGGATCTTCCGAATATGATAAAAATAGGTAAGCATGGACTCGTAGTAGAGAAAGGCTGGTTTAAAGGCACATTATTACCTGTTGTCCCCATCGAGTATTGTTGGGATGAAGAAACTTTTCTATCAGAAACATGTATTAAAGCTGGATTACAGCCAGATTGCTGGCTAGATCCATCAGTCCATATATATTCATATGAAGGTAGAGCCTTCCGCGAAAAGCTTCCACGCGGAGAAATATTTGAGAGAGATATGATCAGGGAATACCGTGAAATATGTAGAAGAATGATCAGGTAAAGAGAAGAGCCTAGAATAAAATAAGCAATCGATCATTAATCAATGTTATTAACTAATAATTGGATCATTGTGTAAACGGTATTATTATATATTATAGGGGGATTACAATGGTAATCACAATCAAAGACATTATAAATATACCATATGATAAAGCAGAGAAAACAATAATAGAGTTTATCAAGAACAAGATCGAAGAAGCTAATCTAAAAGGTGCAGTAATAGGTTTAAGTGGTGGAGTGGATTCTTCAGTTACATTGTTATTGACAATGAAGGCTATTGGAATAGAAAGAGTTACAGCTTTGATCATGCCAGATACTAGAGTTACGCCAAAAAGGGATATTGAGGATGCATTATGGCTTGTTAAAAAATATGGTATCAAATACTATGTTATAAGGATTGATGATATAGTTGACTCGTATAGCGCAATGCCGTTCTTTAACATAAACTATAATATACCGACCGGTAATCTTCGTGCAAGAATACGAATGAACATACTATACTACTATGCTAATTTACATAACTACATAGTGGTAGGGACAGGGGATAGAAGCGAAATATTAATTGGATACTTTACCAAGTACGGAGATGGAGGTGTCGACATCTTACCTATAGGATCCCTCTTTAAGACCCAAGTCAGAAAAATGGGTGATTATTTAGGATTGCCGGAGAAAATTACTTCTAAACCCAGTAGCCCAGCCTTATGGCTGGGCCATAAAGCTGAAGAAGAACTTGGAATAAAATATGAAACAATAGACCTAGTTCTCTACGCATTATTCGATAAACACATAGAACCAGAAAAAGTACCTGAACACACAGGGGTAGATCCGTCCATAGTTGCTAAGATACTGGAAATGCATAGAAAAACCAGACATAAAAGACTATCTCCACCAATACCTAGCCTCCCATGGGTTAAAGAACCTATAAGGGAAATATAATAATGTTCACTATCTTTTGGTTACTTTAAATTAATCATTTCTTTTATAGATTATTATAAGATATATTTGTGATTTGAAAATTGCAATAGGATCACCCTGAGATTCTACGTACTCCTTATAAAGGGGACGAAAAACCTAGCGCAGAAAGAATAGAACAAACAAAACAAGACATATGGAATCATATAGTTTATTAGTTGCTCATACTTTATTTTTGAAAATAGTATGTCGGGGAAAATGTTCTTTACTTCCAACTTTATTGTTCAAAAATTCTCGAGGAATAAGGTGATATACATGTCTTTATCATTGTTGTTGTTAACAGATATTCATGATAGAATAAGATATGTGGATAAATTAGTTAAGCATTTACATGATACAAGGATATCTATAGATGCAGTGATAATAGCAGGTGATCTAACATACTTTCGTGGAGTAAAACATGCAATTAAAATATTAGAAGAATTTGCAGTTAAACTAGATAAACCTGTGTATTTTGTGCCTGGAAACTGTGACGATCCTAAATTACTCGATATCGATGAAATAGAGGAATATAAAATATACAATATACATGGTAGAAAACGAATATTTAAAAACTACATGATATATGGTATAGGCGGAAGCAATTTTACACCATTTAATACCCTTATTGAATGGAGCGAAGAAGAAATTGAAAAATTTGTTAATATGGTAATAAATGTGGATAGTAAGCAATTAATAATGGTTACACATATCCCCATATATGGTGTTATGGATAATATTAACGGAGAAAATGTTGGATCACATGTTTTGAGAAAGTTTCTCGACGAGCATGGTGCATTATTATGGGTTACTGGGCATTTACACGAATATAGCGGCTACAAGATCATTAATGAGACTATCATAGTTAATCCAGGACCATTCATGAGAGGATACTATAGTATTGCAAGAATTAATAATAGCACCGTAAATGTTTGGATAAACAATTTCTTAAAGCCCAAATAATTCGGGATAATCATTTATGAAGCTAAGAAGATCTTTAGCAACATATTTAGGATTAATACCTGTTTTCTCTATATCTTCTATAGAATTCACACCCGTTAATACTAATAAGGTATCAGCGCCGCAGTTTATACCTAATAAAATATCAGTATCTAGTCTATCGCCGACTATTAAAACATCTTTTCTACTCAAACCGTTCATCCTCAATGCTAGATCGAGAATCCATGGATTAGGTTTTCCTATGATTGCATCTGGTTTCTTACCTGTTGAAGCTTCTAGAAATGCTACAATACTGCCGGCCCCTGGATCGAGCCGGTTTTCTACCGGAAATGTTTTATCGGTATTAGCAGCTATGAACTTAGCACCATTACGTATCAATTCAGTTGCATATAATAATTTATTATATGTAACAAATCTATCTAAACCAACTAAAACGTGCTGGGCAGGAGTTCCAATAGTTACTGGTAATAATCCAGCCTTTGTGCATTCATAATATAATCCCGCCTCTCCTATAATGAATATATTTGAACCACCATTCTCAACTATATATTGGGCAGCGGCGAATGCTGAATTAATAACATTTTTCTCACTAGCTTTCAATCCATACCTTCTAATTTTGTAGACATATTCTATACGTGATCTTGTAGCATTATTTGATAAATAAATTATTTTCAACCCTGATTTTTCAAGTTTCTTTATTGCTTCAATATTATTCTTCAGAGGCTTTTCGCCACGCCAAACAACCCCGTCTAAATCAATGATAACTCCTTTATACAATTTTTCACACCAGATACTTTGTTTTATTTTGTGTTTTCTCTACAAATTCATCTATTGATCTAGCGAAAATATATAGTCCATTCGGATCGTATAATAGGTCTTCGCAAACTAGGCTACTAATTTTGTTAAACAAACTTATTTTACCATATATGATCCCGTTTGTAGTCTTAACGCATAGTAGGTATTTAGGCTCATTTTTCTCATAGATAATTAGCGAATAATAGTAGCCTTGGTTTTCTTTAACTATTTTTCCATATATATTTCTAAGTTTTTCAACAAGTTGTTCTATGCTCAATTCTGAGAACCCTACCACAATATTGTGGATAATATTTAAATTAATACGTTAATATAAAAAGTCCGGGTTTATACCTGGTATAATGCTTTTTTAACTTCGTCTGGAACATCATCTTCTCTCATAATTTGTGCTTTAAACGGTGGTTTCCTGGTTTTAACCTGTAATACTAGGTATTTTTCGGGATCGTTAATATCGAAACTGTATTTCTCCTTTTTATCTTTCTTTTTTAATCTAATATTTAGAACCCTTACCTTGACATACCAACCATCTTTTCTCTCAACATATATATACTTGCCGTGCTTCAACCCCATTATTTTAGCACCTCTTCGCCATACATACATATATTTTACCTAGTTTAAAATGGGTTTTTTACCTTGTTGCTTCATTTTTCGCTCCACGTATAAAATCTACCGATCATATAATTTACAATGAATCCCAACATTACACCTATAGCAACAGAAAATAGTAGAGGAGCTCCTATAATGCCTGATAATATTGTTACAGATGTTGTTTGTGTTATGAAGCTTCCAATCGATGCAACATGATATTTAAGCCATCGTTTAATACGTGCAAATAATCCTTTACTCAGTTTCAGGTCTCTGAAAGTCCATAGTTCGTGGAGGATGAAATTCCATGTTAAGCTGGTCTCGAAGCCCATAATTGAGGCTATGAAATGGCTTGTGGTCTGATATAAAATACTATATGTTGTTAGAAGGCTGAGCACTTGAGCTACGGTGAGATAGTTTATGAAGAATCCAGATAATCCTACTAGTGCAAACTTTATTATTCGAATAGGCTCTAAAACGGCTAACAATATTTTGCTAGGTAGTCTGCCATATAACATGTAAGTATATATATGTAGTGGAACATCATATACTATTTCAACTACGTGTTTAGCTTTATCTACTATATCGTTGAAAGACTTTATTTTCTCATCCATTAATATATTCTTTGAAATAATAGCTGTAATGCTCAGCTTATTCTTGGTTAGAGATGCTAGGGGATTATGTATTAGTCGACCAAATAAACGTGCTATGAATGATTTGTTTTTTCCAACTATTATGACTAAGTCTGTATTCTCATATTTCCTTGCAATATTCAATATTTCGTCTTTATAGGGATAAAGAATATCTGGAATAATGATTATTTTATCTCCATCAATCTCTCTGGCTCGGCTAAGGATCTCGCTTATTTCTTTCACACTATTATCGCTTCTATAACCTAGTTTATCGCCAACTTTTGTTCTAATCGTTAATAGTTTGTATTTCTTCATCAATGATCACTAATATCTACTGCATGGTTTCGACGCATCCATACAATACTATACAATAATATGCTTACTCATAAATTTAATGATTTAGTAATACACTACATATAATGTAGAAACGAAATATTATGCCGGGATGAAACCATGGCTTCTAATGACTGCGCCGAACTAACCAAGCTTGCCGAAGAAATAAAAAAGTGTCAAAAATGCCCACTACATCTAAGCAGGAAAAACGCTGTTCCAGGCGAGGGTCCCTGCAATGCCGAGATAATGTTTGTTGGCGAAGCTCCCGGTAGTAAAGAAGATGAAATAGGTAGGCCTTTTGTTGGTGCCGCTGGCAAGCTCCTAACCCAGTTACTAGAACTTATTGGGTTGAAGAGGCCAGATGTTTACATCACCAATGTTGTAAAGTGTAGACCGCCAAATAACCGTGATCCAACCCCTGAGGAAATAGAAGCGTGTTCACCGTATTTAATAAGGCAAATAAAAATTATAAAACCAAAAATAATTGTTGCCTTAGGAAGACATTCAGCTAGATTCTTGTTTTCTAGAGCTGGTTTAAAATGGTCAAATATGAAGGCAATGCATGGAAAGGTATTTTCTGCGAGAATAGATGGTGTCGAAGTAAAAATTATGGCTACTTATCACCCAGCGGCAGCCCTATACTCACCGAAGCTTCGTCCCGAACTGGAAAATGATTTCCATGTTCTTGAGCGTCTTATACAGGATATTCATGGAAAATCTGTAACTAAGTATAGAACCATACTTGATTTTCTAAAGTAGGAGGTTTATTTCTTATTTTTCCAATAAGATATCCTATGAGAAACGATCCTATTACTAACGTAATAATAGCTGGTAAAATATCATATCTTAATTCATGCGAAGATACGATCTGAGTATGAATTGTTTTCTCAGATGATAATCTCATATATTGTCTTGTAATCATTAGCTCAAATACTAAGATTGCTAGGTTCATAGACATGAGTACTCCTAGATCATATGTTTTTTCTCCTTCTATAAGATAATCCTTTACAAGCTCGATTGTTGTTAGCATAGTTGGTGCTAAATAGCCTGTTTCCGAAGCTATTAGGTATCCTAATCCATTTATTGTTTTATTAAGATCAATTATCGTTTTAGGAGAAATAAATAGATCAAATAACCCTCTTATTGCTGATAAGTTTTGGTTTAATGTATAGAAATAATATCCTAGATATAGTATTTTCCTAGTATTACTCTGATTACTATTAACTATGGATTTAAAATGTTTGATCGTTAAGTTTCCAATATAATTCATTGATTTTAAGTATGTAAGAGAGATATTGATGTAATCGATTATCCTATCATAATTATCATTAATATTTGCTAAAAAATCTGGATCCGATTTATTTATGAATAGTTTTAACCAATGATTAACTGTTTGCATCCTAGCTAGACTGAGGACATAGTATTCTGTTTTTTGAATTGGATTTGTAACATTATTACCAGCGTAATAATAGAGTTTTGACTGGCTATATCTTATGTATGCGTTGAGGAATACGTCGAAGTTCCATATATTATAGTATTTGTTGAGAAGTAAAGTTTCATAATTCTCGATTATGTCTTTTGTTTTTGTTAAGTTATGCTGAATCCATTCCTTTAACAATGTTGGAATTTTGGGATCGCTTATGGCTTTTCTCGCTAAAATACTTGTATAAATATTTATGTATGCTCTAAACATATATGATGCCGCAGTATAGAAGTCTCCTATTGAGTAGTACTTGTTAGCTAAAAAGTAATATGTTGAACCATTAATGCTATATATGTTTATATTATGTCTTTGCAAGTATTGATCTATGCTTTTCTTTAGATTAATATATGAATAGTTGAAAGCATTTATTAAGTGTTTTATGCAGAGCTTTCCCATAACTTGTATACTAGGTAGAATCTTATCACCACTATAATAATTATATGCATTAAACACATCAATAGCATAGATATATTTTCTCAAACTAAACCTGAAAAACTGGGGAGGACCTATAACATAGTCTAGGCCGTATCTAAGTGCAGCATAATATTTAGCATCAATGCCTGATACATTTCCAACGATAAGATTAGGTGCTACAACACCTGTTGCTCCAATCTTTGGAGAATATTTTATGTTTTTAAATAACCCGATGAATCCTAGTGTGAAAGCTAGTGTGGCACTTGTTCCCTTTAAATCAATTTCTTCTGGAAAAATTATTTTATAATTATATGACTTATAATCTATGCCTGTTACTAATGAGGCTAGTCGGAGAGAATAATATATAGAATACAGAGTATCTTCTCCAATAACACCATTCTTTTCTACAATATCTACTTCTCCGTCTCCTGGAAAATAAGCTTGCAATGTCACATTTACTACAACGCCTACATTACTATCAGTAACAGCTAATAAGTAGGTATTAACTGAGGAAACGAGATACTCACTAGTTGTTTCAGCTATTATGGATGTTTGAGACAAGACAAGTAGTAATAAAAACATAAAAGCAACTATCTTTATTGTTTTATCAATTTTCATTTCTAAAATAACACCTCAGAGTAACACTGATTAATCATTGCGGGACAGCTCATATTTGCCGGGTATCATCATTCAAAAATAAGTATATGTTTTTACAGCTCTTTATACTTATTATACTCGCTTATGATCAACTATTTATTAAACATTAAAAACATACTGTATTATAGGAGGAGGATTAACTATGGCTGCACAGCAGAGCGAACAGCCTAGATACGAAAAAGATATGCCATTTAGAGAACTAGCAGATACTTTTGAGAGGATAGAGATAATTACGTCAAGGACACAAATGACTGTATTACTTGTTAATTTATTCAAGAAGACTCCTCCAGAAATAATTGATAAAGTAGTCTACCTATTACAGGGCAGATTATGGCCTGACTGGAAAGGTTTACCGGAGCTCGGTGTTGGTGAAAAAATGCTTATTAAAGCAATAGCTCTTGCTACGCAGAGCACAGAGTCAGAAGTTGAATCTCTCTATAAATCACTTGGCGATCTAGGAAAAGCAGCTGAGAAGCTTAAAGCTATATATGAAGAGAAATTGAAGAAGGGTGCTATGTCTATTCTCGCATTTGTGCCTGTTAAAAGAGAATTAACTGTGAGCCAAGTTTATGAGACATTATCGCGTGTAGCATTAGCAACAGGAGAAGGTAGTAGGGATATTAAATTAAAACTATTAGCTGGTCTATTATCGGATGCTTCTCCTAAGGAGGCAAAATATATCATTAGATTTGTCGAAGGACGCTTAAGGCTTGGTATAGGAGACGCTACTATAATGGATGCATTAGCAATAGTCTATGGTGGAGGAGCACATGCTAGACCCATTGTTGAGAGAGCTTATAATCTCAGAGCCGATCTAGGGCATATCGCAAAGATACTTGCAACTCAAGGCTTAAACGCCTTAAAAGGTATTAAGCCACAGGTAGGAATACCTATTAGGCCAATGCTTGCTGAGAGACTAAATAATCCAGTCGAGATACTGAAAAAAGTTGGTGGAATCGCGTTTGTCGAATATAAATATGATGGTGAAAGAGCACAAATCCATAAATTGGGAGATAAAATATGGATTTACTCCCGTAGATTAGAGAATATTACTCATCAATATCCTGACGTAGTCGATTATGCGAGAAAATATATTAAGGCAAATGAAGCAATTGTTGAAGGCGAAATAGTAGCATACGATCCAGATACAGGAGAGCTTAGACCTTTCCAGGAATTAATGCATAGAAAAAGGAAACATGACATACATATTGCTATAAAAGAGGTTCCAGTAAAGGTGTACCTATTTGATCTATTATATGTTGACGGAGAAGATTATACTCTAAAACCTTTACCTGAGAGACGCGCTAAGCTAGTGGAAATAATAGAGCAAACAGAAACATTCCAGATCGCAGAATATATTAGAACAAATAATCCAGACGAGTTAGAGAAGTTCTTTCTCAAAGCAATAGAGGATGGCGCTGAAGGCGTAATGATTAAAGCCTTACATAAAAACGCTATTTATCAAGCTGGAACTCGTGGATGGCTATGGATCAAGTATAAGAGAGACTATAAGAGCGAAATGATCGATACAGTAGACTTAGTTGTTATAGGAGCATTTTATGGTAGAGGCCGTAGAGGAGGAAAATACGGCGCATTATTAATGGCATCTTATAATCCCGATAAAGACGTTTTCGAATCAGTATGCAAGGTGGGTAGTGGGTTCAAAGACGAAGATATAGATAAGCTACCGGAAATGTTGAAGCCATACATAATAGAGCATAAGCATCCAAGAGTGGTAGCACGCATGAAGCCTGACGTATGGGTTACACCTGCATTAGTAGCAGAGATCATAGGTGCAGAACTAACTTTATCACCTCTCCATACATGCTGTCTAGACATTATAAAGCCTGGAGTGGGAATATCCATTAGATTCCCAAGGTTTATACGGTGGAGACCGGATAAGGGACCAGAAGATGCTACTACCAGCCAAGAGCTTCTAGAAATGTATAAAAGACAACTAAAGAAATTATCTGAATAATCATTATAGAATAACATAGCTTGTTAGGATCAAAATAGTGAAAATAAGAGAGGTAAGTATATATGCCGATAATTACAGTGTTTGTTGGACCAGCAGGTTCAGGAAAAACAACTCTCGTAAAAACCTATTCTGAATGGCTTAGGAGAACATTATTTATGCATGTAGCAATAGTCAATCTTGATCCCGGTGTTGAAGAATTACCTTACAAGCCATTATTCGATATTCGTGAATGGTTCACACTACGAGATATTATGCGTAAATATAGATTAGGCCCTAATGGAGCATTTCTTAAAGCATCCGAAATGCTTATTTCAAAAATAAATGATCTCTTTAAACATACACCATTTAATGATATCACAAAATGGGATATGATCCTTATAGACACTCCTGGTCAAATGGAGGCTTTCATATTTAGACCTGTAAGTACGGTTTTCTTCAAAATTTTGACAAAGATATCTAACCCTGTTGTAGTGTTTGTTATTGATGCTTCAGCAATAGAAACATTATCGGATGCTGTAACACTATGGTTTCTGGGGGTTCTAACTCAAGCAAAGCTTGGATTGACCGTTGTTCCAGTAATTAATAAGATCGATATTGCTGGTAGTAACGAACTTGCACGGTTAATCGTTGAAGAGCCGGAGAAATTAGCTGAGATGGCTAAGCACTATAGTGAAGAAGGATTATTATCGGAGGTTGTACCGGAACTTGTAAGTATTGCTCTCAAAACCAAGGGTGCCTATAGACCAGTAATGGTTTCAGCTAAAAAAACTAATACAATGGAGGATTTACATTATTTGGTTCATGAAGCTTTCTGTACATGCGGAGATCTTACATGATCTCTGCGAAAATATTTTGAAGTCAACACTCTTTTATTTATGACATTATAATATTATATAATACTTGATATAGGGTGGTTATGTGGTATTTGGAACTTTAACATCTATATTATTAATTATAGGAGGAATAATAACTGCATTAGTCGGTAAATTCTTATTAAGACTTGTAGTAGGCGTAGCATCTGGAGGATTATTGGCTTATCTAATAGTTAAACTTGTCATGTTAATGAATGGAGGAGTATTGGCGGCCGTGATTTTAGGGGTGTTAGGTTTCATTATAGGATTCTTTATAGGATGGTTTATTATTAAACTAGCTCTATCAATTATCAGCGGTATAGCTATAGGTATAGTGATAGCGAGTTTTCTGGGCTTCATTAGTAATATAGGATTACTATTATTGACCGTTATAATAGCTATCGGTATCTCTTACTTATTATCGGAAAAAATAATTTCGCTCATAGTAATATTGGCTGGTATTGCTATGGTTTATCTAGGATTATTAGCATTTGTATCCCCAATGATAGCAGCAGGGATCACTATAGTTTTATTAATACTTATATTAATCGTGAAGTTTAAGAAGTAATTTCATAAAATAAAATCTTTATAGATAAACTAATCATAGTAAAGTAGGCAAGGCTAGTATCTATGATAGCACTATAATTCCCCTATGATAAGGTGTTAGTGGAAATTGAAAATATTTAAGCCGAACAGCGAATTATCAAAATATTATTCATTTATTTTTAGGCTACCAGGTATATATGCTGTTCTATTGTTAATAATATCTGTTAATGTTCTTTTCTTTATTCATGTCGGATATAATATACTTGTTTATATTGTGTACTTTATTTTAGTATTTTTAATAGTATCAGTTTACGGTATACTTAGTAATTCTCCATATAAACGTTTAAAGAGATCCTTATTCCTAGCATTAATTACTGAAACATATGCCTTCATAATAGGTTTTTTCGATATAGGATTAGGTATTGTTTCTTCAACTGTAATGATCATTCTCGGCATACTAGGTGTAGATGGAACAAGTATTGGAAAGTATATATTATCAATAATACCTCCGTTACTCGTTCTAATTATTTTTAACATGTACAGTTATATTCCACTATTAATAGTTCCAATATTCCTAGACTATATTATTTATAAAGTAATGTCAATTCACAAAATAGGTAGTTATCCAGCTCCAGATCTTGGGTCTATGTTTATAAGGAATATACTTGAAAAAAAGAGAGATATTGAGAAAGTCTTTAAGGATCTAGGGGTAGAGGAGACAGTTCATCCCAGAATAATTTATAATAATAATGAATTATTCATTCTATACTCGGATATCCATTACGGCCCATTCTCAAATACAGGCAGTAGTATGTTGCCTACACTTCTATATGAGAAATTAAAGCACAGATACGGTTCGGTCGTGGTATTACATGGTATGGGTTCTCATGATAGAAACATATCTACTTTTGATGAAACAATAAAGTTTGTCGAATACATTATTGAAAATACCGATGATGCGAATAGTGAGTATATAAAGTTCTATGATTATGAAAGGATCTCGGATGGAGAATGGGATCTATTAATTCTAGTATTTAATAGATTATCAATAATATTTATTTCAAGAAATGAAGGCATAGATGATCTTCCCTACGATTTACAAATGGAATACGAATTGAAAGCCGTTCACGCTGGTTTAGGAGACCTCATTCTTGTTGATTGCCATAATCACGAGTTAGAATCCAAGCCTAATATAGAAGCTTTAAGAAAACTACTTGATAAAGCAATAAACAAGATAAGCGAGATCAAGAGAAATAATAATGAAAAAACACTCATATATAGAGCTAAGACTATTAAAGCCCGATCACCTGGAGTAATAGGATCGAGAATAACGCTTATACAGTTAGGAGGCGATCCAGAAAAGCTCTTAACATTAATATATATTCCTGGAAACAATATGGAGCCTGGATTAAGAGAAAAAATAAGAAGTGTTCTCAGCGAAAAATATGGGGTTGTAGAAAAAAGGATCGAAGTATTTACAAGTGATGAACATACAGAGACAGGCATTTATTCTTCTACAATATACATTCCAGTCCAATATAATGATAAGCTGTTAACAGCTATATTAAAAGGATATAAAGATCTATTGGAGAAAGAGTTCAAAAAAGATCTCAAATATAAAAAACTGAGTGTAAAAACAAAACTAATGAAAAATACTGCTTGGAAACTATTAGAACTTGTTCACAATTCTTTCAAACTATCCTTTATATTAATATGGTCATATGTCTTGCTAACACCGCTTATTCTCTTTTTGATTAAGCAGTTTTTGTAGTGTAATTTAATTGTTTTCTAGGAAAATTGATAGATGTAAGATGGGGGGGCCAGCCATTATCCGCCGCTCTACCAGGCTGAGCTACGGGCCCTTTCTCTTGTCCAACTATTTCTTGTATAAATAAGCTTTTAAATTTTACCGAATAACTAACGTTTATAATATTAGGTGCAGAGATTATATTTAAATTCCATAATCAACTTTTAAACTATTGATAAGCGGGTGATAAATTTGGTTACTGATATAAAGAGAGAAATAGATTTAAGACCTACGACAAAGATCGAAAACATAGTTGCCACAGTCATTCTTGATCAATCCCTAGACCTCAACCTTATTGAGAGCCGTGTCCCCAATGTTAGTTATCAACCTGATCAATTTCCAGGTTTAATATTAAGATTAGAAAAACCAAAAACAACCGCACTAATATTTAAATCTGGCAAAATGGTTGTAACAGGTGCCAAAAGCACTCAACAACTAATAGATGCTGTTAAGAAAATAATTAAGTTGCTGAGAAAATATGGTATTAAAATAGTTTCAAAGCCTCGTATACAAATCCAAAACATTGTAGCGTCCGGAGATATTAATGCATACATTAATTTAGAGAGAGCAGCTTATCTATTAGAAGACAGCATGTATGAGCCGGAACAATTTCCAGGCCTTATTCATCGTATGAGAGAGCCGCGTGTTGTCCTATTAATTTTCAGTAGCGGAAAAATGGTTATTACTGGTGCAAAGGAGGAAAGTGAAGTAGAAACAGCAGTTAGAAATATTGCTAAGAAACTATTAGATCTAGACTGTTTATTACCGAAGAAAAGCGAATAATAGGGTAGAGTTAAAAATATTACATAATTAAAACATTATACAGCTCTGAATGATGACGTGGGCAGCCTAGGACCAACATCGTAGGGATGAAGACCCTAGTCTCACACTGAATTACCTTTCCTAATAATGTTCCACTACATTATTTCTTTTTTAGGAGAAAAAACAATACAATTTTAATGAATAATTTTCAAATAGATCTATTACCATCATGATCTATAAAAGCAGTACTAATTTATTACCACCAGCTCTTTTAGCTTTTCTTAACACGCGAATAGCTCTTCTTCTACCTGGTGTTCCATGATATGCTTCTCTCCTGTTTTTAGCTTTTCTTCCTAAAACATAGTCTCTAATAACTACAATAGTGATAGATGCACCAACTCTATTAACTTCGTCTTTTATAACTTTCAGATCCTTAACGATCTCATTTATTTGTTCATATCCATACGGGATCTCGAGTATTGTTTCTTCTGTGCCTCTTTCATAGTCTAATCCATATACCACAACTGCTCTCCATTTTCTCACAAAATTTTCAACAAGACTCGTTAACATACCTGTTACAGTATTAGGTCTATATTGGTCGAGACCATGCTTAACAGTATATTCTTCGAAACGATCTAGATCTAGAACTATGATTATGCCTTCAACAAGCAAAGCTTTCATCTTATTCTTTCATTTTTTAAAAATATGTTATCGAGAAACCTCAACCTTTTCGGTATAGGCGGATGGCTACTGAGAACTTCTTTTGCTGGATCAACTGGTGAGTTCTTTATCTTCTCTATTACTTCATCAATATCTCTATAACTTATGTTCTTTCTATAACTATATGGGTAGAAGGGGTTCGCGATCGCGTCTGTTAATGCGTAAATGAAGAGTGTCCTTAGCTTACTGGAGTCTATGTGTTCCCGCATTTCTTTGTTATATGAATAATACATGTGTAGCTTAGCTAGTGCTCGTTGCATCTCCTTATTTCCAGCAACATATGCTCCATGAGCATCTGCATAGTATTCTCTTAACCTACTAAAAGCTAGAATGAATACTTGTATTATTAAGCTCAATAAAATAGCTCCAACACCGAGAAGCAGTAACAATAATGGATTTCCTCCTCTTTCTTGCCTACCATATCCTCCTGTAAGACCCGCTCTCATAAAGACAAGGCCTAGATAATATATTATACTCGGTATAATCCCCATAAACAACATTATGAAGTTATCTCTGTGCTTATGATGACCAAGCTCATGCCCTATTACTCCTAATAACTCGTTTCTATCAACAATACCCAACATACCCGTGGTTACAGCTACATATTTGCCGGTCAAGAAGTTACCGTATGCAAAAGCATTAGGGGGACCATTAACAATCATAGCTTTGGGAGGTTTCATACCTGCTCTTCTAGCAGCTTCATCAACTAGCCTCTGTAGCTCGGGATCATGCTGTGCTCCATAAGATACATTGATGATTACTGGAGAAATAATATACATTATTACATTCATTATTATAACGAAAATAATCAAGTCTGTAAATAATATGCTGTATCCCAAGTTCTCAATAATTAGCCATAGAATATATATCGCTGAAAATCCTCCTACGAAAACTATTGCACCTGCAATATACATTGATGTATAAAATGAAAACTTATTCGATAATTTTCTAGCAACTCTCGGAGCAATTAAGGAAGCAATAATGTTGAGTGTTATAAATCCTATTATGTATGCCAGAAACATTGCAACAACTACTAGAGGATCATAAAACCACCATATCATGATCACATACCTCCCGCTCCTATTCTACTATCCCATAATAATGTATAGGCCCATATAAAATCTCACATTAACATCCCCATTATTTATAAGAATTCATATATGAGCCTATACAAGAATATTAAGGTACTACTGAAATTATATATAGTAGATGTTGAGGCCGACATAGTCCAACCCCTTATGTAGGGGGATGAAGAAGGGTCGATTATCTGAAGAGCAATATGGGCGTGAATATGATGCATTATAGGGTGCAAACATATTGGCTAAGGAGCTTAAAAAAATTGAGCTCGAATTATATGAGGGAATAGATGATATTAGCGAAAAGATAAGAAGCAGTGCTTTCGAAGCATATATAACTTTGGAGGGAATGTTTCAAGGAATTATAAGGGTAATAGGAGAAGATATAGCAAGTGTTTTTAAAGAATTAATTAGTAAGAGTAGCAGAAAATGCATATACAGCAGGATCAGTTTACGAAAAGAAACTGGGACATGGGATGAGCTTGGCATACTTGTATGTAATGGTATAGCAATAGCTGCCTCAGGGGAAATAGATAATGAGAAATTGTCGGGTATAAAATTATTAGAAAAAATAGCTAGTAGAATAAACAAGAATATTTATTCAGCCGGGGTAATTGAGATAACAGAGATATCATTAGACTTTATTAAGAAAAGACTAGGTATCAATATTGATAATTTTGTCTCCACAGAGTCATTAGAAAAATCAGCATCCGAGAAAAAACCTTTAAAAACTCAAAAATTCAAAGAAGTCGGTAAAATAATTGAGCCAAAAGAAATAGCTCCAGCCGCCACTATACCAGTCGAAACTTCAACATCGAAAACAGCTCCCTTACCTGTTGAATTAGCGAGACAAGTTCTACCGCCGCAAGTCCTCGCATCTCTTGGTTTAACAAGGGAAAATAAACAAGTATTAATTGAGGATAAAAATTTTCAACCTATTAAGGTAAAAGAGGCAATATCTATTGATCAATCAATACTTGAATTCAGTGATAAAATGATTAAATATGCATTCGAAAACCAAGTAAATATATCGCAAGCAATAATTAGAGGAGATAATGAAAAACTTGTTGTAGAAGTCATAGTGGCTCGATTAGGCTTTGCACGTAAAAGACAAAAAATGATAAGCCTAGCTAATAACGTAGCAGAACTAATTAGAGATGTATTAGTAAAAAGTAATGTTAATGTTAAAAAAATATCTGTGATAGTCCGCCACGGATTCGATGCTGTAAAAGTATCGAGGGATCTATCAGCGAAATAAACTACTATTATAATCCACACATTAAAAAAGCAGTTTCTATATCTTTAAATTCAATAACCGATATTCCTTTATTATCTAATTGATAATTATCGATGATGACTAGATCATCTGAAACAATATTCTCAATACCAAACTCAACATCTTCAACTTTTTCATATTCTATAGAAACAATAACTCTCGCCTTATTTAGGATGCCATACTTCTTAATTAGAGGCGATAAGTAATTATTATGATCGAGAGAAATAGATGTTCCCGGATGATACGCGCTCATTGCCGGCAACACGATTATCTTGTTTCCAACAGTAGTCGGCACTATTAAGAAAGCCGGGAATTTATATGCATTAAAACATCTTAGACTAGGATGTTCATGTCCAATCACTACTAAATCATATTTAGATATATCTTTTTCTAAATGTCCATGAATAAAGAGTGTTTTGTAGTTATTAAAATATAATTCATATTCTCTCATTAATTCTATACCATAATCTTTCAGAATTATTGGTAAGAAATTATCATGATTTCCTCTCACAACTATTATTTCCTCGATACCATTAGACAATAAATAATTAAATAGTTCTCTAATTTCTTCTCTTTCCTGCCGGAGAAGCCTATCAAATGCATGTTTGAGATCTCCGTTTATCAGTACACGTTTAGGCTTCAAATATTTAAATACAAAACTTAATGTCTTCAATGTATTTCTTAGCTGGATTTTCGGAATAAACATTCCAGTATAGCTTGTCGAAGCTCTACGACTACTATAATCTAAACCCCTAGCTACTGATTCCTCAAAACCTAAATGTACATCTGAGAAAATAATCATGTTATGGCTTCTAGAATAAAGAATAGGAGTTCCTAAAACTATATGGAGATCAATATCTTTTTCTCTAAACAACGGTCTCAATATCATTTATAGAGACACCATCGAATAAAGTTGTATTCAAAAATGTTTAGAAGGTTATAGAAAATTATAGAAGCGGGCCCGCCGGGATTTGAACCCGGGACCTACGGGTTAAGAGCCTCGGCTATCGGCTGGCCCCCCTATTTTGAGGAATTATTATTATTGGATTATTAAATCTTATTGTTTTAATCAAGTTTCTCCTACAATTCTGCCTATTAATAAACAATCTTTATCGTTTATTATCCTAACATAATATGTATGATCGATCTTTTTTCCTCCACCATAGATCGTTATGAGCCATTCTTTTTTAACTGCTACACCTATATATTCTCCTCGGAAAAGACCTGGAGATACCGTCTTTACAGCAGTAACATCGTTCTTCCTATAAGGACATGGGTAACGTTTCCTTTTCTCCATACCCCATTCACTCATTTCCCAAGATACTTTGAGTCCAGTGGCTTTCTCTATTTCTCTAATTTTCCTCCAGAACATTCTCCATTTTAGAGGTTTTACTCCTGGAACCTTTCTTCCATACTTATGTATATTATATTTCTGAATAGTTGCTGGCGGCCATTTTTTGCCGGCGCCAATTCTATATGCCCACTTAATAACTTCTATAATGTCATCATCGTTAATACCTGGTATCCACACAGGTGTAATATGTAGATCTATGTTTGTTTCCTGAACAATATATTCAGCAAGCTTTTTAACTTTATCAATATTAAACCATTCTACTCCCTGCAACAATTTTGCTTTCTCATTATTTAGGGTATCTATACTTAGATTTATACGGTCTAGGCCGGCTTCATTTAACTCATCTATGAGTCTATGAGATAAAAGGGCTCCATGTGTTTCTAAAGCTATGCTTGAAATATAGGGACTTCTTTTCAGCTTCTTAACTAGATAGGTTAGATAAGGATATGTTAAAGGGTCTCCTACAGTATCAATTAATGCCTCCACACCACCTCCTTTAAATCTAGCAATTTCAATAGTTGCTTCATATATAGAATCAGGATCAACTATGAATTCTGCTCGTCTATTCCTACTATGTGGACCAGCATCTACACTACAGAAGATACAGTTTAATGGACAAAGAGTTGTTGGACGAACTTGTAAAACATTCGTTCCTCTATCGATCACTCCAAAACCAATGTATCCATATAGAGGTGTTCCTTTAACAAAGTATAATGGCCTATTTCTCCAAACTACTCCGATAATCTTAGTCTCTAGCAATATTCATCACATATTCAGTATTGATTGGAGGTATTGTTTCGTGTTTAAGAATCCAAGAACTGGGATCACTTATTCCCTTTATATATAGATAATGTGTTGAAACCGCCCCATTTTCATCTATGAATCTATAGATTTTAACAGGTATCCAGCCGGGGATTGGGAGATTATAAGCAATAATACGTGTTCCTTTTCTCAATTCCTTACTATATTTCAACGCTAGTTTTCTGGATATGCTGGGATAAAGGTATTGATAAATAACAGTTGCGAATCCTAAATAAGTATTGAAAAAATCTTCTTCTAGAACTATAATTCTATCATCTAGCCCCGCCTCTCTAGCTTTTAAACTTATTAAAGCCGAAAATGAAGGATCAATTTCAACAGCCACTGCTAATGCTCCTCTTCTTGCTGCTTCGATCACTGCTCTTCCATCACCCGCACCCAAATCATATAAGACATCTCCTCGACCAACTTTTGCTAATTCTAATGCATTTCTAACAGCTGTATAAGAGCTCGGAATAT
Source organism: Staphylothermus marinus F1 (assembly GCF_000015945.1). Lineage (NCBI taxonomy): Archaea > Thermoproteati > Thermoproteota > Thermoprotei > Desulfurococcales > Desulfurococcaceae > Staphylothermus > Staphylothermus marinus. The sequence continues at coordinate 1,286,288 of NC_009033.1, forward strand.
ACGGTACCTTACCCATTTAAAACACCTTATATTATCTGGATTTTTAGCATAGCAGTTTAATTTAAAATTGCTTTAAACAGTTTTCTAAAATTTTTTATTCTTTATACTTATCTAAGCCCAACTTAGTAGTCAGGACTCACATACATATAAATAATTATAAATAATGAAGAAACTAATTCATCTTATAATTAAGCTTACTTAACTTAAATTAATGTTAGTTTCGTTGAGATTTAGGTGCCTAGTCTTCATTAATATTTTTAAGCGTGGGAAAATATAAATGCTAGAGAACAAGTTATCTATGAATGTATCGATATTGTTAAGCAAGGGTGTTCACTAACTGAGGTGTACGTTTTGGCTGAAAAGCTACTAGAGGTTAGTCATCTGAAGACATATTTTTACACAACGAAGGGTATAGTTAGAGCTGTTGATGACGTATCTTTTGAGCTCAATAAAGGAGAGGTATTAGGAATAGCTGGAGAATCCGGCTGTGGTAAGAGCACGACAGCATATTCATTGATTAGACTAGTACCGCCTCCTGGAAGAATTGTTTCTGGCGAAATAATTTTTGAAGGAGAAAATCTTCTTAAACTGAGTGAAGACGAGTTTAGGAAAAAGATCAGATGGAAAAAGATCAGTATGATCTTTCAGGGAGCAATGAACGCTTTAAACCCCGTATTTACCGTTGGAGACCAAATAGCAGAAGTATTAATGCTTCATAAAGGGTTAACCAAGAAGGAGGCTATGGAAGAAGTATATAAATTATTGGAAATGGTCGGGATCAACCGTAGGAGAGCTCGGAGTTATCCACACGAGTTATCCGGAGGCATGAAACAACGTGTAATGATAGCAATGGCTCTAGCACTACAACCACCCCTAGTAATAGCTGATGAGCCTACAACGGCATTAGATGTCGTAGTTCAAGCACAAATAATGAATTTATTGAAGAAGCTGCAGAGAGAACAAAAAATGTCAATTATACTTATCACACATGATCTAAGCCTAATCGCTGAAATAGCTGATAAAGTTGCAATCATGTATGCTGGAAAAATAGTTGAATATGGAAAGGCCGAGCATATCTACTACAATCCACAACATCCATATACACAGGGATTACTAAAAAGTATCCCTAGGATAAGAGGAGAAATATCAAAGCTAGAATGGATCCCTGGAACGCCACCAGACTTATTAACACCACCTCCAGGCTGTAGATTTGCTCCTAGATGCAAATATGTAATGGATATTTGTAGGAAAGAAGAACCACCCATGGTAGAAGTTGAGCCAGGACACTATGTTTCATGTTGGCTTTACGCAAAAAAGTCTGAAGGGTGAAATAAATGGCTGAAACTGCATCTATAAATGTATATAGGCCTGTTCCAGATGATAAAACTGTATTGTTCGTGGATAATCTGAGAACATGGTTCCCAATACGTAGAAGCTTCACAGAAGTCATTAGAAGAGCTCCTAGAAGATATGTTCACGCAGTAGACGGAGTATCATTTAAAGTTGAAGAAGGAGATGTTTTCGGATTAGCCGGAGAATCGGGTTGTGGCAAAACAACAACTGGCAAGACTATTTTAAGACTTGTAGATCCAACATCGGGTGTTATTGGATACCGTCCCAGAAAGAGATTACTTGATGAATGGAAAGAAATCGGCTATGAGCCTCCGGTTATAGATAAATATGGCGACATAGACATTGCCAGAGTCCCATCAAAGTTTCTCAAACCACTTAGAAAAGAAATGCAAATAATATTCCAGGACCCTTATGGAAGCTTAAACCCCAGAGCAACAATATACAAAATACTTGAAGAACCATTGATCATACACCGTGTCGGAGTAACTAAGGATGAAAGAGTAGACATCGTTGCTAGAGCACTCGAAGAAGTCAAGCTCACTCCTCCCGAAGACTTCATGTATCGTTACCCCCATATGTTATCTGGTGGTCAAAGACAACGTGTAGGTATTGCAAGAGCGTTAATTCTACAACCAAGATTCATAGTTGCAGATGAGCCTGTATCAATGCTGGACGTATCCATTAGAGCAGAAATACTCGAGTTAATGATGGATTTAAAGAAGAAACTTAATCTTACATATATATTCATAACACACGACCTAGCGGTTGCAAGGTATATTACAAACAAGCTAGCAATAATGTATCTAGGAAAAATAGTAGAAATGGGAGAAACACGTAGAATACTTGAAAACCCAATGCATCCATACACAAAAGCATTAATTGAAGCAATACCAGAACCAGATCCTAAGAATAGGGAAAGAATAAGAAATGTACCAATAAAAGGCGAAGTTCCAAGCGCAATTAATATACCTCCCGGATGTAGATTCCACCCCAGATGTGTAAGCTACGACCAACACCCAGAACTACAAAGATACTGTAGAACCGTTGAGCCATCATTAATTGAGATCGAAAAGAATCACTGGGTTTCATGCTGGCTTTATGGAAACCCCGAAGAAATAATTAAAATGATAAGAAAATAATTCAAGCCTTTTTTACCGTATACTTGCTCTAAGCATAATGATCCTGTACAAACTAACCAATACAGCAACATTACCAATCATAGCAAGGAAAAACGCTGGAAGAACTAAGAAATTATATGGCTTATATATTCTTTCAATAATGAACGAATAAGAAACATTACCTTCAACATATGTAACATTAAACCTTGCCAGTCCCGGCAAAACTATGTTTACCTTCTTCAAAACTGTCAAATTATATACATTTACTTTGCCACGAGTACCGAGAACTATAACCCCACGATCACCTGTAATGGATAACTTAGTCCTATAAGACGAACTATTCAGATAGAGATATAAAACAGTTGAATTCATAGGTATGTGTGTAAAGTTTTTATCAATATATCTGTTTTCACGATAGATAGGGTTCACTGCTACATATAGATCACTTATGAAGATCAATAATAAGGCTGAAACAGCTAACAATCCCCCAATAATGGCTATTATTATCTCTCTTTTCATCAATCTCTTAATATCCTGTTCCATCCACTCCTCCCCCATTGTTTATCTATACTATTTTCTATATGTTTTATCATGTGCTAACCGAGTTTTCTAGTATTCTTATATATTGTCCCCATAATTACATTCGCTTTTTCCCACTATCATTCTTTTCTCTAAGACTATACACCATGGACTTTGCACAATTTTGTGTATCATGTTTATTCTAGATCTTTCCGTATTAATAGCTTAGAACGATCTTGTTATTTTTGTCTTAGAAGATAAAACGTACTGTTTGAACTCCAGTAAATATGATTATCACTGTGCAATCCCATTTTTGGGGAAATATTATATTTTTACATATGTTCATGGTCAAATATTTTGCCCATATATAAATCAAAATATTGAAACATATATTCCTATAAAAACTTTTTTAAGGAATCACTGATTAATTGTTTAACAGTGAGACTAAAGGAAGCATTTAAATGGGGTGTATGATTGTGAATTATAAACTCTTGGTTGGAATCATAGCATTAGCTATAGTAATATTATCATTTACTCCCCCAATTCCAATGGCTCAAAACCAAGGACAACCAGTAACCGAGATAACCTGGACAACATCGACACAGGAAGAACCAGCTATACTACAGGTTGCGCAGGGTCAAGCAGATGTATTTGCTTGGTCAGTGCCGTTATATAAATATGATGCGATTGATCCACAGTATCGTCAGAACTTGAAACTAATTAGGTCAACAACTACATATGTTGACATAGCATTAAACCCAGCAGCCAACGTGATCGATCCTAATGCAAATGGTACAGTAGAACTAGTTGATAAAAACCTAACTGGTAGACAAATACCAGGACTACTCGTATGGGATCCACCGACAAACTGGGTAAACTGGACACAGATAGGACAAAACATTTCTTGGAGCCAAGTCCACTTTAACCCATGGGGCATCCGCGAGATGAGATATGCTCTAGAATTCCTAATAGACAGAGACCTAATTGTTAGAAAGATCTATGGTGGAAGCGCTGCACCTGCATTAGGAGCAATTAGACCCAGTCATCCATGGTATGATCATGCTAAACAAATATATGAACAACTAGGATTAACTCCGACCGGCGACAAACAAAAGGCACAACAGATCTTCTTAAATGCATTAAACAAGGTTAGGCAGATCTATCAACAATACGGAATGGATCTTCAGTTAAGAGACGCTTCTGACGCTCCTGGAGGAAAATGGCTGTATTTTGTGAAAGGTGATGGTAGCGAGGAACCTGTAACTGTCTACTTTGTAATACGTGTAGAAGATGAGAGATTATATATTGGTAGACAAATCGCTGATTGGATAGAGAAATACTTCTACATACATGTAGAAAGAATAGAGAAAGAAAGAAGTGTAGTAACACCTGTAATTTATGGAACAAACCCAGTAACAACTAGCACTGCACTAGGCGGAGTAGTATGGAGCATGTATACTGAAGGATGGGTAAGCATGGGCGAAGACATTGATGTATGGGCAAGATATGATACAGCATTCTTCTATGCACCACTAAGAGGATATGGTCCAAACCACCAAGTCAAAACGTGGTGGTACTGGTTTAACAGGACAATGTATGAAAAAGGAGTAGACCTATATTATGGTACATATACTGAGAAAAACGTAGACCAATTATTCAATGAGATCGCATGGATGCTGAGAGCTGGTATTGAACAATCCATAAGAGTATTCGTAACAGAAAACTGGGAATACACAGCTGTCAACAAGGACAGAGTAGTTTCTCTAATTCCAGGAAAGGCCAGTGGATTCTGGACACCATGGGCTATAAGAACATTGACAACAACTGATGGAAAACTAAAGATCATTGAATACTCATCATCTGGAGCATTATTCATGAGTGCATGGAACACTGTGCTAGGATTCACTGATGTATACAGCGAGTTAATGGGTAGGCAAATAAGAGACTTCGCATTCTACAGCAGACCTGATACAGGTATTCCAGAGCCGGTACGTGTACAAAGCTTCGATGTTGAACGCGGAAACTTCACAATACCAAATGATGCCTACGTATATGATCCTGTACAGGACAAGTGGGTTAACATACAGAACATGAATGATCAGGCAGCAGACTACTTCTACGGCGGCAAGCCTACATCGGCACCTGTAAAGGTCATATTAAACTACAAGTTTGGTAAATGGCATGATGGATCAGACATAACAATGGCTGATGTCCTATACTGGTATGGATTCTACTGGGAATGGAGCTTTGATGATTCACGAGTCACTAATGAAACTGATCCATACTATGATCCAGAAATAGATTCTAGTATGTCATGGATTATGGGCACTATTTATGGTATTAAGGTACTCAACAGCACTGCTATTGAAATCTATACATCATATGATGACGTATATAAAGTACTAGTTGCAGCACAAGTTGCATTCTGGCCTGATGTACCATGGCATGTGATGGCTGCCGCAGAGTATTTGATTGTGAACAAGGAAACACCGCCAGGTTCATCCTATCCATTCGGATGGACCGATCGTGAAGGACAAAGTGTTGGCATAAGCTTCATTGATCCAGGACATGCATCAAAAATACAGAGCGCATTACAAACTCTACAATCACAAAACTTCATACCACCATACATATCAACATTCCCAGGATTAACAGTTAATGATGCATCAACAAGATACACAGATGCAATCAACTTTATAACAACATACGGACATGCCATGATCAGTAATGGACCATTCTATGTAGAATCCTATAACCCGTCAACCAACGAGCTAGTAATGAAATATTTCCAGCCATATGATAACGTATATCCGAAGGGATACTGGACCAATAAGTTCAGGCTAGTAGTTCCACAGCTCGTAGACATATCAGCACCAGAAATAGTCATCGGCGCATTCGACGTACAAATAACATTGAAGCTCGTACAAATAGCTCCACAATACCAAGAATTAACACCTTCAGGTTTCAGCATATTAGCAACAGTTTACAAGCCAACAGAGAACGGATCAGTTAAGGTCGGCGATGTTCCTGAGGACGCCATTATTGATCTGGGTGGTGGCGTCTATAATATCAGCTTCAGCGACGAACTAGCAGCACAATTCTTCAATGAGTCAGGCACATATTACCTCGTGATAGTAATTCAGCATCCAGAGTCTGGAACAGCAATAATAAGATCATTAGAATTAACAGTTATTGCTGCAGCTCCAACTACAACAACTACGACCACAACCACCACTACTACAACGACTACGACAACAACTCCGCCACCAACAACTACAACCACTACATCGCCTCCTACAACGACTACGACAACCACGACTACTACAACAACTACTACTACGACCACTACTACTACGACTACTACTACCACGACCACAACTACAACCACAACTCCCCCAGCAACCACGACTACAACTACTACGACAACATCTCCGCCACCAACAACACCAACAACACCAGCAGCAGGTGGAGTAAGCACAACAACATGGGCAATAATAGTAGCAATAATCATAATCATAATAATAGCAATAATAGCATGGTACTACACAAGAAAGAAATAAAAACTATCTAGGGTCGTAATATTTAAACTCAAATCAATATCTTTTTTAAACATCAAAAACACTTCTTATATGTTTATTGAATAAAATGTTTTGACTTGTTAACCTTAAATTTATAAGTTATATCGATATTAATCTACAAAGGGACTAGGAGGAGTGTGAATAATGGCGGCTGGTATAGGTCGTGTAGTTGCTACTACCATTATAAATATTATAGTTGTTCTCGTTATAGTTGCTATAATAATGTCGACAATATTTGTGATCCAAGCAGATACTTATCTCAAGGGTTTAGCTAAAGAGATGTATAATTTGAGAGCTAGACAATTAGAAGAACAGATGGCAAGAACCGGCGCGCCCAAGCAGGTGATACAGCAGAAGTTAAAGCTTCTAAACAAGACCATATGGGAAAGCCTAGGATTAACAAAACCTTTACATGAGAGAATATTGATGTATGCGTGGAATGCTATAATATTTAATTTTACAGCTTTCCCTATTAGGCAAGGTGTAGCGTATCCGGGAGGAGGCACTAATGCTGCAGAAGTAGTTTTCAACGCATTAAGAGCTACAGCAATATTATTTACTACTGCAACAATAATAGAATTAGCTATCGCGATCTATCTGGGCTTGCAATCTGCTAAACGTGCTGGAAGTGTCCTGGATAGAACAATAACAGGTATTGCACTACTATCTGCTAGCTTGCCAATGTGGTGGGTAGGGATACTAATGCTTCTTGTATTTTCGTATCATCTAGGATTGTTCCCATATGCTGCTAAAGAAGTATATGCTGCAATAGGAAAACTTAATCCGAGCTCGCCATTCTATATTTTCGACTATATAAGGACATGGCTATACTATATGGCTCTACCACTAATCACTATTGTCCTTGTCACATTTGGTGGTGGAGCATATATTGTGAGAAACATAGTGTTGGGAACACTTAGAGAAGACTTCGTAATGGTTGCCAGAGCAAAAGGATTGCCTGAAAGACTTGTTCTATACAAACATGTCTTAAGAGCAGCTAGTCCACCAATAGCTACTATGACAGCATTATCCCTAGTAGGCTCGCTGGGTGGCGCTATAATTACGGAAACAGTATTTCAATGGCCTGGAATGGGTCTAACATACTGGATAGCAATACAAAATGGTGATTCAGGAGTAGTAATGGCGAATACATGGATAACAACATTCCTATTCATCGTAGTCATATTCACTCTAGACTTCATCTACATGCTCCTAGATCCACGTGTCAGAGTGGGTAGGAGACAAGGTTAAAGGTGATAAGACATGCCGCTCTCAGAGTCTATTAGAGAATTCTGGTTCGAGATTAGAAGACAAAAAATCGGTATAGCTGGATTAATATTATTATTTATCCTTGTAGGTTTAGTAGTGTTCTTCCCAGTTATAGCTAATCCAGCAGATGTGGATCACTGGTATGATAACGAGTATTGGCAAGATAGAATGTTGCCCAAATTGGCACCTCCAACATGGGCTAACGCTTTAGATCCAAATCCCTACCCGGTAACTCACGATATACCGGATAACAATATTAAGATCACAATAAAGAAATATAACTTAATGACATTTGATGGATACGTAAAATATATGAATGAAACAGGAAAAACACAGCAAATAATAAAACAATTTAGAGAAAAATACCATGTTAATCTAACATGGAGTCAGCTACAACAAATACTCCAACTGTTATGGAAAAAATCTGTTCAGCAAGGTCAAGTTGGCGAAGTAATATATGCTAATCTAACGTACATCTTCGATCTAAACTCCGGCAAACCGCCAAAGGATATTGCGTTTAGATTAAGACTAAACTTTGGAAACATATTATATAACGATCTAAAGCAAGGTGTTGGAGTATATATTAAGAGACCTGATAATATCACGATATCATTAATACCTGGCTATAGTTATCCCTCCAACCCATACGATATTAACCAGTATGCTGAGCTTGGAAAAAGAGAGATCCTAGATCTATTGAAGATCCCGTATACATATGTTAAGGTAGAAAATGAGACAAGACTATTTATAAAGAATGATACTGATTGGTTCTTTATCTTGACAGAATACGCTAGTGCAGCAAGAAACTATCAACAAGGACTAGGATTAATACAGGTTCTAAAACCTATAACGGATAAAGCAGGTGTAGAGCTTGTTCCAGGACAACTTATTGATTTCATGAAAATAACGTTTTCCAAGGCAACACCAGAGATCATTAGTGGACAACCAGGTGTATTAAAAGGAACATATAAGGCAGAATTTCTATTTCTCCTAAGAATAAAGCCTAATGACGTAGGTAAGGTCAACGTATCAATAACTCCTGTAAAGGCAAGAATAATGGGAGCTTATGGGCTTCTAGGAACCGATAATAGGGGAAGGGATTTATGGTCTGCTATAACATATGGTGTTAGATGGGCATTATTAATAGGTTTATTAACGGCATTTGGAGCGGTAATGATTGGCGTCATATATGGTATGACTTCTGGATATAGTGGAGGCTATACTGATGTTGCAATGCAGAGAATAGCGCAAGTAGTATATTCATTACCTGTTCTACCATTATTGATCCTACTATCATATTTCGTAAGCAGAAGTATATGGATACTTATAGCATTATTAATAGCGTTTGGATGGGTAGGTCTACAGTTTACAGTGCGTTCAATGGTTCTACAAATCAGAGAAGAACCATATATAGAGGCTGCTAGAGCACTTGGCGCTTCCAACCTGAGGATACTGTTTAAATACGTGTTCCCACAACTACTACCATACGCATTTGCATCTATGGCTCTAAGCGTACCAGGAGCAATTCTAACAGAGGCTGGCCTAAGCTTCCTCGGATTAGGAGACCCAGATATAGTAACATGGGGTAAAATACTCTATGAAGCCAACAGGGGTGGTGCAGTATTAGCTAATGCTTGGTGGTGGGTGCTTCCGCCAGGATTAATGATTGCAATAACAGCATTAACATTCGTAATGATCGGTATGGCTTTAGAGAGAATCGTAGAGCCTAGGTTAAGGACAAGGTAACAGATATAACTAATCATGATTGTATATGAGAAGCTTTTTACAATATATTCGGGATAACCCTTAATTTCTTGGTCTCCATAATCATTATTAGTAAACCATTAAGAATAATATTCATTTGTTATTCTAAGGTGTAAAGTATGAAAATTCCCGAGAAAGAAGCAGGAATAATTGGTTGGGGATCATATATTCCTCGGTGGAGGCTTAAACTAGAAGAAATAACGAGAATATGGGGTTTTGCGCCAGAAACCCCTCATGGATTAATGGTTGAAGAAAAATCTGTGGCTGGAATCGATGAAGACGCTGTAACTCTTGGATGGGAAGCTGCTAAAAACGCTTTAGCCAGAGCAGAAATTGATCCTAAAGAGATAGGTGCTGTCTGGTTCGGTACAGAATCAAAACCCTACGCAGTCAAACCTTCAGCAACAATTATTGCTGAAGCATTGGGGATCACACCAGATACTATGGCTTCAGACCTAGAGTTCGCTTGTAGAGCAGCTAGTGAAGCATTGAGAATAAGTATTGCTACAATAGCATCTGGCATGGTTAAATATGCTTTAGTAATCGGTTCTGACACTGCACAAGCTAATCCTGGAGATGTACTCGAGTATACAGCATCGTCTGCAGCAACTGCTTTTATAACAGGTCCTGCAGACCAAGCTGTCGCAGTATTTGAGGCGAGCTATACCTATGTAACCGATACGCCTGATTTTTGGCGCAGAGCACATGTTCCCTACCCACTGCACGGGGAAGGATTCACTGGTGAACCAGCATATTTTCACCATATAATAAACGCTGTAAAGGGATTATTTGAGAAAACAGGGCTTAAACCAGATGATTTCGACTATGCAATATTTCATCAACCCAACGGTAAATTCCCATTAACTGTTGGAAGAAGACTTGGTTTTCCAAAAGAAAAAATATTACCAGGGCTCATTACACCATATATTGGCAATAGCTACAACTCATCAGCCCTAATAGGTTTATCCAGAGTTCTCGACATAGCTAAACCCGGGCAAAGAATATTATTGGCACCATTCGGAAGCGGTGCTGGTAGCGATGCTTACAGTATTATTGTTACCGATAAAATACTTGAGAAACAAGATAAAGCACCGCGCGTCGACGACTACTTGGCTAGGAAACATTATATTGACTACGCACTATATGCAAAATATAGGGGCTTAATAAAGAGAATATGATAGAGGATTGATCAACCATGCAGTTCTCAATACCTAGATTTTGGCGTGAAAGAGCGTCTCATTATAGATTAAAAGCTGTTAAATGTAGAAAATGTGGAAGAATAAATTATCCTCCATCAAGCGTATGCAGATATTGTGGCTCAAAGGATCTCGAGGAAATATATTTGGATAAAGAAAAAGCAAAACTTCTTACATGGACAATAATATATACCACACCTATAGGATTCGAGGATAAGAAACCAAGAATAATAGGAATAGTTGAAACAGTTGAAACACACGTCAAAATACTTGCACCAATAACTGATGTATTGCCCGAAGAACTTAAAGAGGGAATTTTATTAGAACCCGTTCTAAGAAGAATAAATCAGGACCGGGAAGCAGGTCTAATCCATTACGGTATAGCTTATAGACCGGTGATAAAAACAATTGGGGGAACGTAGATCTAGCATAAAAGATTTTTTATCAAAACTTAAATCATCTAAAAAGCCCTTAGAAGAAGTAGATGAACTAGTTGAAAACCAAAATATAGCTACACTATTAAGAAGAAAAATCCTAGAAGAAAAACTAAATATATCGCTATCAGCAACTGGTTCATCCATATTAGACTTCGTGGAAACAGAGGGAAAAATATCATATAAATCCATAGGCGCCATCCAAATACCCGTGACAGTAATAGGTCCGTTAAAAATAGATGGATACTATATAAGGGACGAGAAATACATTCCTCTGGCATCAATTTATCCGGCACTAATGGAAGCAGTAGATTTAGGAGCTAAAATTATTGGAGATACACGTATACGAGTAAAAATAAATAGATGCTGGTTAAGATTATTCACAGTTTCCCCTAGAAGAAGTCCAATTGATCTATGTAGAATAGTGGAATCAGAAATACAAGCTCTTAATGAATACGAGAAACTAAAAGTGCTATGTTTCGGTAGGGGTGCGGGACATATAATAAATACTGTTATGATAGGAGAAAATGGAATTTGCGAGACTCTCTCAAAATGGATTGAGAAAAACGATCTCAATGAATTATTAATAAAAACTATAGGGTCTAAAATACCAGTGATTACTCCATACTTAGTATTTGATACCAGTATTAATACTGATATTCATAAAGGAAGATTTGGAGACTACAATATCGAGCCTAATCTATTCCTCGAAGCATATAATGCATTAGAAGACTTAAAACCAATAGATAACTCATTACAACCCGTAATACTTGGTGTTCTAACATCATTTTATTCATCCATAGGTATTAAACCAGAATATGCGCTCAGATCAGATATTCGCCAATACAATGTATTTACTAAATTTAGAAAAATAACTGTATCTATTAATTCAAGAATAATACTTCCTCTAACTATTAATATTAATGAATTATCGATTATGAATAAGGAGGTAGTAGGCATTCTTAAATTAGAATCTCTGAAATCCAAATACTTGTCAGAGATAGCATCAGCGCTAGTATTAGTTGCTTATATAGGATTAATAGCTAGCATAGCTAAAGAATCTGTCTAACCATTTAAGATTCTTGTCAATGCATAATATTCGCTTTCAAGAGTTTTCTCAACATATTCGTCCAGAACTATATCATCCCAGGGTAGGGGTTCACCATACCTATAACCATTGAATAAATACGATGTACTATAACTATTATTTCTCAGAGCTCTTCTCCAACTACCGAGATCACCTCCGCTCAGACTCCACTCAACTAATACCTTGGAAATATTATTATTAGCCAATGCAATACTGCCTTGTATCCATGCCCAATTCACATATAATGGTCTAGTATCAATTAATCCTTTGAGTTCTCCACGATAATATCGTACTATATTTTTTGCTTTTTCAAGATCGATCATACCAAACCATTGAAAAACTGTTTTAGGTTTAGGAACTAATGGGTTAAGCGTAATAGTTAGCTTCAAATTCTTCTCTCTGATCTTCTTCGCTATTTTCCTTAAAGCATTTATATTTGTTCTATTATCATTTAAAGATTCATTTTTTACTCCGAAAATGATGTAAAGCTTTAAATTAAAATTCTTGCTTATTATTTTATCTATTGATTCATTAACTATATTAAGATCAAAATATTTTCCATAAATTCTTTGAATAAATGTGTTGAATGATTCAGGAGCTATGGTTAAGTTTTTCTGCCCAAGATCCTTTACTAGTTCTAAGAAATAATCGTTAACATATTCAACCCTTAGGGAAGGTAGCGAACCTTTAATCTCGTTAGAAACAAGATATTCTAATAATTTAATATCTTCTTTTCCTCCGGGGAAAAGTAATGAATAAATAATAACGCGTTTTAGAAGATTAACTAATAAACCTCTATTTATTAGGTTAAATAATGTATTATTACTTCTCCTCCTATATGGTTTAAATAATCTTGATTCCATACAGAATCTGCACCAGAACCTGCACCCTCTACTTACCTCTAATAAAAATCCACGTCCATATACTGGTTCGATCTCAGTATTTTGTATTTGTTTTATAGGATAGTAGGCTTTGTCAAGATTTTTAGTCCATTCTTTATATACTAGTTCATCGGTATAGTCTGGAGAATAAACATATTTATACGATGATATCTTTTCTAGAAAACCACTTTTATTATCTCTATAGGTTATGAAATCATCTATTATTTTAGGTAATGTATCCTCTGCTTCACCTATAATGAAGGCGTCAATAAAATCTTCATATGGATGAGGATTTGCAATTACTCCAGGTCCACCGGCAATAATCGGAATTCTTCTCTTATCTCTGTAAACTTCTAATCCGGAAGAATATAGTATCCGTAGTAATCCCGAAATGTTTGGTTCATAATGAATACTTGTTATTATTAGATCAAAATCTTTTAATGGACTATTTGTCTCAATACTTCTAGGATCCTCCTCGGTTCCAAACAAGTTTTTCAAATAAAATCTCTCGACATAGACTTCATCATATAATTCGTTTAACATGTAATAAATTAGATGAGTAACTATACTGGAAAGCATGGATTCATATGTGCTGGGATAGACATATGCTATCCTAATTAGTTTTTTACTAATCTTTTTTCTAACAACATTATATTCCAATTTTACCTCACCGGCTCTTATCGATATTTTTTTAGACTTGTTCCTGATTATATCATTACTCGGTGGACGCGTGTTGACTGCTTACGATAACTTCTTTAGTTCTATAGCTAAAAGTATTAAGGCATCAGAGATCAGAGAGATCCTGGCAATTATTAGGGAGAGAAAAGACGTAATAAGCTTAGCTGGCGGCATACCGGATCCTAAAACTTTTCCACGAGAAGAATTAGCAGAGATTGCTAAGAGAATGATTATAGAATACGGCGATCAAGCACTTCAGTACAGTGAGACCAAAGGGATATTGGAAGTAAGAGAAATGCTTTCACACTTCCTCTTAGAAAGCAGAGGTATTAGTATCGATGCTGAAAATATTATTGTTACAACAGGTAGCCAGCAGGCTCTAGATCTAGTTGCCAGAACACTTTTAGATCCGGGAGATATAGTAATCACTGAAAATCCATCATACCTTGCATCTCTGGGAGCTTTTAAGATTAGAGGTGCTCAGCTTGTAGGTATAAAAATAGATAAACACGGTATGAGGACTGATTTGTTGGAGGAAACAGTTAAAAAACTAGTTAGCGAAGGCAAGAAGATAAAATTCATATATACAATTCCTGTCTCACAGAATCCTGCTGGAACTACTATGCCACCTGATAGAAAGAAACACTTAATAGAAATAGCTAATAAATACAATTTACTTGTAGTAGAGGATGATCCGTATAGTTACTTCGTATATGACGAAACAGTAGATGTTTCACCTATTAAAGCATATGATAGCGAAGACAGGGTATTATATATGAGTACAGTAAGCAAGATACTTGCTCCAGGACTACGAATAGGCTGGATCGCTTCTCCCGAAAAATTAACGAGAAAATTAGAATTAGTCAAACAATACATGGATCTACATAGTCCTACACTAAACCAGTTTATAGTAGCTGAGGCTATTAGGTCAGGGCTGGTAACTAGGCATGCACACAAATTGTCTCCATTCTATAAGAGAAAACGTGATGCTATGATCAAGGCTATAAAGGAGTATTTCCCAGAAAACGTATGGTATACGGAGCCAGTCGGAGGATTCTTTGTATTTGTATATGTCAATAAAGAAGGATTCGATACAGGAAGACTGCTGAGAAAAGCTATAGATAAGTATAAAGTAGCATATGT
This sequence comes from Staphylothermus marinus F1, assembly GCF_000015945.1. Lineage (NCBI taxonomy): Archaea > Thermoproteati > Thermoproteota > Thermoprotei > Desulfurococcales > Desulfurococcaceae > Staphylothermus > Staphylothermus marinus. Next base: position 1,301,308 of record NC_009033.1, read on the forward strand.
TCCAGGGCAAAGCTTCCACACTGATGGAAGCGGTGCTAACAGTATGCGTTTAAGCTTTAGTTATCCGCCCCCTGAAATAATAGAAGAGGGAATTAGAAGAATAGCTGAGCTAATCAAGAATGAAAACTAATAACAGCTCCAAGGCCTCGTGGAGGAAGTAAACCTATAGTCTTAGAAATATCATTTACTCTTATAATCTTAATATCTTTTTTTAACGAGGAAATTATTTTTTCGACCATATGAGGCGATTCTCTATCTGTCTTCATCGTATATAATACATTGTATGTTTCACTAAGCTTAAGAGGGAGGAAATTAATGAAACTAAACACTGATATAATTATATTGTTGAAATAAATATGTGTTAAAACCTTATGGATTAAACCAAACATGGAATCTAATATTACGATGGAATCATAATATGGATCAAGTTCTCCCAAGTTAACATAAACTCTACCATTAATTCTCCTCAATACCCTTCTATTATCATAGCATAGTAAAGCATAATTATGCTTTTTATTTTCATCGAAAAACTTCGCTATAATATATGCTAGGATATTACAGCCTATAATCAAGGTCCTTCCATGGCTGTGTTTTCCTAAAAATATTCCATGTTCTATTAGGGGGATAAGAGACAAATATGGATCATTTTCATCAACGAGTTTATATATATTTTCTTCACGAATAGTTGCGTAAGAACCTAAAATACCATCGATATCTAGCCCTAAAATACCATTAGAAGTAATAGGATTAACTACTGCTATTTTGCCTGAATACCCTTTATTAGAATATGGCTCCTCTAATATTCTAACAATACCGAAAGAACCAGGAACTATAGGGTACTTTGATGGATAAGTATACCTTATATATGAATTTTCCAATAACCCAATATAAACACTCAAAGGTTTAACTAGTAACTCTCCTTTTTTCACTGGTAAGATCTCTCTTTCAGAGACATAATATTCTCCATTATAAACAATCTGCCTAATTATCATAACAATGACACCTATAAGGAATAACCATAAGGGTACTTGTTATCAATAATAAATTGTTGCCTATATATGTTTAAACACACAACTCCATATTTAATATTTGAAATAATGCATAACTACACGATTTTACCGCTATAAATTTGAATATATCTAAGTAATGTTTCTTAATTATATGAATATTTAAGTAACTGCCAAATAATTCAATTAAATTTTTAGAAACAGTATATGTTGAGAAAGCCAGCTATTAAATAGGCTGTTAATAAATAAATATGGTAAGGTATAACATTTTAGAAGGGTACAAATCTTGACCGAGAAAATAGAGAAGATCAATCTCCCTATTCACTGGTTAAGCAAGCAAGCCAGGTTTAAAATAATTGATTTAATGTTATCTACTAGGAGCATTAGACAACTAGCTGAGGAATTGGGTGTATCAACAACAGCTATTAGAAAATACATTTACAGGAAAACACATCCAAGCGATGAAACAGTTGAAAAAGCATTAGAGATCATGGCTCCATATGAAGAGGAAAAGTTGATAAAAATAATTATTGATGATTTAGCAGAGGCCTTAAAAAGACTCTATGAAAGTATAGATAAGAGTGAATATCGAGAATATTTATTGAGAAAGCTAAAAGAGGTTATAAAAGAAATTGAGTAATAATGAGGAGCTTCCCTTCTTTGCTGATAAATCAGTAGTCGGCGACTATTCCCCTTTAATCAAGTATTGGAAAATATTGAGAAAGAAAGGAATACCCGTGGAAGATGCTCTTCTCGCGCCCCATGACTTCACATATTTAAAGGAACAAGTTGAGATTCAACAAAAAATAAATTTAGCTGATCTTCTTGAGCAATTAACTGACTATTTCCTAAACAGGATTAAATGCGATATTGCTAAAGAAGCATATAGAGAGGCTTACTCTATAGAACTAGACGAGAAGGATGCTTGTAGGAGATTGGCAAAAATTCTTGCCGGATGGTTAATAGAGGCTTCTAAAAATACTGGATTAATAAAGCTCACCTACCCCTGGAGAAAAAGATAGATCTTTATATGCAGTTGCTCTACGTATTTATTGTTTTGATAAAGCGATCTTTCGTATATATTGGTTTTTCTCCAGAAACAAATTATATGCTTCCTTGGTAATAGCAACAATTTCGGAATCATCTATTATACTCGAGATAAGATCATCTGTTATAATATCGCAGTATTTATTATTTACATGATATTTATCAACACATATAACGATATGGTTTTTACATATAGTATTTAGAATCTCTATTGGCAGATATTGTTCAACTCCATAAATTAATATGAGTCTAAAACATTTTGGAGGCATATGTCATGCTATCTTTACCGAGATTAATAAACATATTAGAAAGATTATTGAAAGAATTCAGACAAAAATATGGAGAAACATATATTTCTAGGATTAAGGAATATAAGTCAAAGTTTGAAATAAGTATGATTGTTGATAAAAACCGCGTTAAAATAATAGTATATAAAAACAAAGTTAAAGCAAGAGTCTATGCTGGGAATTTACGTGGATTAGAAATTTCCATTCGAAGAATGTTTTTGAGAGAATATGATAAAGAGATGAGGTTGAAACAGCGTGAGCGAGAGGGATCCATATAGGAAAAGAATACAAATTCTTGTTAACTTATTAGGCGAGATAATTAAGAAACAAAACAAATTAACACGAAGAGATGTTGCTGATCTTCTAAGGAAAACTTATGAGAAAAACAAAATTAAACCATTAAAAGGCAAAGCTACACCACCAGATCTATATGATAAAGAACTAGCTAGCCTATATGTTATAGGTAAATATGGTTTAGGAATAGATAATGAATACCCTGAATTATTTGATAAAATCTTCTATTTAGAGAAGGGATTTGAGGAAGCCATAGATAAAATACTAGCTGGACAGTATAGTGAAGCAAGAGCAATATTGAAGAAAACCAGCTCCGCAGCAGTTATTGATAGTAATACAGTAGCACGAATGCTTAGAACTGCCTTTACAAGGCTCTTACTGGGCTTTTTAGATGAAGAAGCGTTTGCTAAAATATTGAAGAAAACACTTGAAGCTATACCCGAGGAGGAAAGGACTGTTAGGAACTATGTAAGATTCTATATAGCATATAAAGTCGCAGAGGGAATTTATAGGGGGGAAATAAGGAATAAAATATTCAAAGAAGCATTTAAAAGAGCAATGGCTTTAAGACTAGGCTTCCCAAGAACAATACCTAGCGATGAGTACGTAGCAATAATTTCTAAAGAAGTATTCAACATACCCGATAAGATTTTGTCAAGAATCTTATCGATAAATAGGAAAGATAAGGATAATACTAGTGAAAACCAGAATTAACCAATTGTTTGCTAAGATAGTTTTCTCAACCTAAGATACTCTATTACTTTTTCATGGAGAAGCATCAGCAACTTTCTCATATCTTCCATTAATACAACATCACTATATCCATGAACAATTATACTGTGCGAGAACGGGCTCGGTATATTATTAGGTCCCATCACGGATATTTTAATCTCACCTTTTCTAACATTATCTAATACTTCCTTAGCAGCTTCTATATGCATATAATCCTCTAGTATCTCCCTATATGTTTCCTTTAAAACAGGAAAATCGGGCAGATCCTCTATAGCCTTCAATAATTCCTCAGCATTTATTTGTAGTCTATGAACGCTTCTCTCCCTATCTCTATACCTTCTTAGAATCATGAATGATCTTACTGCACAATGTCTAAATCTCCTTTTAAGCATTTCTGTTCTTTTAAGAACCTTCTTTAAAATATCCTCAATGTTTTCAGGCGTTAGTTTTTTGAACGCCAAAGCCCAATCAATGCTTTTCTTAATTGGAATTGTAAGCATGAAACCATTGTCTGTTACTGTTATCTTTACGTTCACACCTAATTCATTACTTATTATGTATGCGTAAGCCCTAGATAATGCGGCGTTAACTCTTCTACCAAATAGGCTGTGTACTATAATGTTTCTTCTCCCAGGCTCATCGAAGATCTCGATCATGATGAGTTTGTCGCTCGGAATTATTCCTCCAGTGAACAATAGTTGCTCCTTAATATAATCATATATTGACTCAGCCGCATGCCTCTGCAATCTATACTCTTTTCTTAACCAATCAATAACTTGGCTTCGAGGAAGATTTATTATTTTTTCAGCGATAAGTCTTCTAAATTTTCCAATTTCTAGTGCTGAATCATAAGCTAACGGAAGCATTTCACTAAACCAGCTTGGAACAGTTGGTCTTGCCCCCTCAGCTGGCTTAACATATACTTTAAACCCCACACTCTTCACGTATTCGTATACGCGTCCACCTAGAACAAATAGATCCCCAGGAATTAAATATTCCACAAAAGCTTCTTCTAGATCCCCAACATATTTTCCATCAATTGTGAATACATGTGCTTTGCTCTCGTCCGGTATCGTACCAATGTTTTGATAATAGATCATTCTCGCAGTTCTTTTTCTACCAAAGACCCCCTCATTTTCGTCAAACCAGATCTTAGCATAGACTTTGGCATGTTCAAAATAGTCTCCATACTTGCCTGAAAGATATTTTAGAACATTAATATAATCACTCCACGATAAAGTGTGGAAAGAATAACTTCTCTTAATTAATCTATACGCTTCTCTAATATCCCATTTCTTTTCAAGAGATAAACCTACAATGTGCTGTGCAAGCACATCTAGTGGATTTCTAGGTATACGTACCCTGTCAATTTTGTGTTGATATGCGGCTTTTACTAGGACAGTGCATTCAACAAGATCATCTCTATCAACAACTATTACTCTCCCCTTACTTACTTGTCTAATATGATGACCCGCTCTTCCAATTCTTTGAAGGAGTCTTGAAACACTTTTCGGACTACTGAGTAGTACTACTAAGTCTATATATCCTATATCTATTCCTAGTTCTAAGCTTGTAGAGCTTACTATTACACGAAGCTTTCCTTGCTTAAGTTTTTCTTCAATTTCAAGGCGGACATCTCTACTCAAACTACTATGATGAGCTTCTATTTCATCTATATCCACGATTCTTTCTTTCTCCATGATCTTTCTAAGTTTATACACAACTCTCTCTGTAGCACTACGTGTATTAGTGAAGACTAATGTTGTTCTATGCTTTTTAATAAGTTTCACAAGCGTAGAATATATTGCATTATTTATTTCTTCTGCGGAAGCATGAACTAAGTCTTTAACAGGAGCAATAACTTTAATATCTATCGGCTTAGAAAATCTTGCGTCAACAATTAGGCAATCCCTAGGTTCGCCATCATCTCTATATCCAACGAGAAACTTAGCCACCTCTACTAGAGGAGCTATTGTTGCACTCAATCCTATTCTTTGAAGCGGTTTTCCAACTAGGTTTTCTAGTCTTTCAATACTTAGACTTAAATGACTTCCTCTCTTACTATTCGCTAGTTCATGTATTTCATCTACGATTAGTATTCTAGTATTCTTTAATCGTTCCCTAAACTTGGGAGCATTTAATGCAATTGCTAAGCTTTCAGGTGTTGTGATCAATATATGTGGTGGATCCCTTATCATTTTCTGTTTCTCATACGGGCTTGTATCACTTGTTCTAACAGCCACTTTTATCTCTGGGAGATCAATACCATGGTTCTCAGCTACTTCTCTGATCCCCTGTATAGGTTTTAACAAGTTTCTACGCATATCATTATTTAAAGCTCTTAAGGGGCTCACATAGACTACATAAACACCTTCAGGAAGTTTTCCCTCTTTTTCAGCCTTTGCATAAAGGTTATCAAGTATTCCTAGAAAAACAGCTAATGTTTTACCAGTACCTGTAGGACTTGATATAAGCACGTTGTGTCCATTTTTGATCAAAGGAATAGCCATTTTCTGGGGTGGTGTGAATTTCTTATATGTTTTACTAAACCATTCAGCAACATATGGTCTGAGCATAGATAATATTTTTCTATCACTATACTTGTGCTTGGCAAACTCTATTACCAATACATTTTCACCATTACCATAAATAGTTTATTTAAATAGGAGATCTCTGCCCCACCTATAAATTCCATAGATGTATCCAGTACTGTAGAATAAACACCAAAGACCAGTATAAACTATTCCATATATTATCAGTACTATCCCTGTTAATAGAATTAATATACCTATAATGATTTCTATTGGTACACGGTAATGACTAGTTATATGCTCGTATGTGCCCTTAGGGGTTCTCTTAAAACTCATTTTAATTCTTAGAAAAGCCTTTAATAAAGCAATGCTTATTGTAGGAGTTAGTAGAGTGGTTATGGCCGATGATCTTCCCAGGTTAACTATTGATCTCCAAACACCGTATCCGCATTCTCCTAAGCTTCTAACATAGTATCTAATATAAAGAACCGCTGATACAAGCCATGGAACACCTAGTATCCATAACTCTTCGAAGAAATCATATTTTAGAAAATAGCTTATGGGAGCAACAATGAGAAATCCTAGAAATACAAGGAAAGCCGGCAGGTATTGTAGTAGGAAATTAAAAGCTTCAAGTTTAGCATACCATGGAAGAGGAGCTTTTAATATATCTTTAAATCTAGCAATAGCTGTATCGGCTGATCCATAAGCCCATCTCTCTTGTTGAACCCTCAAACTTTTAAATCTCCTTGGAACTTCAACATAGACTTTTTCATCATTCAAAAACAGTATTTCCTTACCTCTAGCCATTATTCTACAGCCGATCTCCATATCATCTTGAATTCTCTCCTCATCCCATCCACCTAGTTCTCTACGTATAAATTCTGCATCAAACAATGTTCCTGTACCGACGGGGAATACTGGCAGTTTTAAAGCACTTCTACCCTTATAGAGAGCATCAACAATAAACTTCATTGAAGCAAATACTGCTTCAGCCACCCTGGTATCTCTGTTTTTACCAGTCCATCTCGCAACAACAGCTACAACATTTTTATTCCTCATCATTATATTGACAGCTTTAACTATGAAGCTAGGGGATACTCGACTATCAACATCTACAATATATAGGTATTTGCCGCGGGAAGCATATAATGCAGTATTTAATGCTCCAGCCTTGTAGCCTCTTGGCTCAGAACGCCATATAAGATGAATATTTAATCCGCGCTGTCTCCAAGAATATACTAGTTCCTCAATATAGGCTAATCTTTCAGGAGGATCATCTGAGACGATAATTACTTCTATATTATCCCTTATATTCCAATTATATATATTATTGAGAGCTTCCTGCATTAACTCGATCGGCTCATTCCTTACAGGAATAATAATTGATACTATATCGTTAAAGGAAGTATTTTGTGTTTTAGGCAATCTATATCTTGTTCCATAATGGTAGAATACAATATATATAAGAAGGAAAATTGTTGAAGGAATAAATATTAGCAATAAACCAATTAACCCTATCATATATAAAATCATTTCAAACCGCCTAGGTGCTTATTTCTCAATATAAATAGTATTAATAATCTATTTCCAAGATAACATATTATCTGGGTTAAAAATAATCTGATTTATAGGTGATCACATGTTAACCGAGGACGAATTGTCTAAACTAATAAATTATGGATTAGAGAAAGGCGCTGATTTTATCGATATAAGAATTGAAGACTATGTTGAAATCTCGATCACAATTCGTGATTATATAGTTGATGAAGTCTCTAGCACAATTATGACTGGTGCAGGTATCCGTGTATTATATAATGGTGGATTAGGCTTTGCATCAACAAATAATTTATCATGGGATAATATGGTTAAAACACTTGAATCAGCATTAAAAATTGCTAAGCTTTTATCAAGTAAAACAAATGTTAAATTAACAATTCTTCCAGCGAGGCATGATATTGTTCAGTCTAAACTAGAGGAGGATCCTAGGAGTGTTTCTCCAGAACAAAAAATAAATGATTTATTGAAGCTTAGTAAAGAAGTACTTTCGAGAAACGAAGCCATTAAAACTATTACTACAAGATACAAAGACATTACTGGTAGAACAATATATGTATCAAGCGAGGATCGCTTTATTGAGCAACACTATAACTATACATGGCTTTATTCATGGGTTACAGGTAGGGAAAACGATGTTGTAGCTTCTGCGAGAACAGAGCTAGGCACACGTAAGGGATACGTTATTTTTAATAAATATCCCCAGGAAGAAATTGCAGATACACTAGTTAAAAGAGTTCTTAACCAGTTAAAAGCCGTTACTCCAAAAGGAGGATTGTACCCAGCAATACTAGCTCCCGAAGTTGTTGGTGTCTTCGCTCACGAAGCATTTGGTCATTTAGCAGAAGCAGACCTCACAGTTTCTGGCAGTATATTAGCTGATAAGCTAGGCAAAAAGATTGTTAGTGAACTAGTTACAATAGTTGATGACCCAACAATACCGGATGCCTATGGTACATTCAAATATGATGATGAAGGAGTTGAGACAAGACCTGTTAAAATTGTTGAGGACGGAGTGCTTAAAGAATTAATGGTTGATCGAAAATTTTCTGCAATGCTAAATATGAAACCAACTGGTAATGCTAGAGCCGAGGACTATAATGTTCCTCCTCTGATTAGGATGAGAACAACATATATTGCACCCCGCGATATGTCTTTAGAAGAACTACTTGAAGATATCAAGTATGGCTACTACCTAGTAAGTTTTCGTGGCGGACAAGCTAATTTAGATGGAACATTTCAGGTAGGGATCCAGGAAGCATATGAGATTGTTAATGGAGAAATAGGAAGACCTGTTAGGAATATGAGTATCAGCGGAAACACTATTGATACACTAAAATATGTGAGCGGAGTGGGTAAAGATTTTCAATACTTTTATGGTAGGTGTGGTAAGGGACAAACAGCTTATGTCTCAGATGGTGGACCCCATATTAGAGTTGATAAAATATTAATTGGAGGTGCTAAGTAATGGTTCGTTCAGAAATAAACATATATGATTTAGGAATACTTGCTCTTCGCGAAGCTATTAGGCATGGAGCTGATGAAGCGGAAGTCTATATTGTTAAAACAAAGGAGATAGAATCTACGATACAAAATAATAAAATAACAGAGATGACAACAAGCAGGGATGGAGGAATAAGTTTACGCGTATCAATCGGTAAAAAACTCGGTTTCGCATCAACAAACAAGCTTATCTCAAACGAACTAGGGAAACTTGCTGAGAAAGCCGTAGCAATCGCTAAGGCTTCAAATGAGGATAAGGACTGGCCAGGATTTCCTCCCCCACAAGAATACAGTATGGTTAAAAAGATATTTTCTCCACAGCTAGCGGAAATAGATGAGGATACAATTATTGAGAAAACAAAGCAATTATTAGAAAACGTATTAGTAGATAAAAGAATAACCATGGTTTATGGAGGCATCAGTGTTCATAGAACAAGTATTGCTGTACTAAACACTAATGGTTTATCCAATATACAACATTTAACAGCTAGCATAGTATTCACCGAAACACTAGCAACTGAGACTGGCAATACTACACCAATCGTCACACTTGTTGATCACTCGAGAACCTCGATACCAAGCATTGACAACTTAGCTAAGAGAGCAGTTGAAGAAACACTTTCATGTCTGAAACCAGTCAAAATCGAACCAGGAAACTACCCTGTTATAATGACTGCTTCAGCTATTGAGAGCTTGTTCAACTATACATTATTTGAAGCTCTAAAAGGAGATAATGTGGTTCGTGGTAGAAGTCCTTATAAGGGCAGAGAAAACGATAAAATAGCCTCGGAAAACCTTACATTAATCGATGATGGAACACTGAATCAGGGCCTCTTTACAGCATTATTTGATCACGAAGGAGTAAGTATGAAGAAGAAAATACTGATAGAAAACGGTATACTTAAACAATTCTTATTCAATCATTATTGGGCAAAAAGATATGGTGGGGAAAGCACCGGGAACGCTATGCGTAGCTCCTATAATTCTATTCCTAGAATATCTCCGACAAACATCTTGATAAAGCCGGGTGATACAAGCTTTGAAGAGATGATCAAGGAAACCAAGAAGGGACTACTAGTTAAAGGTCTACAAGGAGCGCATAGTAGTAACCCAGAAACGGGTGAATATAGTGTAGTAGCTACTCCTGCATGGCTCATTGATAACGGAGCAATAAAACCTGTTAGAAATGTTATGATTGCTGGAAAAATATATGATGAACTATTCAGAATAGATATGATTGGTAGGAGAACTGAGAAATGGATACATGTATGGACACCGCCAATAAGGTTTTCGAATATAAGAGTAATACCTAGGTGATATACATGGTCATAGTTGAATGGCATGGACACGCATGCGTTTCCATAAAGAAAAGCAATGATTATACAATAGTTTTCGATCCACATGATGGAGTAAGCATAGGCTTACCTAGACCTAACGTGAAAGGCGACCTGATACTGGTTACTCATGATCATTTTGACCATAATGCTGTCGATATTGTTAAGAAAGAAAGTAGCAGGGTATTCAAAGAATTTCATGGAGAAGCATTAATAGATGACGTCAAGATAGAGGGGATAAAAACATATCATGACAAATTCCAGGGAAGGAGAAGAGGCATCAATACAGTTTATGTTGTAGAAGTTGAAGGATATAGGATAGCGCACCTAGGAGACTTAGGACATAAATTATCTGATGAATTAATTGATAAGCTCAGAAACATAGACTTATTAATTATACCGGTTGGAGGCACATATACTATAGGCCCTGATGAAGCATGGGATATAATTACAGAGGTTCAACCTAATAATGTCTTACCAATACATTACTGGGTAAAAGGATTAAATCTACCATTATTCCCAATAGATGATTTCCTTGTATATGTTAAGAAGTACCATGTAGTCCGACTAGACACTAGATCATTCAAATTAGGAGAGTATGAGAAAAGCATAATTATACCTAGAATCTAGTATTTCCTATTACATTGATAAATAATGAAGCCTTGCAGAAAACAAGATAATCGAGGCATAGATCATAATGGAACATGATAGAGTTAAACACTTAGAATCTATTGTTAAAGAACTAGAAGAACTAACAAATTATAGTAGAGAATTTCTCAAACTAGTTTACAGAGATAAACATGATTACCAGATAAACATGATAATAAAAAAGGCTACAATGATATATAAAATACTAGTTGATACATCATATCATGGAGTTCTATGATGAAAATTAATTCTGACCGAAAAGGATGAAGAAGGATCAACCGGCTGATCAGTTCGCTGAAAGCTCATCATATACTCAGACACTGGCGGTTTCCTCACCCAATTAGGATAATACTTATGAGTGGAATATAAAACAGTTATTATAAGGGGATGAACGACTCCTGCCCCATATGATAGAGGCTATATTTGCCGATGATTTTGCCAGGCCGGAGGCGACCCCTTTATTTAATCATGTTTTCTATGACTTAGTTATTCTTTAATTATCTTGAACTGTTTAATAATATGTTTTTTGATACTTTTATAAACATAATAAAATATTGTTAAGACGAGTTTTGTGTGGTGTTCGTTATGGCTTATACTTGGGAGCCTAAATGGGAGAAATATAGGGTTGAAGTGGACGGTATAATTCTTTACACTTGTAGAGATAAGATTACTGGAATGATTGCTTGCCCTATATGTATACATGCAGCATCCACTTGTTTAGAAACCGAAAAAAGGCGTCCTAGAGATTATACTGTAGAAAATAGTTTCTTTTTCTCTCCGCATGATCTGATTGTTCATATAAGAGAGTATCATGCTAGAGGATTGAATAAGAAATATCTAGTTTCTTCGGAGAAAAAGTATAAGAAGTTGATAAAATGAGGTACGATATTAGATTATATGGTAACTTCACATATGATATAATAGTGATTCGAAGAGAATTGCTTAGTGAAAGATTAGGTGGAGGAGTGTATTATTCATCCATACCTTTTATTATTGACAATAAATACAATGTGAAAATATATGCAGTTATATCTCCGATCATCTATTATAGCAGTAAACTACTGAGATACATTGTTCAAGAACATTTCTCTACGAGAACAAATATATTTAAACTAATATATAATGGAGCAAAGAGAACCATTATAGTAGTTGATCGAGCGCCGCAAATTGATATGTGTATTAAAAGCGAGAAAGCAGATGTATCTATAGTAAATCCTGTTCTCGGAGAAGTATCAACATCGTTGCTGAGACGAATAAGGGTGGATTCAAAAATAGTTGCAATCGATATTCAAGGATTTGCACGTATAGTTAACAAGCATAACATCATTGTTACTAGACGTACAAGTGATTCTTTAGAAGCAATTAAGTTATCAAACATAGTTCATATGAGCTTAGATGAAGCTATTCAATTAACACAGGCAAACAATATAGATCATATAACAACAAAACTTAGCAGAATAAGTAAGAATACATTATTTATAATAACAAATAGTGAAAATCCACCTATTCTAATTTTCAGAAATAAATATAGGATCATAGGATCTAGACAAAAACCAGTACAAGACCGTACAGGAGCAGGTGATTATTTCTTAAGTGTCTTCACAAAAGAATACATTGAAATTAATGACGAAATAAAATCAATGCATTATGCTTTAAGAGAAACAACTAAATGGTTGGAGAGGAGAAATGCCTCATCGCAGTCCACCGCCCCTAAACCACCACCGCCTAACCCATAGCCTCCCGGAGGCCTTCTGCTCGGCCTCCTCGGGAAAAACCCTAGAGGCTATGGGTTAGGTGTGTTAATTGTTATGTTGAATTAACTTGTTTGGCATAAATGCCGTTGAATATGTAAGATATCGTTTTGTTAAAGGCAATGTATGGGTATGGCAAATTTATTAAACATGCCATATTACCGGGCGGTGGTGGTATTATGTATAACGATTTCTTGTGGGCGGTGGACTGCTCGGCATTTATATATTTTGTTTAATCATCCTTATAAATATTTGTTCGTGATTAGAACGCATCAACTAGAGCGGCGGCTAGAAACCCGTGATCCCATATTCTAGCTGCTGTAATAAATGCTTCTTCTTTAATGAATGTGCCTTTATTGACTCTATCTAGAATAGCCTCGATGAATTCTTCTTTTGTGGGTGCTCTTCCTATAAACATGGTTTTACCATTAATTATGATCTTAGGTAAATCAGCATATTCAATACCTAAAGGTTCTCCAATCCATGTATGAATAGGTATAACTTCGACCCAAATATTTTCTTTATCGAGTAGTTCTTCTGCAATATTCCAAGCTAGCTGTAAAGCTTTCTCACTTTCCTCGTCAAAATCAAGTAAAAGCATTACTTGAACCTTTGAAACATCAAAATCAAATATTTCCTTATCGTTATTCAATAACATCACCCGTTCTTAAATAATCAAGTAGTATACCTTATAATATGCGTAGAAGAATAATACGCTAGAATTACTAGGAGTGACTATTTAAAAACAAATAATTATGTAGGCGATTTAAAGAATTGTTTAGTTCTTTTCTTTCTTGACAGGGTGAATAGCATCTATTGGTGCAGATTTAAATACTTCTAGATACTTCCTCAACACCTTTGGAACAATAACTGTTCCATCTGGTTCCTGGAAGTTCTCAAGTATTGCAGTAATTGTTCTAGTACTAGCTATCGCGGTACTATTAAGTGTATGGAGATATTCTTTAACCATTCCTTTCCTCCTTATAAGCCTTATTCTAAGTCTGAATGCTTGCCAATCAGTTACATTGCTACAACTAACCATTTCACGATACCTTCCCTGAGCAGGCATCCAAGCTTCTAAATCGTATTTCTTCGCTGCAGGCGCTCCTAAATCTCCACTAGCTATATTTACTATTCTATACGGTATACCTAAGCCTCGGAATAAATGTTCAGCATTGCTTATTAATTCCTCCATAATATCCCAGCTATCCTCAGGTTTTGCATATACGAATTGTTCAACCTTGTGGAATTGATGCACTCTAAAAATACCTTTTAGATCCCTATTACCCGCACCAGCTTCTTTTCTAAAACAGGGACTTATACCAACATATTTTAGTGGAAGTTCTTCCTCAGGGATATCTTCCCATGCATGAAGAGCTGCTAATGGATGTTCTGCAGTTGCAATTAAGTATAAGTCTTCCCCCTCAATCTTATATATGGCGTCTTTGAAAGTATCCATATCTATTACTCCCATCATAACCTTATGTCTCAACATATAGGGTGGTAATACTAATGTATAGCCCTTACTTGTTAAGTAATCGATCGCATAAGCTAGCAATGCCATATCTAGAAACACTATGTCGTTGAATAAATAATAGAACCTGCTTCCAGCAACTTGTCCAGCTTTAAAAGTATCTCCAAGCCTTAATACTTTTTCCAACATATCAGCGTGTCCTACAGGTTTCCAATCAATTACTTCATATTCTACTTTGAAACCATATTTTTCTGTTTGCTCCTTAAATTGATCAATGAAACCTTTCCAAACTCTTGGTTTCCCCCAAAACCTTATGGGCACATTATATGTATCGTCCGGACCCACAGGTACTGTTTCATGAACAATATTTGGTAGTGAAAATAGAAGTTTTTGTCTCTTCTCCTCTAATTCTTTCAATTTCTTCTCTACTTCTTCGAGTTCTTTTAATAGTTGCTTTGCCTCCTTTATTTTCTTCTCCTTATCTACCCCCTTCAGCTTCGGTATTTCACGGCTTACAACATTATGTTTGTGTCTAAGCTCTTGTATATATGTAAGAGTTCTTCTCCACTCCAGATCAGTTTTATATGCTTCATCAACAATGCTTGGATCCATGAATCTTTTTTTAACATGCTCCTTTAATTCCTCTGGTTTCTCCCGTAAAAGCTTAAGTATGCTCCAACTCAATGCTTCACACCCATCTTTACTATTCATGAAATAAAATAATGTAATAACATAAGTGTTTTCCTAGAATAGGGAATTTTTATTGAAGAATTCATTATCCCTGTTGTGCTTTCTTATATTCTTCCACGATATCGTATCCGTAGCGTTCCTTGAATATTCTCCTACCCTTCTCAGTCATCATCAACGGTGTCCATGGTGGTTCCATTACTATTTCAATATCAGCTTCTATACCTAGTTTTCTCTTCAATTCATCGACAACCATCATCGGCAACATATTTGCTAATGGACAGAAAGGAGTAGTTAGAGTCATCTTTATTTTAACATGTTTCTCATCTATAATGTCTATTCCATAAATCATACCGAGATTATATACGTCAATCCCTATTTCAGGATCAGCAATGGTTTCAAGAACAGCTATAATCTTCTTTTTCAGCTCTTCTTTCTCCTTCCCATCCATATTCAAACACCACTATCAAGAATCAAATAGGATGCGGGGGACAAGTCCCCCCAAGTCATCCAATACCCCCTATGGACGGGGGCGTCAAACTTGGGGGGCGGCGCGCATGTATGAATAATTATTGTTTAAGGGTTAATAATTAATTTCCCTATGTTTTACTAAAAACAATGTTACTATATGAATCTTAGGAAGCTTCTAAGCCTTGATTTCTTATTCTTGGATTCATTTTCTTTCTCAGTACCATAAACTGTTCTTCTCAGATATAATGCCCATGCTTCAGAATCTGAAACTCTTGAATACTTTAGTGCTAGATTATATAATACATCAATTTGATCCGGGGAAGCATAGTCTAATGGTATGCCTTCTCTATTGTTTTTCTCCCATAGCTCATAGATTTTATCCAGTATCTCTACAACAAGGGGGTCTGAGTAGAACGCTATTTTTCTCCCATTCTGCTTGCTATCATCTATTAATCTTATTATTTCATTTTTCTTTTTCTCTAATGAATTCAACTGATTACTCCTCCAATGTTTCTTCAAATAATAGTTTTCCTAATCCCCCCTGTTTAATCTTCTCCAAAGCCCAACCGAATCTCTCAAGTAGTACAAGGATAGCTGATTGAGGAGGAATAACTCCTTGCTCAGTAATTATTGCATCAATATATTCTGGCGGGGTAACATCGAATGCTGGATTCAATACCTCTACATTTCTATGCTTATCTATCCATTCCTGCGGAACTATCTCTGTTGGAGACCTATACTCTATTGGTACTAGTTCTCCTATCAATGTAGCTGGTGAAAACTTATATGTTTCCGCTGCCACAAAAACTCTTACACGTGCTTCGTGAGCCGCTAACGCTACTTGGCTAGTTCCAATCTTATTAACAACAGCTCCATTACTAGCAATGGTATCTGCACCGACAACAACTTGGTCAACTTCGTTCATAATATATCTCACAGCACTATCAGGGATCTGAATAACCGGCACACCATGCTCAGATAAGTGCTTATAAGTTATTCGTCCCTGATAAAACGGCCTAGTCTCCGTACTATAGACTTTCACAATTTTTCCCATCTTATAAGCTGTAATTATTACTGATGCTGCAGCTGTGCTGTGACAATGAGTTAGAACAACAGCGTTATCCTTAATCCTCCTAGCACCGATCTCACCTATTTTCTTAATAGCATTCAGGCTTTCCTCAATAAATTTCTCAGCCGCATTAACAACAGCTTCTCTAAGCTCTTCCACATTTCCTGAAGCTCTACTTAAATTATACATTACATATATTACAGCGTTTGGTAAACTAACCGCTGTAGGCCTTGTCGAGATTACTAGGTTAGCTATTCTAGACATATATTTTCGGAACTCCTCGGGATCGTTTGAGCCTTTATAGTTTTCAGCCGCTATCTTCAATGCTTCAGCGGCAGCTCTAGCAATTTTACCAGCACCACGTATCCTCATAGTTTTTATTCCTTCAGCTATTTCTAATACCTTAGATGGTATCTCCATAATTCCTCACCTCATCTTCTCCAATATTTCTTCAATACTAGGTATAGGAGGCGGGAAGCCGCCGTAAACCTGTCTAAGAATAACAGGTACAGCTTGGGGAGCGAATAAACCATACTCAGTCGCTATAGCATCTATATAATTTGGCGGTGTTACATCGTATATGGGTGCTCTAGCATTATAGTTTTCTGGAAGAGTCTTACGGACTTCTTCATTCATCAAACTCCTCCAATCACCTTCCGGAAGTTCAATTAGTTCTCCATGTATTGTTTCATAGCTGAACTTGTAGAGAGGGGCAACTGCAAAGACTCTAACACGTGCTTCATTAGCTGTTAAGCAAAGTATACTTGTACCAATCTTTCCAACTAGAGCTCCATTAACAGCAATTGCTTCTGCTCCAATGAAAACTTTATCAACATTTTTCATGAAGAAACGAGCTGCTGAATCAACTATTAAATATGTTTTAACCCCAAGATCATCTAGATAAGAAGCTGTCTCCAATCCTTCCATGCCAGGCCTAGATTCTAAAACATACACACTATACTTAATGCCTTCGTCAACGAGGATCTTAAACATTCTCCTAACACATAAACTGTTACTAATAGTCATCAATACTTCTCCATCAACTACTCTCTTAGCAGCAATATTTGCTGCATCCCAGCAAGCCTTATCATATTTCTCACGTAGCTCCAAGATTTTTTCCTTTAACCCCACAAATTCATTCTCAACAAAATGATGCCCTATTTCTCTCAAAAGATTCCATGAAGCCATACTTGCAGGTCTTTCTCTCTCTAAACTATTAACAATGCTTTTATAGGATTTAACAAATCCTTCACGATCACCTCGCTCAACAATATTGAGCAGTCTATTAATAATTGTAAAAGCATATTCTGTACCAGTTGATCGCTTTGCATAACCATGTTTTAAAAGCTCTTCAAACAACTAGTGAACCACCACACTTATCTTTATATAATTTATTTAAATACTCCTGGTAATAAACTCGGCGATATTATCGAAAACAGCTCTATATTTTTCTGAGTATAGTTTTAATGGAATATCATATTTTTCTAAAGGCTTACCAAGTACTTCGAAAATATTTGATAACTTAACACTCCACGGATAACCTCTATAAGCAGAAACCAATACTGCCTTTTTAAATCTATCACCCTCATAAATTAATGCTTTACCGGGAGAAACAATGAATACATAGTCGGAATCCAGAGAACCCATTGTCGGTGCTGCTGCATCATTGTAGCTTTCTATCAATAATACACTATACTTATCTAGGAAAACAAGGTTTTCATCAATGGTTTTATATATTTGTGGGTTCTCAAGGAATTTTTCTACAAACAACGTATTTGCTTCGATAAATAATGCATTATCTCGTTTCAAGGAATTAATTAGATTCTCAAAGGTTTCTCTTAGATCATTAGTGAGTTTTTCAACAGTATCCCTACAAATTATGTATAAGTGCTGATTAACTAGTTTATGGTTTTGGATAAAGTTTCGAGTATATCTTATTAAAACAGTTATTTTTGATGTTGATGACATATGCTCCATATAGCTCCTGCTACTATAAACCTTACCTAACGGGTCTATTGGGAAAGTTAGAATGTCTAGTGGAGAAATGATTGGTAATAAATTTATGAGACCAAGTTTTTCAGCAACAATATATGCATCGTGACCTATAAGTAATCCAGTATTATTTGAATATATTAGGGTTTCATATTGATACCATCCATTATGCCCAGCCAATGGTTTAAAATAACCTATATCAAATCCTAGCTCCTTCAAAGACTCGCTTAAACCCAAAACAAACTCGGTTTTCCCAGAGTCATAGGGTAAAAGACCTGTTATAAGGATCCTCATTAAGCGCTCACCATTTAAAATTATACAATACTCGTCTAGTTTAATTTGTAATCTCATGGTTTCTGGATAAATGTTATTAAATATAACCCTCTATTTTTATTGTCTATGAGTAATCGATGAAGAATGTGTGGTGTAGGCTATGAATAAGAAATACGTGATGATAGCTATAATAACTATGTTGTTAATCCAATTAATAACACCTATTACAACAATTACTTATTCACAGCAACCAACGTATCTAAGGTTTCTATTTCTATATGTGCCGGGATTCTCTCTCGAAAAAGCTGTTAATGTTTCTTCATTGAAGTACTTGGAGAATGCCACTTTTAAAGCATACATAAATCCAATACCACCATATACGTTATCATATAATGAAATAGTTCTAGTTAATAATTCATGGGATCTATCAAAAGCTATTGTGTTAGATAACAATACAGCATTACTTCCAAACAATACCTATACTCAACTATATAAGCTAGTACCTAAACAAGTATTAACCAATTTATGGGGAACACTTGATACAATGTTTCTAGGCTTATCCTCCATTGATCCACGAGTTCATAGTAGAACAATGAATCCATATTTTAACGAGACAAATAAAATAATAGAGCCTGCAATCTTCATCATACCAATTAATGGAACAACTATATGGGACCAATTAAATACAACAATAAAATTATCAGTGTCAAGCCAATACTTCGTCTTATCTATTGAAAACTATGTGGATGGAATAAAGTTTAGTAAGGAAACAAATGTTACTCCAATATTAAAGTTTAATATAACTAATGAAAAATTATCAGTCGAGCCTGGAATATATTATCTTAGATTTAGAGTTTTAAAAATGAACAGTACACATGTTATACTATTTACTCCTGGAACAAGAAAAGCCGATCAATGGTTCTCAGAATACTTTGAGAAGTTTGATAGACCTGTTGTTCCGAGAATACCGTTTAAATATACTAGGTATATGGATGAAGATGATCTAGAATGGCTTGTAAATGAAGTAATCAACTTCTATAAGTCCATGTTAACAACAGCATATAAATATAGATCGGCGACAATAAACTTTGTAGAATATCCCCTAATCTATGATTTATGGACTGGATATATACACGGCTATATTAATTGGGAACAGCTAAGTAAACTTGAGGAACTAGCATATAATGGTTTGTCCGAAATAATAAATACTACGAAGAACATGATCAATGAAAACATTACCACAATAATATATTCTCCCTTCACAATCAATAACCACGAAGAGAACTTATCAATACAGGGACTAAGATATGTTGAGCCAGGACTCTATTTTGTTGAAGGAGATGAAACCAGTGTTTTATCGGAGCTAATTAGTAGAAACATATCTTATACAACAATGTCCTTCGGCGATAAAAAACTAGTATTGATTAATAACCCGGGATACTATGGTGTCAGCAAAGGAGAACTAATAGTATATGGTAAAGAATTGAGAAAAATACTATCAACATTTACATTGCAACCAACTAATGTAGCATCATTTATATTATCACTAGTTAGAGGATACGGTGTTGGATTATCTAATGCTATAAATGAGATCTCCTTTATCAATCTAAAAATACAGAGCTTAAACGATGAAATAAGTAATTTACAGAAAAAGTTGAGCACACTTAACCAGACATTATTCAATGTTAACCAATCTCTTGGGAAATACAGAGCAGAAAATATCAACCTCACAGATCAAATTAGCAGTTATAAAGCAAAGATTAATGAGTATAGACAGAGAGAACAACAAGCACTACTATATGCAACTATAGGAAGCATAAGTGTTCTAGTTATAGTTATATTGCTATATATTATCGCGACAAGAGGGATCACTAAGAAGCGCTAATTAAAAACATTCTAAGATAATAATATAAATAATCTAACGCATTTTCTAAACCAATACTTCTAATCCAGAAATAATACATTATGAAAGACAAAATAATAAATAAAGTATTGCCAACTAGGCTAGAGCTTTTAAAGATAGGTATTCTTAAGCGATAATTGCTTAAAGGATACAATATATATACTCCACGCTTAGTCAGCGAATCAGTTAAAATATGTAGAATCCATCCACTAAGAAAAGCTATAACAATATTATTTACCACACCTAATTGCATCCATGAATAATATCTTATACATAAATAGAGAAGTACAACATAGATGAATAAAGATATAATTGATGACAAAATAATATTATGAAGCGTTTTCCGATGCTTAAATCTCAGATCAATATCTGGTATATAGCCGCCAAGTCCCCCCATAAATCCATATAAAAGAGACAATCTTGGATCCTGGGATAAAAGTAATCCAAACCCAAAACCAATAATAACATGTGTTATCCTATACATAGCGGCTTCAACTCACCGTTTTTCTCTGAACGGTCAGCAGAGGACCACTTCTTCACATATCAGTTCGTTCCCGGGGTATTTCCTCATCCCATCTTCATTATTTATTATATTTTATTTTAAAAGCATATTATTATACCATATAAAATTGCTTGGTTCAATCTCTTCTGGGTAATGGTTTTTCTCTTTCCCAAATCTTTTTAGTGGTTTCATTAAATGTTTAAATGCTCTGGGAGAGGGTTCATACCATCCAGGCTCGAGATCCCTCTTTATTACTCGAACAATTTTCTTAGCGTTAGGATCCCTATAACCACATTTAGGACACTTATAACCTTTTCCTCTACCAGCGCTCTTCATTCTAGCTCCACATCTAGGACACCTGGGGTTTTCAAGCTTTATCAATGGTTTAACCATAATGATATGTAACTTTTCGAGATTTATTGTTGGTCCATGCTTAGAGCTTTGAGGCCTAACAATACCCATAACTTCTACTTCATCTCCTGGACGGAGCTTTTCCGCGATCCTTCTAAGTTTTCCAGTAGGCTCATATGCTGCTACATCAATAAACCTTCTTCCATCAGTAACCTTGAAAATCACGTGTCCTCCCATGATCCTTTTAGGTATACTTGCTACCCACACTCTAACTCTTACTCCACGATAAATGAAGGCTTCTCCTAAATTATTTATTCTTCTTAGATGAGCATCTGTGTGTTGATTTGTTCGGTAAATTAATCTTATAGGGACTGGCTCATTTATTTTTACCATATTATATGCCTTGATCAATACGTCTGGGTATTCTCCTCGTATGCCTAGTAGAACAGGGTCTCCTCCATGCGGTGTTATTAATGGTCTATTTGTTTCATAGTCGTAGTTAAGAATAGTGTCGTTATGAAATACTTTATCCATATACTTTACGCTCTCGGCATTGACTTGTCTAGGTTTATCAATGTATTCCTCTGATCTATAAGCTATTAGTTCATATGTATAATCTGTATTCGTCATTCTATATCCTATTGCTGAGAAGACACCGATTAATCCACGCTTCTTATCTTTCCTCAACAGTTTATATATAATTTTATTCTTCTCCTTCTCAAGCACTCTATGCATTAAATCCAGTGGGATGAGATCATGAACGGCTTTCCAACCAATCCACTTAATCCTCTCACTTAGCCCGCCAATATACATACCTATAACTGGGTGGTGTTGGGGATGATGATATTTTCCAAGATATTCTAATGCTTCATCATATGCTTCTTCAAGAAGCTTTATGGCTTCATCATAGTTTTTAACTTTGAATCTAAGAACAACAGCACCATTCCCCCTAGTTTTCCATGGTACTCCAGGATTTAATCTTATAAGGTTTGGATAATCAATTAGTTTAATTCTTCTATCCTTAACCCATTTAACTAAGATTGAAGCTACGAAATGTGTAGTACAACCACCGAAAGGCGTGTCTATATCGTCGAATCCCATATGTACTATTGTTTCCTTCAACACTTATTTCTCCATGGATTTTTTCATTAAACACTTAGCACCAGCTACAATTAATGGTAGTGTAATTGTTGCATCACTATATACTACAATGCTTTTCCCCGACGGCTTGATCTTGTTCCAACTTATTGCTTCACGTGGTTGTGCCCCACTCAAACTACCATCATATTCTACCGCGGTAGTAACGTATACTGCATAGTCAAGCCCATCTTTAAACTGTGCCCACCAGATAGTGTGATGCTTGCTTATGCCTCCACCAATAATTAATGCTCCAAGCCTATGTGATTCGAAGATTTTATCCATAAGCTTTTTCTCATCACTAATAAGATCAACTTTTAAACCTGAGAAGGGGCTGTGGAAAACCAGTTGTGTACCAAATGCGCCATCAAATATTCCCGGAACAAATATTGGAACATTTTTCTGCGTTGCAGCTCTCAATATACTATATGGATCATTGATCTTTTTGCCAGCTTCATATAATAATTCGCTAGGCGACCACTCCTTCTTCTTTTTAACTAGTTCATCGAGTAAGTTACGAGTAAACTTCTCAATAGCTAATCCATAATTTTCCAGTGGTATCAAAACATTGCCTAATCTATGAACTTCGATAACTTTTAGCATTGAATCATCTAGTCTCCAATCCCCCTTATAGTATGGATGCCCCGTACCCCTTGCTATATCGTGATCAATTGTTCCACACGTAGTAATAACTATGTCTGCGAACCCTTCGAGAATCAATTGGGCTAACAAGCCTCTTAAACCAGTTGATACAAGATTTCCTGTAAAAGACAATATTCTTGTTGCTTCCTTATCACTCCACATCTCATAGAGGATCTCGGCGGCTTTACTAATATGTCCAGCCATAAATCCATGTGCATTTTTCAATGCATTAATTAGATCACAAACACTCATATTTTCCTTTACAAAATAATCCTTAACAATATCTTTCAACAACTCAGATCGAGCATCTTTTAATACAGGTATATCTCGCACATCCATATAACCACCCTTACCAATATAGATAAGTATGTCCAATATTTAGCTATAATTTTGCAATTGTTTAATCCTCCTCTATGTATTCAGTGCACTCATATTTTTCAAATATAGAGAGTTCCATTAACAATTTAATCAAGTTATAAGCTCTACTATTATTTGAGGAGGCAAACAATTAATTCTATATAATGATTTTAAATTAAGAATTAATTCAGTATAGTTTATCTTTGAAAAAATCTTTTATGGATAATAAGGAACTATATGTGATGATGAGCATGAAGCAATTATATTTCGCTTTATTAAAGCATAGAGAAATATCAATAAAGGATCTATCAGAGCTTCTCGGATTAGATGAAAGAATATTATATAGTAAGATCAAGGAGTTGGGAAGATATGTTACCATAGTTAATAATAAGATCAAACTAAATGATCCATTATTATTCGCTATTCAACTTCTCAAACAGGGTTATTCATTTAAAGATGTCACTAAATATCTTGATTGGCACGATTTCGAGAAGTTTTCGGCTGAAATACTTGGTGCGCACAAGTATATTGTTAAAACTAATTTTCGCTTGACAAAACCTGTTAGGCTAGAAATAGATGTTATCGGCATAGATCTTGGTAGTGGTAGAGGAATTTTTATCGATTGTAAACACTGGATTCATGGTATTAGTAG
Organism: Staphylothermus marinus F1; assembly: GCF_000015945.1. NCBI lineage: Archaea > Thermoproteati > Thermoproteota > Thermoprotei > Desulfurococcales > Desulfurococcaceae > Staphylothermus > Staphylothermus marinus. The sequence continues at coordinate 1,325,509 of NC_009033.1, forward strand.
GAAAACACTCATGGAGATCGCAGAGAAACATATTCTGCGGATTAAGAAGTTTATAAAATACTATAGTTGGGCTAAGACGAAATGGACATATTTCAGATATCTTAGAAAAATAGTCCCTATAATAGTGACTTTAACAACGCCTTCTATTCGAATGCATGAAAACGTATTAATTGTTTCTATTCAGGAACTAAATTCCACGCTTCTAGACTTAAATATGGTTCTAGATCTATTCGGAATAGAACCTATACCTGTATATTAACAAGTAATAATATAATATTTAGCTATATGCTTATTTTTCCTTGAATAGATAATATATCATATTAGGTAATAGCAAATACTTAGGTGTAGATAATGGCTAGAATAGTTTATCCTGAAGCAAAATATATTAGAGAAATGATAACTGCTCTCGGAAAGCTTGTTGATGAAGTAGCTTTCAAGATCACACCAGAAGCTTTAATTGTTAAAGCAATTGATCCAGCTAGAGTTGCTTTAATAGATATTTATTTGCCTCAAACAGCTTTTCTCGAATATGATGTGTCTGAGGAGGTAGTTGCTGGTTTATCATCTGCGAATCTCTCAAAACTATTAAAGAAAGTGAAGAAAGGAGATAAGTTTGTTATGGATGTAACAGAGGAACAAATAACTATAACTATAGAGTCAACGATAAGAAGAATATATAGGTTTAGAAACCTCGAAGTACCAGTCCCCGAAATACCTGAGGCTAAGCTGGAATTTAATGTAGAAGCTCAATTACTAGTTGATGTAATAAAGCATGCAATCAAAGATGCGGAAACAGTCGGCGATCTATTAGAAATGGAAGCCCCCGATCAAGAAACTCTATATCTACGTGGAAGAGGAGTATCTATGACAGAAACTAAACTTGTAGCTGGAATGCCAGCACTATTAAACCTAGAAGTAAAAGAGCCAAGTAAATCAGTTTACCAACTAGAATATCTTAAACACATAGTAAACCTAACAAAAATAGCTGAACTAGCAATCATAAGGTTCTCTTCTGATATGCCCCTCGAACTAGAATTTAGTCTTAGCGAGGGAAGAGTTAAATACCTACTAGCACCAGCGGCAGTCTAAAATAATAGAATAACAAAACTGGTTAGAATATATTTAAATAAATCCTAAATGGTTTATTGGATATTCTAGTATAATAGTCAGATATTTTATTAATGTATTTACTGCGTATTTTGAATATAATAGTTATTTTTAAATTGGAGCATACATAGTTATGATCGATGCATTTTATCTATTAAAAACAATAATTCTTTATTTATGTAGTTTTTAGATTCTATATTGGGTGAAAATGTGTTATCACGTAGGATAATCGGTGTCCTCATTCTCCTAGCCGTTATCCTATCCACCTCTATATCTCTAATATACGCTAATACACCGACTAATGAGCATACGAGATATGCTGAGAAGGTTGTTATAATAAGTATTGATGCGGCTAGAGCTGATTATACATATATGCTCGCCTCGGAGGGTATATTGCCGGGATTCAAGAGAATAATCGATGAAGGAGTATATGCAAAAGGCATGATTGTAAGTTTTCCATCAGCAACCGCGGTATCGCACGCCGTTATATCTACCGGGGCAGAGCCAGGTATAACTGGTATAACAGGCAACAGTATTCATTTGCCGGGAACAAAGATCTATAAAACGGTGTCAGGATTCGACGGCAGAAACCTTCTTGCCGAACCAATTTGGGTAACACTTGACCGTCAGGGTCTAACAGCCGTTGTAGCCGCTTTTCCACAGAGCACTCCATCTGCTTGGGCCGACAAAGTCAATCGATCAATATTGTTCAATCCATATGATAGCTTTATATGGCCAATATCATATTCAAAACTATATACTACGAATAGTAGTGTGAGCAGGGCATCTATCATAGACTTAGTCGAAGCAACTAATTGGACCAACACTGGAATAATCGGTAATGTGACATCGGCATATGAATCATCCATATATATGGGCGATGATACATGGTATCTATATCTAGCGGACCTCGATGGAGACGGTTACCCCGATAAGTTAGCAATTGTGCCGCATGAAAAAGATCTAAGCAAAGCAGTAACTATTCTTTCAGAGGGAGAGTGGAGCGAACCAATAAATACTACAATAACATATAATGGGAACACATATATTGTAGCACCATTATTCAAAGCGATCAATCTAAGCTTAACAAATTTCAGATTATATAGGAGCCTCATGAGACCTTTCAACGACGACTGGTTTAACAATGAAAACGTAGCATGGGATGTTTGGAACAACGTCGTTGTTAGAACCGGTATGATAACCGATGGTGACTGGTATGCTCTTGTAAATGGATGGATAGATACTGATACATATATGGAAACGGTTCACTATGCAAACGAGTTCTTCAAAGAATTTACACTATATCTTCTCAACCACACTGATTGGGACCTGTTAATGGGTTATACACCGATAGTGGATAATGTATATCATGAGTTTCTAGGACTAGTTGATCCTAGTATGCCCTACTATAATCCATCCGAGGCCGAAAAGTATTGGAATTACATAGTGGAAGCCCATAAATGGGCAGATGAAATTGTAAAGGCAGTGCTAGATAATGTTGATCTAAACAATACTGTTGTAATGGTAGTCTCTGATCACGGACAGTGGCCTGTGAAGAAACTAGTATATATCAACTCGATTCTCGAGCAGGCAGGACTTATCAAAGTAGATGATCAAGGCCATATACTATGGAATGAAACAGTGGCATACTATGTTGGATACAATCAGATATTCGTCAATCTCCAGGGACGTGAAGATGGCGGAATTGTTCCACCCAATGAATACAATGATGTTGTAAACAAGATTATAACGGCTCTTTCAAATGTGAAAGATCCAGATACCGGTGAACCCGTATTTAGCTTAATAATGACAAAGGATGAAGCTAAGTCTCTGGGTCTATATGGTGATCGAGTAGGCGACGTAGTATTTAGTCTAAGACCGGGATATGCTGCATGGGGAGGCTTAAAAGTAGGTACAATCTTTGAAGATGCTGTACCGCTTAAGACAGTGGTGGGATGGCATTCTGACCTCCCATATTATCCACAACTCCACGCAATCTTTGGCGCAATAGGGGCAAACATTGAACATGGTGAATTAGGCTATATACATTCAACAAGCATAGCACCTACTATTACGTATCTTCTAGGAATAGATCCTCCGCTCAACGCTACAGGAGACAGACTACCCATAGTAAAACCTTTAACGAAAACTGTTACACAAACCATAACATCAACCTCCACTGTTACAACAACCAATACTGTGACACAGACCGTTGAGAAAACAGAGACCCAAACCATAACAGAGACTAAAACACATACAACTACAGTGACCGAAACAGCAACACAGACTACAACACGGATCGAAACTACAACTAAAACAATAACGACAACAGCTTATAATACCACAACTGTCAAGACAATCGATGTAGGTGCAACCACAATATATGCCATAATAGCATTGATTGTGGGCCTAGCTATTGGAATGCTAATTTATAGAAGAAAATAGTGATCTAAATAAAAGCCGATATTATTTTTTATTATTTTTTATACTATCATTTTACAATCTTTATTAACTCCTTATCGTTAAGGAAACAGCATCTGACTCGGGTTTTATAGTATCTAAACATATGTTTGTTAATATTGGATACAAGAAAAACAGGTACATTAAGTAAATTAGGGAAAGAAGTAAATACTCTGTTACTAGGTTAATATATGACTTGCAAGAACTCCATTATACATGGTTAATTCTGTCTTGTCAGGGATGGATTAATGAAACATGGAATTAGCTACTCCAGGCTTATGTTAGAAAAGATTTCAAACATAACGAATGAGTTGGAGATACGCGGTATAAGATCGGTTGTGCTAAATGATCTTGCTATATCTTTATATGGAATAATAAAACCAGTTGATGAGATCAGAATACTTGTTGAGGGTAAAGAACTTGATACTATAGCTTATGTTGTAGCTAAAGAATTGGGAATGAGTATTTATCAAAGAGATATTTATAATTCTCTTAGAACACTTGGTAAAGCTGTGATTAATCCAGTCCTTATACCATTGACTATTTTAGAAATTACTCGGAGCCCTATAGATACCGGAATATTAGTCAACAGGATTAGATTTACCTACAAAGAACTATATATCTATGTTCCCCAAATAGAATACTTAATCTGTAAGCTTTTAACATACAATGCTTATCCATATAATATATATGCTTATGCTTTAATGATTGTTCACAAGGAAATCATTGATCGAGGCGTAATTAAAAGATTATTAAAAGATACTAATATAGATCTAGATAAAATTATGGAAAATATTTCGAGAATAAAATCCATAATAGAATTATTTCCAGAACTAAGTAACGAGAATACCTGAAGAATAAACTAAATAAAACACTTTGCTTTATGCTTCTAATATGAGATATGTAATAATTATAGAGAGTAGGGGGTTAATCCAAAATGGCAACTAGTGAGAGATTATTTGAGAAATTAAAGCCGTTATCACCTGGACAAGAGGAAATGAAGAAAGCGTTTATGAATAAAAACTATGAGATCATAGGATTATTTGGGCCTACGGGGTCGGGTAAAAGCTTGTTCAGTGTAGTGTATAGTATCGATGCTGTATTGAATGGTGAGTACTCAAGATTCATATTGTCTAGGCCAATAGTTGATGTTGTAACAGGTAAAGAATTAACAACTGCAGATATTGGGCAACAATACTATGAATTAGCAACGAGTTATCTAAAAGACATATTGACAGGATTCGTTGAATGGGGGATCGTTAAGAACCTGCTTGATTCGGGAAAAATAGTTGTAGCAGACACACATTATCTGAGAGGCAGAACGTTTGATGATTCAATAATATTTCTAGACGATGCTCAGAGCATATCTCCTGAAAGCGCTGTCGAGATCATGATGAGGATTGGGCGGAACAGTAGATTTATCATAGCTGGAGACCCTGTGTTTCAAAAACATCTATCGCAAAGTGATGGAGCATCGATGCTGAGAGAAATTCTTTTAGGAGAAGAAACTGCTAAAGTAATAGATCTTGGATTAAAAGATATTGTTAGACCAGGTGCTAGGAGGGGGATTAGGCTCTTACTAGAAATAAGAATGAGGCGCAGATCTCTCAACGAAGCTGAGAAACAAGTAATTGATTCAGCAAGGCTTCACGCTCCAGACGCTGATATAGTTACAGTTGTAGAATTTATTGATGAAAAGAAAACCTACAATATATTATCAGAAAATGTTCCAGACGCACTAATAATTGTTAAGGAAGGCCATCTAGGAAGAATAATTGGTAGAGGAGGAGAGAGAATAGAAGCTATAGAAGCAGATACAGGATTAAAACTGAGAGCTGTAGAATTAACACTTGACTTTAAACCATTAATAAGAGCTATACATCCAGTAAGCTGGGTATACAAGTTTATAGCAGACGTTGATTTCGCAGGACCCGATCTAGCTGTGAAGGTAGAGACTGATGGATTCGGAGCATTCGTAGGCCAGAAAGGATTCCACGTGAAATTCCTAGATGCAGTAATGAGGAAGTTACTGGGTGTTGGCGTGAAAGCAAAGGAGATCGGTGGTAAACGGAGAAAATAATATAGACTATTTACTTATTTGGATACTATGATTGTTATTGGAAATTATGAAAACTATTATTGTTTTGATGGATTAGTGGAGATCTCTTTTATAAACCCTCCTAACGTAACGGTTAATGGAATGCGGATGAAGGGCTCTAGGTGGTCTTGGTGGAGCCCCGATAACCCCCTCAATGAAGAGAGTGAAAACCCGATCCAAGAGGGGGAAGCCCCTGCAAATACTCATAACATCCAAAATAACCAAAAAATAAAGCACAGACAACCACACCATGCTGGGAGGCTTTGAGCCCTGCTCCTATAACCCCTCACTACATCACTTAAATACGAACCACCATAAAAGTTTCCGTTAATCAACATAAACTACACTATCCATTACATGGATTTGTAGTGGCTATGTTTTATTTTATTATGGTATGGTCTTTGTTATGGTTGGTTATTTGTAATTATGGAGAATAAATTCTTTTATGTGGAAACTGGGTTTACTATAACAATATAAAATAATGTATTGATAGGATAATCTCTAATGTATGGACAGGATGTTTGGTGGGGATGTTATGGTTGAAAATGTAGTATGGTATCATATTGAGGATGTTTTGTCGGATGATTTTATTGGTAAAAAAGTTTGTGTTAGAGGCTGGATTTATCGTAGAAGTGTTGTTGGTGGGAAAGCTTTTGTTAGGGTGAGGGGTTCAACTGGAATTATACAAGTTGTTGTTGATCGGGAGAAGTGTGGGGAAGAAATAGTTAGGATACTTAAGGATATTGGTTTAGAAGCTAGTGTTATGACGTGTGGTGAGCTCGTTAAACAACCACGTGCTCCAGGCGGATACGAGGTTCACGCTGATTGGTTCAGGATAGTTGGTTATAGTAGAGATTTCCCGATCAAGGGTGGTGAGGGGATAGATTATTTATTAGATAATAGGCATCTCTGGATTAGAAGCCGAAAACTAACAGAGATCATGAAGATCAAGCACAGTGTTCTCAAAGCTGGGAGAGAATACTTTGTAGAGAATGATTGGTGGGAAGTAACACCCCCAATACTGACAGCATCAGCTGTTGAGGGAGGAGCTACACTATTCCCCGTTAAATACTTTGATAAAACAGCTTATCTAAGCCAGAGCGCTCAACTATATCTTGAAGCCCTAATATATAGTCTTGAAAAAGTATGGAGCCTCACAACTAGTTTTAGAGCGGAAAAATCACGTACACGTAGACACTTAGCAGAATACTGGCATTTAGAAGCAGAGGCTGCATGGTATAATATGGAGGATATGATGAGGGTAGCTGAAGAACTAGTAGCGTATATTGTTCAATACATTCTAGAACATAATAAGAGACAATTAGAGATTCTAGGCAGAGACCTTAAAATATTGAAGAACTCCGTTGAACCACCATATCCTAGGATACGATATGATGAAGCAATAGAGATTCTACAGAAGAAAGGTGTTAATATTGAGTGGGGAGATGATCTGGGTGCTGATGAGGAGAGAGTTCTTACAATGGAGTTTGACAAACCATTCTTCATAACTCATTTCCCCAAGGAGATTAAAAGCTTCTATATGAAGCTTGATCCAGAAAATGAAAAACTAGCTCTAGGATTCGATCTCTTAGCGCCGGAGGGATATGGTGAAATTATAGGTGGGAGCGAGCGTGAAGACGACTATAATAAATTGCTTAACAGAATAATTGAGCAAGGATATGATCCTGAAGACTACAAATGGTATCTTGATCTCAGAAAATATGGATCAGTACCCCATAGTGGTTTCGGCTTAGGAATCGAGAGACTAGTTATGTGGATAGCTGGGCTAGACCATATTAGAGACGCTACACCATTCCCGAGATTTAGAGGTAGAATTTATCCATAAAAGGTGCTTTTATTGTCTCAGAGTATTGGAGAAGAAATAATAAGTATTCTCCGCAAACACTACAAGTTAAACCTGAAAGAATTCATTGCTCCAAATATTCGTGATAAATCATTGTTTGAATACATTATTGGAGTTATGCTTAGCCAGAATACAAGCGATAAAAACGCTATTCGAGCCTATCTCAACCTTAAAAAGATATATGGAGAAATAACGCCCGAGAAAATCCTCTCTACATCCATAGAAAAATTAGTTGAAGCATTAAAACCTGCTGGAATGTATAATCAAAGAGCTCAACGCATAGTCGAGTTAGCCAAAATATTTACAGAGAGAAACGTTAAGGAGGAGCTTAGAAAACTAGTAGAGGAGGGGAAACTTAGAGAAGCTAGAAAATACCTTGTCAACCTGCCAGGTGTTGGTTTAAAAACAGCTGATGTAGTCTTATTAATGTATTATAAACAACCAGTATTCCCTGTAGACACACATATTCGTAGAGTATCGAAGAGACTGGGATATATTGAAAAGGACAATTATGAAACCATATCCCGTTGGTGGATGAAACAATTAAAACCAAACGAATACCTAGAAGCACACCTCCTCCTAATAACGCATGGTAGAAAAACATGTAAAGCAAGAAAACCATTATGCGATAAATGTCCCATAAACAAGTATTGTAAATACTATTGCAAAACAATCATATAATACTTCATTCTTAATACTATGCATCCTACTGATTATAATACAATGAATCAAACCAATATTGTATTGATAAGTTTGCCTAGAGAGCTTGTAAGTGGATTCAATAAGAGTATAATGATTACTGTTCTCAATAATAATACTGAGATACCTTTACCATATATTTATGCTCCCACTAAGAAGGAACACATAAACTTCACAGTAGACTATTTGCTTATTTGGATATTATGGTTGTTTTGGAAATTGTGGAAATCATGATTGTTTTAATTATTGGGTTCGCTTTATAAATCCTCACTAATATAATGGTTAATGGTTTAAAACTGCAGATGAAGGGCTCAAAGTGGTCTGTGTGGAGCCCCGATAGCCCCCTCAATGAAGGAGTGAAGCCCCAACCCAAGAGGGGGAAGCCCGTGCAGATATCCAAAATTTCCAAAACAACCAAAAAATAAAGCACGGGCAACCACTATACATATAATGGTAGAAAATTATCACATATGAGTTCTGTGGAAGCAAACAACTTGTTGAAAAACATATTAGATGGCGGGATTTCTACTAGTTCCGTAAAACCTGTAAGCATAGATTACAGCTTTCCTGTTAAGAATAAATCTTATGGAATACTTGTAGTTTTACCAAAGAAAAACATGAAACCCTCAAATTCCAGCTACAATGAATGGTTTAATGAAGCACTGAGACAAGGATTTACTCATAGATTAATATATAGATTCGACAACTATATTTTCTTATGTTTACTATAAATTTAATGAATCCAGTGGTTCAGGATATGAATTACCGGTTCTGAGATCCTCTAATAGATCATACGTATTCGATGCATATAGCTTGAAAAATCTATATCCATTATTGTTGTTAGGTTTTTAATGGCTCCTATTATATGTTATTGCCAAGTAGAAGCTGCAAATAATGCTTCAATCACATATTCTAATAGAGTGGTTATCTTTAATGCATTGATTTCATACTTATTATTGCTTGGCTTACCGGCTCTTACAATATTCTTTTCAACTTTACCGATCAGGATCTATATTGGTGAAAAATATTCTGGGAATAACTCTTTCTACAAACAAATATTTGTAGGAGAGAACTAGTTCTATTCTATATTACCTTCACTATAGTTTATCTTGTTTCTGCAATTGTCTTCTATATTATTAGCTTGATCCTTGATCCTTTTACTTATGTAGAGACATACGCTATAGTATCCAATATTACAGTAGTCGGTCTTTTACTGTTTTCAGCTTATGTAAGCATGTATTCTGTCTGGGCTGTTTTAATAAAGAATAGGAGAAAAGCTTTTATGATCGGTTTATCATCTACTATAGTTGTAAGCATTATATCTCTTTTCGTAATGTTTACTATTAATGTATTATTTGGTAGATTTTACTTTTTTAAATGTGATCCTGCTAGTTATGGAATCGAGGTTTTAAACCCGTATACTCAGAGTATTGCAGATGCTAACAGCATATATCTTTCACGTCTAGTAGCCAATATGTTGTGGATAATATTGTTTTTGCAGAGATATTATTATGAACTAGAATCTCAGCGTATCCCATTAGATCTGCTTAAATCTCTCGTTTAAGTATATATTTCCTCTCCAATGGTATCCTAGTGCTTCCCAGTAGCCATCAACATATTTATTTGTGAAAATTATTTTTTCCACCCATTTCGCACTCTTCCATCCATAGAGGTGTGGAATAATTATTCTTGCCGGAAAACCTTGCTCAAGCGGTAATGGTTTACCATTCATTTTCAAGGCTAGAATCGAATTATTAAATACGAAGTCTTCGTAGGGGATAATTGTTGTGTATCCATCAAGAGATACTATATAAACCCATTTCACTCCAGGCTTAATTCTAGCTTCTTCAGCAAACCTTCTCAGAGGAACCCCTGTCCATTCAACATCTTTCACACTCCACCCTGTAACGCAGTGGAAATCTGTTTTAATAGTAATGTGTTCCATTCTAAGAAGGTCTTCATACTTGTATCTAAGCTCTTTTTCTACTTCTCCAGTTATCTTCAAAGACCACTCATTTATTCTTATATAGGGTTGTCCAAGGATACGGTATATTATGAAGCTAGGAATAAATCTTTGACCAGGCGGTGTTTTCCCATATTCTTTAACTGATTTCTCAATAACTGTTTGTTTAGTAAATAAAGTGTTCAGCTTCTCAATTTCTGGAAGACTTGTCTTAGTTTTTTCTATATATTTTTCTCCAATAGTGAAAACTATCATTATTAACTTATTCCTCCTTGTTACCGCTCTTATACCAATATATCCTTTCCTATCCAAGCAGTTCAAATGATAACTATAAATAATAAATTCATCATTTATCGGTTCGTTGTCTACGAATTCTAAACTGCACTCATCATTGTCTAATGTGAAGATGCGGGTTGAATACTCCCATATTAATGGTTTTAGGATAGAATAATTTATTTCATCGTATTCCTTGTTGATAAAGCATTGGATTACCTTCACAATACCCTTCTTATATAAGCCTGGAGAACTTGTGGATATGCAATTCAAATATTTCACCAAAATAAATACTATACTATTAGGAATATTAAGGTAATTAGAGTATTTTTAGTGTTTATAGTTGAAACACCGTATAGTTATGAATTATTATATGGGTGAATATAAGAGGATGATGAGGAGTTTAAAAGAACTAGGAAGTGAGAAGAAGACAACTCTGCTCTCCCTATATATTTACACATTTATCCGTGGCGCTGGTAGAGCTAGTTATATGTTCTTGTATCCTTTATTCCTCATAAGCATAGGGTACTCAACGAAGGATTTGGGTTCGATAGCGACTATTGCTTCTGCTCTTATCATACTTATACTCCCAATTGTAGGCCATCTTGTTGATCTTGGATGGGCAATTGAAGTATTGTTTTTGTCTGGTTTATCTATGTCTTTAGCATTGATATTACCGGTTGTTTATCCGAGTTTTTACTCATTAGTAATATCTTATGCATTAAATATGCTCAGCTTATATCTATGGTCTCCCTCGAGAAATAAGATCATAGGTACTATTATTCCCCAGATATTGCTTGGTAGAGTTTATAGTTTATTTGTGATCTTGTTTAACTCGTCTAGAACCGTAACCCCCTTTATACTGGGCAGATTAACTGAGACAATTGGTTATGGATACTTGATGATTTGGATGGGGATTTTTAGTCTTGCAGGAACAATTATAGTCTATGTGATTCTTATTCTTCGACAAAATATGTTTTCACGTACATCTATTGGAAGAGCCGATATTATTAATAGCTATAAGGTTATGTTCATGTTTGATAAAAGCGTAATAACTATTGTATTATTTGCTTTAATTGATAGTTTTGCTTGGAGGCTTTGGTTTCCATTATTGAATGCTTATTTAAAAGAATATAGGGGGCTTGCTGATCCTATTATTGGTGATTATAACACTGTTATCGGGTTATCTATGTTGGTGACTTCATATTTTGCAGGCGTTATTACGGATAAGATTAAGCCTGTAAAATCCCTTATAACATATGAGTTGATAGGAGCGGCTGGCATTCTCTTAATCAATCTTCCTTATCCATATATTCATTTATCAGCATTACTTATAGGATTCAGCATTGCTTTCTGGGTTTCAGCATATAATACATTAGTCACGATCATGTATGGTATCGAGAAGATAGGTAGATTAAGAGTATTAACTGATTCTGCAAGAAATATTTCATCCATACCAGCACCGCAGATAGGAGGTTATTTAATGTCTATTGATCCACTAATAACATTTATTATGAGCGCACTTCTCATGTTAATTGCTATTATGCCTCTGAGAAAAATAAGAGTGAAAACTAGTTAGTAACTGTGGTGCTACTAGTTGACGAGAGGTAAGCTTCTTAAAAAACTAGCTATAAAGGTGTTGGGCGAGGAAAAGGCGAGGAAAATATGGGGTAGAATAGAGATTATTGGGGATATAGCTATTATACGTGTACCATTTGATATTGATCCCTACGAACTGAAACCATTAGCTGAAACAATAGTTGAGGAGCTAAAATATGTTAAGAGTGTCTGGGCAGGATTACCAGGTGTTAAGGGGCCTTATAGGCTTAGACCGTTTATCCACTTAGCTGGTGAAGATAGAAGTGAAACAATATATAAAGAGCATGGATGCTTATTCAAAATAGACATCACTAAGGTATATGTATCACCTACTCTCAACTACGAACATAAAAGAATAGCACAACTAGTTAAGCCTGGAGAAATAATTACAAACATGTTCGCTGGTGCAGGTTTTTTCAGCATAATCATTGCTCGCTATTCTAAGCCGAAAAAAGTATATAGTATAGATATAAATCCACATGCTTACCGTTACATGGTTGAAAATATAAGGCTTAACAAAGTTGAAGACATAGTTGTGCCTCTTATGGGAGATGCTGCTAAGGTGATCGAAGAAAAACTAGTTAATACAAGTGATAGAGTATTAATGCCTTATCCCGAACTAGCTCTTGACTACTTGGTTTATGCATTAAAAGCTTTAAGGAATAGGAGAGGCTGGATACATATCTACCTACACATTGTAGCAGATAAGAGTTCTTCTCCACTAGATATTGCTGAAAACATTTTAAAAAATAAGCTTCAAGATTTAAGTGTTAAAAAATTCGATATTATGAATAAGAGGATTGTTAGAACGATTGGGCCGAGAAAATACCAAGTAGTATTAGATGTTCATATATATTAGCATCACCAACTCCTAGTGTGTTTGCCCATGCTTTATTATTTGCAGGGGCTTCCCCCTCTTGGGTCGGGTTTTTCACTCTCTTCATCGTGGGGGTTATTGGGGCTCCAAGGAGAAACTCTCACCCCTCAACCCCCACCAATAAAAAGAACACATAAACACCACAAAAACAACCATAATATCCAAACAAGCGAATAGGCTCCTTTAGGTATCTTATTTGTTCTTATGGTAATGGTCTAGCCATGAGGAAAGCGTCTTCTCCGTCGAGATAATAATGGTGGAGTATTTTTATGGTTTTATATCCTAGTTTTTCATAGAGACTTATTGCTGGTTTATTTGTTACTCTAACTTCGAGATATGATTCACTACAATTATATTCCTCATATAAACTTTTCAAAGCATATGCCATTAAGGCGTATCCAAGCCCTTTTCTACGATGTTTTTCTAGAACAGCTATACTAACTATGTGCCCGCTCCTAACTAGGAAGTGTTTAAAGTATCCAGGCTTTGTTTCCACTCGACACATTATGTAACCCACTATTTTTCCTCCAGGCGCTTCTGCTACATAGAATGATTTACCATATTTTATCCATAGTTCTCTGAAGAAGTAGGATGGATAGTTCTCCGGTAATGTGATCATGTTTATTTGTCTCACATCCTCTAGATCCTTTTCCTCAGCATTTCTTATCCTATACCCTTGAGCTCTCTCCTGCAATCTCTTCTTAGCGTTCTCGAATATCTCGTAAATGTTGGGTATATCTTTTTCATTAACACCCCTACTTTTTCGCCACAAGATCAATTCATCGTTCCCCTAGCCAATAATAATTAATCATGCTTATATTGCACAATAAATATTGAATTAAGAATAAGTATTTAAAGCGAATCCTTCCAGCAAAGACTTATCTATATATGAATCTTTTAATAAGTTCGAAATGTTAATTATAATGGAAAAGACAAACACGGTTATAACCCTATATTGTAGATGCGGAAACAATGTAGAACTTATATGAAAAACTTGGTGAGAATCTTGGCAGAGCTCCCCCTGATAGAAGAGTATTCTCCGCTTAGGAATAGAAGAATACTGTTTGGTTTGACTGCTAGTTCCTCTATTTATAGATCAATTGATCTTATAAGGAAACTTATCCGGTTAGGAGCGGAGATAAAAGTAGTCATGACTAGGGAATCCCTTAGCTTAATTACACCTGATCTAGTTGAGTGGGCTATTGGGTCTAAACCATTAATTGAATTCACGGGTAGAGCCGAACACATAGAATTAGCTAATTGGGCTGAAGCATTCATTATAGCCCCCGCTACTCTGAACACTATTTCGAGAATAGCTTATGGAATAGCTGATCAATTGCTTCACTTAACCGCTATAACAATGATGGGGGCTGGTAAAAAATTAGCAATACTGCCAACTATGAATATGAAACTATATAATAGTCCTCAGTACCGTGAAGCAATTAATAAACTAGCTAGTTACAATAATGTCTCCATTATTAATCCATTAATAGAGGAGGGTAAAGCAAAGTTTCCACCAATAAACGATGTTGTCCACTGTATTGATGCACTAGTTAATAGAGGACGTGATCTTGAAGGTAAATATATGCTCATAACAGCTGGGCCCACAATAGAATATATTGATCCAGTAAGAATAATCACAAATAACAGTTCAGGATTAATGGGTGTATTACTTGCAAGAGAAGCGGTTTGTAGGGGGGCAGTAGTCGACTTGGTCCATGGTCCATTAAGGGTGGAGCCACCGTATAATGTTAATAAATATCCTGTTACAACAACTGCTCAAATGGCTAAGACTATTTCAAAGCTTACAAATGAGAAACAATATGATGCAGCAATATTTGCTGCTGCACCATCAGACTACACCGTATTGTCTAGAAGCCATAAAAAGATATCAACACATGAACATGTCAGCTTAGTTGTAAGATTGAAGCAGACCCCTAAAACAATAAAGTATGTGTCTCGAAGTAAGAAGCCAAAACTATTAATTATATTCTCTGCTGAAACAGTGGATAACCATTTAGAACTTGTGGAGAAAGCTAGAAATAAACTATTAGAGTATAATGCTGATCTAGCAATAGCTAATAATGTCAGCATTAGCGGCGTAGGTTTCTCATCAAACTATATTGATGCATGCATCGTCTCTAGTGATAGTCATGAATGCATGGGTGTGATAAGAAAAGAAGTATTGGCGAGAAAGATTATTGATATAGTAAAACAAAATATCTAAGATATATCAAGAACTATTTTACTATTAGCAAGACGTTCTAATCTATTCTTTATCGCAATTAATGCTCTGCTCAATACATGGTTGTTATCGTATCCTTCAAGGATTCTGCGAAGCATGGATCGATCCGCTTTTCTAAGCTTATTAGCTTCCTCTACAAGTATGGGGAGAGCTCTTACAATATTATCAACAATAGTAATATTCGCTGCACGAGCAGTTCTCGATAATGGGTTTAAATCAACAGCTATAACTGTTTTACCCATCCTCCGCAAAGCCTCCGTTCGATCACCATCTTCTAATGGAACAAAAACAACGTCAGCACGCAGTATTCCCCTTGGACTAACCCTCCGCCTCTCACTAAATAATTCGGGAATAGTTGCTGAAGCATCTTCCCCCACACCCAGAACTTCCGTAGCACCATGTTTCCTTAACCAATCAGCAATAGCTTCCTCCCTCTCCCTCGTCCTATAAAACAAGTTAACCTCGATCTTTGCATTCACTATTCTAGCTAGCTTCACTATTTCTGAGGGGACAAGCATAGCTGTATTACCATTTACTGATAAAACAGGGTATTCAGCAAGCAATAAAGCAGCCGCAGCAGCTCTTATAGCTTCATATGCGAAATCATGTGTTTTTTCTCCAAGCAAGTAATCGAAGCACTCGCCCCGCCCATGAGCTATTAATCCTTCTAAAGCAACTATTCCTCTCTTGTATCCCTCAACTATTTTTTCCCGTAACAATAAGCTTTCTCTCCTAGGATGATTAGGAGGTATTCTCAAATCTCACACCATACATGTCTATCCATGTTTTAAACGATAGAAAATACTTGTTTAAATAAGAATATATCTCATCTAACCATTCATTTTCAACCCATAATACTAGTGCTTGTTTTTTACGGAAATAACCAATGATTTTACTTCTATAAGGAGATAATAATTTATCTATATTATCATAGCTGAATATTTTAGAAGTGAAAACATGTGCTTTCACAAAAAATTCTTCAACACTAGGCTTTTCCAATAGCTCATCAATAAGTTTTCTGGCAAGATCATATGTTTCCTTACCTATTCTTTTAAGCATAGAGGGGGTATCTTCTCTGCCTGGAAGAACAGAAACTATGAGATCAACTTTTCTACCCGGATAAATATGTTCAACCACACCTATACCTGGTGGTCCAGGTTTCACTCTAATTTCCAAGCCTCCATAAAACTCAGCTATTACATCTCCGTAACCAGTATTATAGATTACCTCGGCTACATGAGCAGGCCAAGTAGCTTTTTCAATAGTGATATTTTTGACCAACAGAGATGAAAGACTTAAACCAAGTAAGCATGCAGCAGATAATCCAAATCCGTATCCAAGGCTAATAGGTGATTTTTCATCAACAGATAGGTTTACACCTAGTTTTCCACATATGGCTCGGGAATGATCCTTTAATACTTCCTCATTATTTAATAGAATACCACATTTCTCAGTATTTCTCAGCTTAGCTGTTAAGTATAATGCTATATTTATTCCCGCCCCAATACTCCCCGTTGTCAAGGGATTATTTGTTATTATAGGATACCATAATCCAGAAATGTGTAGGGGGATTTTGATAAACAATTATTTTTCAGCCTCGCGGCGTTTACTGAAGAAATAATGTTTTCTCTCAGGAAACACACCGTTCCGTACTTCTTCAGCATATTTCTTAACCGAATCAATCACTATTCTTCTAAGGTCAGCGTATTTCTTCGCAAATGGAGGGATTTCTTCATATATTCCGAGCAAGTCATGGAGAACTAGTACTTGTCCATCACAGTATGGCCCACTACCAATACATATTGTTGGAACAGATACTTCTTTAGTTATTTCCTCAGCTATATCAGCAGCTGTAAATTCTATCACGATCGAGAATACTCCTGCTTTTTCAAGCTCTTTAGCATCTTCAATTATTTTTTCAGCTTCATATTCTTTCACACCTCTCCTCCTATAACCGCCAAGTAATAGGTATCTTTGAGGAGTTAAACCTATATGTCCCATTACAGGAATACCTGCTCTTACAAGTGCTTTTATAACATCAACCATTTCACTTCCACCCTCGATCTTAACGGCTTCAGCTCCTGATTTCAACATTAAACCAGCATTCCTAACAGCTTCCTCAATACTTACTTCGTAGCTTAGGAAAGGCATATCACCAACAATTAATGCTCTAGGCTTAGCTCGAGCAACACTTGAAACATGTAATAGCATCATATCCATTGTTACAGGAATAGTAGATGGTAATCCATGAACAACCATTCCAGCACTATCCCCGACAAGAATGATGTCAACACCTGCTTCATCAACAAGTTTGGCGAATGGATAATCATAAGCTGTTACCATAACGATTTTCTTCTTTCCCTTCATTTTCAATATATCTCTAATTGTTATCTTCTTCAATGATTAACACCTAGTAGTATAATTGATTAGCTAGATTATTATGATTTATTATAATTATTCTTCATATAGGATTCCTCTATTAAGTGAACAATACGTGTTATAACTCCATTAACCGATTTCTCCCCTACATGTTTAGCTATGAATCCATTAATATAATCTATCTCCGTAGGCATATTATTGATTACATCTTGTGCCATACTTGAATAGTTTTCCGAAGTATTCTCTGATCCTCTAAAAATAGTTGTTAGAAGCCTTTCCTTATCAAGTTTGAAACCATGTTTCTCCGCAGCAATAATTAGTTCATCAATTATTTCTTCTGCAAGTATTCTCCCATACCGTGTTAGAACTATTTTGTTCTTAGAACGTGTTATTGCAGTTAATGGATTAATAACAGCATTTACTCCAAGCTTTATCCATCTGTATAAATCTATATTTGATGTTACTCGGAAATCGCATCCTCCCCTATTAAGAATATTCATTAGCTCTAATAACTTAGATGTGAATCCTCTCCTACTTCCCGCGATAATTGTTCTACCGCCATGGTGAACTATATAGTATTTATTTATTCGTTCAGCTCCGATGAACACTACTCCTCCAGCAATGTATCGGTTAAATATTTTTTCTTCAACTAATTCCAAGCTGCCGAAACCGTTTTGTAACATTAAGATTAATGAGTCTTCACTAGTTATCTTATGCATTAAGTTAATTGTGTCTTTGACATTATATGCTTTCACAGTATTTATTATGAATCTGCATTTACCAATAGGTTTTGTATAGTGGACAGGAATTATGGGTACGAGATATTCTTTATCACCATATTTAATTGTTAAGCCTCCATTCTTCATTATTGCTTCGACACTTTCAATGCTTCGATAATATACTGGTATATTAGTTATTCCTCCCCTAAAAGAATAATAAGCTATTATCCCCCCTATGCTTCCTCCTCCAATAACGCATAGATCATAATACTGCAATGTATCCACCTCTTCCTAATTAAATTATGATCAAAACATTTTTAACAAGCTCTAAACAAGTTAGTTCACTTGATTAATCATATAAGATTATCTGTATTATTTCCTCTAGTTCGGAAAGATTCTCGGCAAAAATATATATAACGGGTTCTAAACCATATCCGCCCTTATCCCCTATAATCTGGGGTTTTTCTCTGAGTGCCTTCTCGATGTCTGACCAGAATTCTTCCAGTGTTTTATGTGGTCCAGACTCTGTTACTTTATAGTTTTTGTTGGCGAGTTTATCCAGTATTAGTTTATCATATACAATATTCATTGCGGCTCTATATTTCTCATTATACTTTGTAGCGATGAGTAGGATTCGTGATAAATGCCTGCTACCACCATATATTGGTTCCCCAACAGCTTTGATTCCTCCGCCGACTCTTAGTATTCTGCCGGATAACCCGATTATATCACTTATATCTCTTGGTTTATGTGGAGAAAACACTATGTTGGAGCCGACTTCTGGTATTAGTCTAGATAAGTTGTATTTTGATAACAACGTTGATACAAATGATCTATAATGTTCTATGAATGGATCAACAATTATTGTGTCGCGGCAATAATCTTTTGCACCATGTTTTATCCGGCACAAATACTCCATGGATAACTCGTTTACAATACTGCTCATCAATAGAACTAGTTTTATCTGTTCCTCTTTTAAAGCAGTATATAATATTATGTTTAAATAACTGGTTATTTTATCGAGGTCGAATCCATGAGATAATAGGAGATTATAATAGTACTCTTCAGGTTTACTCAAATACTTATGTACTTGGGGCTGAGTTATTCCTAGTAGTTTAGCTATTCTTCTTTGGCTAAACCCTTCTTTTGAGAGAGAATGAACTAGCAATCCTTTTAGTGGCGGTATAATTATTCTAGCCGCTATTTCCTGAAGTAACAAGATCCTTCAACTATTACTCACGCTTCTTCATATTCTTTTTCATTAGACATTAGTGGTTTTTCAATCTTCCTCTTAATAGTTCTAGAAGCTCCTTCCTCTATTTTAGAAGCTATTCGCTCAGCTAGAGATATTATCTCCTGTAGCGTCATTATTTCTTTGCTGAAGACATCTTCGTAAGCCATCATTTCTTCCAGTATACTAGTGATCTTGTCTAGGTCTCCGAAAACTATTTCTCGGAACACTTTTTTATCTATAGCGTTAAGTGAATCTTTCATAGATAATCTTCTCAGAGTATTTAGGAGTCGCGATGGCTCCATGCTTTTATATTTTATAAGCAACAGTCTTAAACGGGGTTCCTCAGCTTCCTCTACACCACTATATTCGAGGAGAGCTTTTCTAATAGATTCTAGATCGACAAAGCTCCACCATTTCTGAGAGCTACTACTATAGCTTTTCTCTATAAGACCATATTCTTTCTCAAGTATTCTGATAAGATTTGCTGGATTATAGATTATGCCTTGTCTCCTAAGTCTGAAAACGAGGTGTTTAAAACTAAAATCTCCTAGTCTATGATCTATTCCTGGATCGAGAGCTATATCGATAGCTGTTCTCAGAACTATGTATCCCTTATCTCCATAATTGCTTAGAAACTCCAGCGTCCTCAGCTTGATAAGGTCGCTCATATCTAGGAAACCCACCATTTCTACTAGTGTGGGTAGGAATATATTAATTCTCCGGTTATATGATATGTTAAGTATTAGATTATGATTCGAACAACTAGGTAATACTGGGCTGTATGCATTGAGTGATTATAGGCTCCAAGTAATTGATCTACATAAGATCTATAATAATAAAGTATATGCTGTTAAAGGAATAAGTTTCAATATTAAACCAGGCGAAATATTTGGATTAATAGGTCCTAATGGAGCAGGAAAAACAACAACACTCCGAATAATAGCTGGCTTATTAAAACCTACAAGGGGAAAAGTATTATTTGAAGGAGTAAACCTGCATGAAAACATAGATATAGCTAAGAAAAATATAAGCTATCTTCCCGAAGAAGCAGGGGTTTATTCTAGGTTAACAGGTTATGAACACTTAAAACTATATGCTATGCTCTACGAAGTAGAAGACATAGAGGAAATGATCAAATATGGTGCTGAACTTAGTGGTTTAGAAGATAAATTAAGAGAGAGAGCTGAAACATATAGTAAAGGTATGAAGCGCAGACTACTGCTAGCTCTAGTATTGATGAGGAAACCGGCTATGGCCATACTTGATGAGCCAACTAGTGGATTAGACGTCTACGCATCTGTAAAAGTTAGGCAGATGATAAAGGAATATGTTAAAGAAACAAATTCATCGGTATTGCTCAGTAGTCATAATATGTTAGAAGTTGAATACCTATGTGATAGAGTCGCATTTATTTATCAAGGCAAAATATTTGTTGAAGGAACACCGAAGGAGATAAAAGATCTATATGGTGCTGATAACTTAGAAGAAGCATTCGTAAAAGCAGTAGAGGAAACCAGGAAATGAGGACCACATATTTTATAAGAGTACTTATGTGGAAAGAACTCACAGACCTAATTAGGGATAGGAAAACATTGTTTACAAGCATACTTCTACCATTAATAATGCTTCCCCTAATCGGATTACTAGGCGTAGCACTAGTTACACAACAACCAGTTCTAATAGCAATAATTGATCTTGATAATTCGAGTTATCATAATGACTACTTAAATATAACATATAATTCATCATGGGTCGTCTCTAATCTAACCAATGTCTTATCTCGTTATGGATACAACTATACTATTTCCAGTAATGAAAGCATAGTTAAGAATCCAAAAATAGACTTAGCAGTTGTTATACCGGAGGGTTTCGCTAAAAACTCCACATTACTAAATACTACTGCTAGAATAATTATTTATAGGAAAGCAGGTGTTCAAGCAGCTGAGAGAGCTGAAGCAACTGTTAATGGTGTCATATATTATTTATCCATAAGGTTATCTGATGAAAAGATCAATTCATTGTCTAGAATACTAAATATTACAATTGTACCACAAGCTCTTAGAAACCCTATACAAACCAGGACTGAAGTTGTCACAATAACCGGTGTTCCAGCACAACCAGGATTCGAATTAAAAGCTACCTTTGCAAGAATACTTGTTTTAGCCCTTAGCTTCGTGGTGACTCCAGCTGCATCATACGTTATAGATGGTATAGTTGGTGAGAGGGAGAGAAAAACCATGGAACTACTTATATCGAGCCCTGCCCCCCTTAATTCAATTATTTATTCTAAAATGATTGCTGCTACAATTCTTGGGTTAATAACGGCTGTTGCTGATGCTTTGGGATTAGTAGCTTATATGTTCTTATTGAGTATTGCTTCAGGAGTTGGTCTTGGCTTAATAGTTGATCCTATGCTTTTACTAATACATTCCATAACGGCTTTCTTCACAATATTAGCAACTATAACTATAGCATTACCCTTCATTACTAGAACCAAGGGTATACGGAGTGCATCAAATATTGCTGGAATAGTGACAACTATTGGGATAGTATTCTTCTTTACAGGCTTCTTCGTAGACTATATAAGGCTTCCTTCAGAGATACTTTATCCATTATATATAGTTCCATATGTTCATAGCATACTAGTTATACAATCATATATGCTCGGATATGTTTTGAGATCAATTATTCATATAAGTGTATTAGCAATTGTTAGCATAGGATTACTAGTATTAGCTACAAAAACGATCAATACAGAAAAACTATTAATCGCTCAGTCCTAGGATAAATAAGAAGATGATGAGCCCAGGCGAAGCAGAGCTTTTGAGGCTATGACGTATTCAGCCTTAACTGATCATACCTACACATAAGAATAAATTGATCCATATATCTATTCTGAGATAAAGATTTATACTTAAAAGATAAAGTATAAATTTTAAAAGGTGACTCTATATTGAGTAGGAGGGCATTCTATAGAATAATACTTTATAGTGGCGAAAACGGAGAACTTGAACCAGTAAAAATTGCTCAACAATTAGGACTCCAATTAAACACTGTAAAGAAATACTTGAAAACACTTGAGAAGGAAGAACTAGTTAGAAGAATAGATGATAAAAGATATCAATTAACAAGTAAGGGGTTAAAACTCAAGAAAAGTATAGAGAGACTCAAAGAAATAAAAACACCAGAACCATACATAATTACTAATCCATCAACAGGCGAGCCCCTCCAATTAACTGTTAGAGATTATAAACAATTATATGCTGTAATAGAGTATGGTCTAGCTCCAAGAAATATTTTAGAAGAACACTTAAAGAGAGGATATTTCTTGGAATGGATAAAAAATGTTTTCAACGATGAATTCTTAGTTGAACTAATTAATGAAGGAAGGATAACAACAATAGATGATCTGAAAAACTATTTAAAAGAAATAATAGGTTTACTAACGAAATAGAATCATATCGTTGATGTGAAACAATGATAAATCAAACAATCTTAGCAAGTAAGTTAGAAAAGTTTTTACCCAATATTAGATGGTGGCCTTGGAAAGGAGTCTCTAAAAGTATATTTTTTAACTATTATAAAGAATGCGACGACATAATCTTATCCATTATAAAAGCTAACGAGCACGGGTTCTATTTGCCATTAAAAATTGCTGATACAAAACCTGATCTTCCAGCTAATAGATATTTTTTAATAAATAATAAGTATCTGTATGAAGCTGAGTTTTCGAGAGATTATATTGAGAAATTAAAGAAGATAGAGGATATTAGTATTAGGGAATACGAAAAACTAGTAGGTAAAGTAACAAAGGCATACCCGCTCACACTAGATACAACCAATATAGTTGCTATACATGAATTAGAGTATGGAGATAAAGTAGTAGTGAAGAGTTATAGACTTATCCCTAGAATCAATATGGAACCTTTAATTCTAATGAAACTAGCTGAGAAAAGATTCAAGAATATTCCGAAGCTTTATCAAGTCTTCATATTAAAGGATATAGTAGTATCTCTGGTAGTAGAGTATGTTAAAGGTATAGGAGATGGCGGTTATCCATTCTATATAGCTTATAAGAAACTTTTAGAATCAGGTAAAAGAAGAGAACCACTAGGGTACAGGCTTGGCTTAGCAAGTAAGCTCGGAATAATTATAGCGGATATGCATAAGAAGCTAAACGATAAATTCAGCACAGACTTTTTCGGCTTAGAAAAAATAAGTAATGAAGATATTGAAAGATGGATTAAAAGAATAGATTCGAGATATAAAGAAATATTAAAGATACTAAGCGATTTAGAGAGCAAGGCTGATAAGAAACGCGATATTAGAAGATATAGTTTCTGGAGAGAAGTTCTCGAAGAAAAAGCCTACTCAATAATTGAAGATGCTAAGACGCGTATGGAACTTTTCAGAGATAGTAATAAAGGGAGGATCCACCAAGATCTTCACTTAGCACAAATGATATATTCCGTGGAGAACGAAGACTTCATAATTACGGATTTCGAGGGAGAGCCTGGACGTAGCGATGATGAAAGAGTTGAGAAAGAACCGTTTCTCAGAGATATCGCCACTATGATCCGTAGTTTCCAATATCTTGCCTTCATGACCTATTTAGAAGTTAAGGGTAAAAGTATAGAGCAAGTAGCTAAGAAGCTGTTGAGGAACGATGTTACTTGGGAATGGCGTATGAGACATAGTCTTAGCATGTTGTTATCATATTTAGCATCTACACAGAAACCCAATATTCACGGTATTAATACGCAGTTATTAATAGAACAATACAATCAACTACTTATGCCTTGGCTTGTTGAGAGAGCGCTATATGAGATCATGTATGAAGCTATGTACAGGCCTGAATGGATACCTGTCCCATTGATCGGCTTATTAAATCCAGCAATACCAACGTTGCCTCTCAAATAACATATTATCTTAAAAAACAATATATTTCATTAGAAAATATTGATTGGTGAAAGTTTTGAGCGATATTGTATTCATGTTTGAAGTGCATCAACCATATAGACTTGATAGAAACGCATATAATAAACTACTCGAAAAAGCTCTACGAGGAAGACTTGAGCCACATGATCTTGAAGACGCTATTTTCGATAATGGACTGAACAAATTAGTGATAGAAAGAGCTTCTACAAAATGCTATATTCCAGCAACTAAGATAATATTGGAAAACATAAAGAGATATGCTAATAGTAATAAACCATTTAAAGTCGCTTATTCTATTAGTGGTGTTTTCATAGAACAAGTTAGGATGTGGAAGCCTGAAGTAATAGATCTATTTATGGAGCTACGTGAAACAGGTATGGTGGAATTTGTTGAGCAAACATATTATCATAGCATGGCTGCTTTCATGCCTTTAAAGGACTGGTCTGAGTTGAGAGAGCAAATACTTGAGCACCGCAGAGCTATGAAGGAATTATTCGATTATGAACCTAAGAGCATAGAGAATACTGAGTTCTCATACAATAATGATATTGCTTGGCTATTCTCCTCTATGGGATACAAAGTTGTATTAACTGAGGGTGTTGACTGGGTTCTCGGATGGAGATCGCCTAATTATGTTTATAGAGCATATGGTAGTGATATCAAGGTTTTAACGAGAAATTATAGGTTAAGCGATGATATAGGTTATAGGTTTAGCGATAGAAACTGGGATCAATACCCATTAACAGCGGATAAGTATGCATCATGGCTAGCTGCAACTCCTGGAGACGTAATATTTCTCGCAATGGATTATGAGACTTTCGGAGAACATCACTGGCCAGAAACCGGGATACACGAGTTCTTGAGATGGTTGCCGGGAGAGATATTGAAGTATAATCACTTATATACTTCGACTCCAAGCGAGGTAGTAGATAAGTATCCTGCTAGAGACATCATAGATGTTCCACCATGGAATACGATTAGTTGGGCTGATGAACGAGATCTAAGTGCTTGGCTAGGAAATCATATGCAGAGAAACGCGTTCAAGATCCTTGTTGATCTAAGGCCTTATGTGAAAGCATTAGATGAGCCCGAGATTACCCGTATCTGGAAGCTTCTAACAATAAGTGATCACCTATACTATATTGCCACAAAGTTTGGAAGCATAGAACAAGTACACAGTTATTTCTCGCCATACAAGAACGCACCAGATGCTTATGCAATATATGTTCAAGCCCTAAGTCTTCTAGCAGGATTAATAGCGGAGAAAATAGAGCAGAAAAAATATGATGTGGCAAGAAAACTAGTACTACCAATGAATAAGGCGTTCTACTTCTATAAACCAACAGGAGAATATACAGGATATAGTGCAACCAATATAAAGGAATTCCTAGAAATAATTAGTAAAGCCCCAGCAGAATCAATACTATATCATTTAAAAAGAGGAGATTTCCAAGCATGGCTAAGAAGCATATTCGGTTTAGACGAAATAGCTGACGAACTAGACAAGATATCTTCTCAACCATTATCAGCTGAGGAAGCTCGGAAAGCCGTCTCAGATATAATAAGAAAATTTCTGAGCAGTACATAAATCATAGAATCCAAGAGGATTATCTTAGAAAAACTATTTTATGTGGGAGGATTTTTACCTTAGATCATGGGTTGAGGTTGAGGCTGATGTATCTCCGTAAATCCCTATCAGTCATATTGCTGGTACTTATAGCTGTGTTCTTCATGGCTGATCAAAATCTTTTACCGCCTAATTACCAGTTTATTATGAAGGAATTCGGCATATCTGAAGTTCAAATAGGGCTTGTTTCATCAATATTTGTCGCTACTAGTGCGGTCATTACTATACTGTGGGGTTTTCTAGCTGATGTGGTTTCGAGGAAGAAATTATTGCTTATAGGAGTGTATTTAGGGGAAATCCCGTGTTTTCTCACAGCATTCGTAACTAACTATTGGCAATTATTGTTTCTAAGACTCCTAACAGGTATAGGTATAGGATCAATAATACCTATAGCTTATACACTAATAGCTGATATGTATGAAGAAGCGAAGAGAGGGCGTGGATACGGCTATATAAGTACTGCATTTGGAATAGGTATACTGCTTGGAATGATACTTGCAGGGGTTATTCCTAGCTGGAGACTTCCTTTTATATATGTATCAGTTCCCAACTGGATACTTGCACCATTATTTTATATAGTAGCTGAAGAGCCTAAGAAGGGTGCTGGAGAAAAGGTTCTCAGAGAAGCATATGAAAAAGGTATTGAGTATACTTATAAGATTTCATTGAGCGCTATAAAAAAGAGCTTTGAAACCGTTACAAACATACTCATATTTGCACAAGGCATCTTTGGAACAGTTCCATGGGGAGTTCTAGTTTATTGGCTAGTATCATTTCTTATGATAACGAGAGGAATGACAAAGGAAACTGCAACAATAACGTTGCTTCTGCTAGGGATAGCGACAGTTATAGGCAATTTTATAGGTGGTTTTCTAGGTGATTATGCGGAGAAAAAGAAGAGAGGCGGAAGAGCGATACTTACTGGTCTAGCTATCTTTGTGGGCATGATCGTGACTATATTCATATTAGTATATCCATTACCAAGTAATCCCACCCTTACAGACTGGATATTCATAGGGCTCTACAGTATCGGGTTAATACAGTTAGTTAGCTTTGCTTCTCCAAACGTTCCAGCTATAATATCTCAAGTAAATCTACCGGAGGATCGTGGAACGGTTTTCGGCATATTCAATATACTTGACAATGTTGGACGTGCCATAGGCCCAGTTCTTGGAGGAGCATTAATTGAGTATTTTAGGTCGATTGGATACTCTAATCCGGATGCATATTTATGGGCACTAATAGTTTCTACATTATTCTGGATTCCATGTTCATTGATTTGGATATTTATCTATAAGAAGTATCCAGAGGATAGGGATGAGATCATTAGGATTCTCGAGGAAAGAATTAAGGTTTTAAGTAAAGCGAGATAAAAATTTTATTCGAGGTTCTTTAATCCATATTTTTCTAGGTATTCATCACTTATAGTCTTGGTACGTGCTATTTGACTATATACATATGCGCTTTTTCTAGGTTTTCTCTCAAAAGTCTTATAATCAACTTCTACTAGTCCGAACCTTTGGTTAAATCCTTTATCCCACTCAAAATTATCCATGAAGCTCCAGTAGAAATATCCTTTCACCTTTGCTCCTTCATTCATGGCTTTATATAAGTATTGTAAGTGCCTGATAATGGATAAAATCCTTAATTCATCATTTTCTACTGCAACACCGTTCTCTGTAATGATTATTTCTTTGCCGTATTTCTCATGAGTTTTCATTACAACTTCATATATTCCTCTAGGATATATGCAGTAACCCATAGTTGTCCATAGACCTGTATCTAATGGTTCGACTTTAATATGTAGTTTAAAAGGATTCCAAGTATATTTTACAATATATGATGAATAATAGTTTATGCCTATGAAATCAATATTTCCGGGCTCAACTCGGTATTTTCCACGGAGAGTTTCTAGTTCTCCCCTTAATATTCCGTTGAGAAATCCCCAGTTGAATGCTTTATCGACTTTATGATAAATATTAATGTCTTTTCCTCTATTAGATCCTGGTTTAAATGCTATCATGTTTTTAGCTATGCCTACAATACCGTGTTTATGAAGTATATTATAGGCTTCATTATGTGCTTTTAAAAGATTCTTAGTTACTTGATCAGCTATTTTTAAATTTTTAATTCCAGGTGGCCATTCGCCGGAAATATATCCTTGTAAAACATATATTATTGGTTCATTAATAGTGATCCATATTTTCACGTCTTTTATCTCGGAAGCTATAAGTTCTACATATTTTATAAAATATTTTATGTTCTCTTCCCTAGTCCATCCACCAATTTTCATAAACCATTGCGGGTTTGTGAAGTGGTGAAGAGTGATTACAGGTTCTATCCCGTATTTTCTAAGTAGATTAACTATTTCCTTATACTTATTAAGCGACTCATAATCTATATGATCTTTTCTGGGAAATATTCTACTCCACTCTATGGAGAACCTATAAGCATTATATCCCAGCTCAGCCATAAGCTCTATGTCTTCTTTATAGAGTTCCCAATGATTACATGCCTTACCCGATCTCACCTTAATCCTGCCTTTAGTCTCCCACTCCCACCAATCATTAAATATGTTATTACCCTCGATCTGGTGCGATGATGTAGCTGTTCCAAACAAGAAATAATCAGGAAACCTTATCAAGATTTATCCTCTATAACTTTACTAGATTAAACATAAAATGATCAGATTTATAAAATATTATGTCTTATCTGTTCAAATAAATCTAGTTTTTTATAATATTTATTGTGAACAGTTTTGGACAACCATTATAAAAATGGGGGAGCTAAATATATTTAAGAAACATTAAGCTCTAACTGTGGTGAAACATGTCTTGGCCAGAATAAACTTTATATTTACAATTCACTTTCATCAACCAACAGGCCAGCTTGAATGGATTAATAGGAGAATATTTGAGAACAGCTATAAGTTGTTGCTCGACATTATGAAGAGTTATGCTGATCTAAAATTTACAGTTCATATTAGTGGTCCCCTGCTCCTATGGTTAGTGGATAATTATCCTGAATGGATAAATGAAATGGCTAGACTCGGAGACTATGGTACTATCGAGTTTTTAGCTGGAAGTATGGGTGAAGCCATTCTACCACTACTTCCCTCGGAGGATAGATATTATCAAGTAAGAGAGTATCTTAGATTCTTCGAGAAAATATTTGGGTATAAACCTAAAGGATTATGGCTTCCGGAAAGAGTATGGGAGCCTAGTCTTCCAGAACCATTAGCTAAGAACGGGATTGAATACGTATTCATAGATGATTCGACACTGTATAGAGCTGGGCAAAGCAGTGATAATGCATATTATGCATGGATTACTGAGGAGGGAGGAAAAATTGTTAAGTTATTCTTTATAGATACAGCTTTAAGATACATTCTTCCTTGGAGAACTAGTGAAGAAGTATTCAACTATATGCTTTCGAAAGGAGATGAGGAAGGAAGTAGGGTGATCGTGTGGGGGAGTGATGCTGAAAAGTTTGGTGAGTGGAAAGATGCGGAATGGGCTAGGTGGTGGTTAAACGATTTCCTATCTAAAATTAGGAGTAGAAGACACGAAATAAACATGGTTCACCCGCTCGAGTACCTAAGAGAATACGGCGCTAGAGGATTAATGTACTTACCAACTGGAAGCTATGATAAAATGCTGGAGTGGAGCAATGGCTTCTTCCGTAACTTCTTGATTAAGTATAGAGAAAGCAATAATATGCATAAAAAAATGTTGTGGGTGAGGAGAAAACTTAAGAATGCACCAGAAGTAGCTGAAGAGGCATGGAGATATTATCACTTAGCACAATGCAACGATGCTTATTGGCATGGATTATTTGGAGGAATATATCTCTCTCATCTAAGACAAGCAATATATGAGTATTATTTGAAAGCGGAGAGACTAGCCGAAGAAGCTATGGATTATTATGATGAGGAACCTCTACACATATATTATACTGATTTCGACTATGATGGTAGAAACGAATACTTGTTTGAAACTAAAAAGCTTAACTTATATTTCAAACCGGACGATGGTGGGACGCTTTTCGAGTTCGATATAAAAGCTAAGAAACTAGAACATAATATCCAAGATACCATGACAAGATATTGGGAACCATATCTTGAAGGCGTAAAGTTTAATCCTGACTGGTATAGGAGAGTTAGTCTACGAATACATCTCTGGGCCCCCGACACTTCTATATGGGATTGGATCAATAATACACCGTTCAAGGATCAAAGCGATCTTGCTTTGAAAAGGTATA
Organism: Staphylothermus marinus F1; assembly: GCF_000015945.1. Classification (NCBI taxonomy): domain Archaea; kingdom Thermoproteati; phylum Thermoproteota; class Thermoprotei; order Desulfurococcales; family Desulfurococcaceae; genus Staphylothermus; species Staphylothermus marinus. The sequence goes on from NC_009033.1 coordinate 1,355,851, forward strand.
ACACATCTTTAACAAAGGATAATGAGTTGATAATGAGAGCTCTGGGAGGACACTATGTTTATGGTATAGAACCAGCTAAGATCCTTGCTGAAAAGAAGATCAGGATCTTGGATGAAGGATTACTGACCGATTATAGAATAGTGAATCACGGTAATAGACTTGTAAACACAATAATAGGATTGGAATATCATGTGGCTCCAAAAATTGATAGGACCGGTAAAGGGGAACCAATTGGTTACGAAGTAAAAGATGGTTTCCACCGCTCAAATGAGTACTGGGTAGGAGACTATGATAAAGTCGTGATTAAAAGCTCAGTGTATCCAGATATAATACTTGAATCTAAAAATACTGAACAAGTATGGGTAGCACCATTAAACAGCTTAGCTAGAACGGATAAGGGAATGCAGGAAATATTCCAAGGAATAGCGATCATGTTTGTAAAGAATGTAGAGTTAAAGCCCCGCGAAGAGTTCAGATCTACTGTTAAGTACTATGTAGCACCATAATAATTTATTGGAGGGTTTATTTTGAAAATATGGCTCTTAACATTTGAATCAACCTACACGAGAAAAGTAGGTGGATTAGCAGAAGTTCCTCCCAGACTAGGTACTGCTTTAAAAAATAAAGGTCATGATGTAACTATTATTGTTCCAAGTCATGGATTCATAAAAGAACATTCTAAAGAATTAGAATTCATAAAGAAGTATAGGATTAGAAATAGAACAATAGAAATATATATGTATTCTAAGCCTCCAGTAGAACATATTATTATTGGAGGAGACATACTGGAAGAAAGCGAAGTATATGCTTCAGAATACCTATTAGAGAAGATTATTCTATGGAGTATTGGTTTAAAACTCTATGCAGAATATTTATTGAATAATGAGGGAATAATACCGGACATTGTCCATGCTAATGACTGGCATAGTGTTCCAGGAATTGTAGGTTTAAAATCTGTTTATGATATGAAGGGATCAAGGGATTATGTAGGCTTCTATTATCAAATACATTTATTGTCTAGACACTATTATCCTATTGAACACCTAACCTATATGATAGGAGTAGATCCGAATAAGGAGGTTCGAGGCATTTATGGATGGAAAACGTTCAGGGAATACTATGAGTTATCACATGGATATGCTGATAGATTGGGGGGATTACTCAGTGATAAAACACTCACGGTTAGTCGAGAATATATAAAGGAAGTAGTTAAGAGAATAGGATGGGATCTAATAGAACATGTTGACTATATACCTAATGCTACTACTTGGAAAACAGAGGAAATAATAAATAATGTTCTAAAAATACATGAGACGCTTAAAACATATATTAGAGAACTCAACGACATCATATCGAATCGTATCAATATTAGAAAGTATTTCTTACTTGAAGGCTTAAGCAAAATGAGTAGTGAAGAACCGGTTATTGATGATAAAGACTTCAAAGCATTCATAGATAAACTAGATGTTCCCCCATTTATAGGTGGAGGCAAAATAGTTCCTTTCAAAGAAGAGGGGCCACTAGCTATTATTACTGGTAGACTGGCTAGACAAAAGGGTATACATGTATTTCTCAAAGCTGTTGAGGAAATAATTTATCGTGTACCAGAAGCAAAATTTATATTACTACTCTTGCCTGTTTGGGGCGAGAAAAGATTAGCTGAAGAACTAATAGAGTATACTATAACTATGCCTGATAATATTAGAGTAGTTTTCGGAAGAACTAAGAGCATATATCAGTTAGCTCACCTCGCAACAGATATAATGATTGCTCCAAGCATATATGAACCATTTGGGTTAATGGCTCTTGAAGCAATGTCTGCAGGTGCACCTGTAGTTGCTAGTAAGACTGGGGGATTAGCTGAAACAGTTATAGATATTATCATGAATGGTGTTACGGGTACAGGATTACATGTTATCCCCGGAGATCCAGATGATCTTGCTGATAAAACAAGTGATCTCCTATTATTCATGGAGACAAGTAACTATGAAGCATGGAGTCGTGAATGGAAAAGAGTTTTGGAGAGAATAAATAATAAAGCACTAGTTGAAATATTATTATCGAATCCTAAAGCGCCAGAACTTGTTAGAAGATCAAGTATTAGAAGAGCCATGAGCTATACATGGGATAAATCAGCTGAAAAAGCTTTGAAAATATATATGGGAGCTAAAAATGATCTTCAAAAGATTTAAAGGTATAAGAATCGAGAGAGAGCAATGGCTTAAATCAATACCCGTACGTGTAGTTGAGGACTACACAGAAGATGATAATGGTATAGTTACAATTCTCGTCGAGCTCGAATATAGAGGTTTAATCGGTAAAATAATTAAGGCGATCTCAATTACTCCACCGCCAAAATATAAACGAATAGTACTTGATAAGATAGGATCTGTTGTGTGGAAAATGTGTGACGGAAAACATACTGTAGAAGACATAATTAAGAAACTAATGTCTATAACAGGTCTTTCTAGGAGAAATGTTGAATTAGCCGTCTACCACTATATAAAAACACTTGTAATGAAGGGTTTAATAGAATTAAAAATCCCGGAAAAATAACGGTGTAGTATGCTTGAAACTAATTTCTTGGAATAAGGTTGAAGTGAAACTGCCAGGTGGATGGGAAATAACAAGAGAGGGAGGAACAAGTATTAATGGAGTCCTAGTAGCAGCACCTGAAACTGGTGCAAAACTCGAAATATATTGGAGACATAGTAAACCAAGTGATTTTCCTAAAGCCTACGAGAAATACCTTGAAAAACTCGAGAAGAAAGGATTTGTTAGAAAAAATAGTTTCTCAACGACGCTACATAAACATAAAGTATTAGGGTATTTTTTGAGAGATGAAAACAATAAAGTATTTACAGCATCGTGGTTTTGTGACGAAACAAGGAGACTATTCATAGTCCAATTAGACGGTAAATCAGTATCTATGGGATTATTTACGAGTATTCTGAACAATATAAATTGTCATCCAATCCATAATGGAATGGTTAATTGGAGACTAATGGGTATAGGGTTAAGACTGTATGAGGACTATTTTGTTAATCTTAGAGATTTCAAAATAGGTTATAGCATGGCTTATTTTATGAGTAGAGATAAAAAAGTACATGTAATACAGTACTCTATAGCTAGATACGTAATCGAATCACAAGAGACAAGCGAGGATGATGTTTTCAAAAAGCATCTAAGATACCTCACACCTCGATTCACTAAGCTAGTTCTCATTGACAAGAATTCTTATGAAAAATACTATATAGTACACACTTTGCTACAGAAAATCAAATACGGTGTCTTATTGAAGAAGGTGAATAAATGTATTAAACCCGACTATGTACAATACACACTAGTTAAGGCACCCCGTAAAAGACTGGATGAAGCAATAGATATTGTGAAGGGTACTTATTGTGTTGAATGGTGAAAAATACTTAACAATACCGATTGAGACAGCTCTACATGATTTATTGAGAGAATATGGTATTGAACTAAATGATTTGTTCGCTGCAATGATTGATGAAGGAATAGATGTGTATAGAGAGCTTCTGAATAGAATTGATCATGTAACTAACGATATAGTACAAGTAATAAGGAATACGCCGTGGAAACTAGTTGCATTGACCCTATTTGTTCTACAAGCATTCTACATAACTAATTTATCAGGTCTCTACAAAGGATATTTTCTTGATCCTCCCAGGGAAGATATTATGAATGGTTTAAAAGCACGCTTCACAGGAGTCTTAGTGTTGATGCATAGACTTAAATTCTTGATATAAACATATCAATTACTGCGAGAAACAATTTTTTGGATACAATCCTTTAATAAGAATAGTTTTTAATATTCTTTTTAATAAACCAATTAAATGTGGTGGTATTTAATGAAGTTGCTTGATAAGTTTCTGGTAAGCCTCTTACTAGGAGTGGTAATAGCTAGTATATTATCTATATCAACAACCACTTTATCTGCAGTAACAGCAACAGATAACACCGTCACAGTAACAGAGTCTTATCTAAAAATTACTTGGGACCTAGATCATGGTGGAGCAATACAAAATATTCAGCCCGTATGTAGCGATTTCAAAAACACCCCTGTAGCTAAAAAAGGAATAGCTGCTGACAGGGGTGGATTAGCTGGAAAAGAATCCACTATTCACGCAGTAATGTGGGATATTATATCTGATAACAATCCATGGGAAGGATACGCTGTTTATGCTAAAGCTTCATATGAAGTATTGAAGGAGACGCCAAATTATACAACTATTCAGATCACATATACTCTTCCCAATGACTCGCCTTTTGCAGGACTAAAAGTAATTAAAACGTATCGTGTATATAATAATTCATTTATTGTAGACTTTAATATGACGCTAACCAACACCGGAACAAACCCTGTAACAATTGATCTATCAGATGCTTGGGGACGCCCTGTAGGCCCAATGATCGAGCTAGTGTCGTTAATGGGTAGTAAGCAGGATGAATATCAGTTTATGTTGTTCAATAATGGAAAACTAGAATCTTATTATCAAGGATCAAGCTGGGGAGGAGCTCCCGGCGGACCAGTAAAGGTTGACGGCACATTAAAGGGTATTGGAATCTATGATAACACAACTGATCCGTCGCCATGGGGCTTTATGATCGCATTATTCATGGCGGACGATGAAACAGTTTCAAAAACAAGCTATGTATGGTTTGAAACTAGTGCTGGAGGATCTCAGAACACCATTATACGTGTAGAGTTTAAACCATTAACACTTAACCCTGGCGATAGCGAAGAATACCATATGAAAATCTATGCTGGGCCTCTTCATCGTGAATACTTGGTTAAAGAAGCAGGTTTTACAGAACAACAATATAAGACCTTCTTCTACAACCCAGCTTTCTCCCCCAAAATACCGTGTAGGGTTGTTGCTGTAGAGCTCAAGTACCCCGTTAATGTTAAGATAGTTACTGAAGGAGGAACTGGTGTGCCTAAGGCAGCGATTTCCGTTTACGACTATTATTCTGGAACACCATATGTTCAAACGGAAATTGAAAGCAATGAGTTCACGATTAAAATACCATACAATAATGCAACATATACTCTAGGAATTTCTCCGCAGACAGGAACTACACGAGATGGCTATGGAGAATTTATATTCAAGAGCTGGATACTACCGAATGGAACAGAAATCACGGGATCAAAAATAAATGTTACATTGAAGGAAGGCGATACTATTACTTTAAAATTCGGGATCAGGCCATTAGCTAAACTAGTTATACTCTTCGTATCACCTGATGGATCATACCTACCACAACAAGCTGAAACCATAAACTTTACTATATTAGGCTCTGCTGGGGAACTATTATTCAAGGGCTCCTCAGCTCCAACATCAAGAAACATTACAGCATTGGATCAATCAGTTTCACCTCCTAGACCTGGTTTTAAAGTGCCGGGAATATATGTTATACAAGTACCTTTAAAGGCGGGTGTTTATACACTAAGCAAAATAATGATCGATAATACTGAGTTACAGTATACAATAATAGGAGATAAAGCACAAGCAACGTTTACACTGGATCAAGCAGGTAAACACGAATTAAAAGTGGTATATTCAACAGGAGGCATAACAGGCGGTGGGGGAGGATTATTAATCTGGATTATAGTAGTTGCGGCACTAATAGCTATCATTATAATAGCTTTGCTATTGAAGAAGAAAAAATAATCCATTAAAAATTATTTAAACATCATTTTTTATAAAACAATATGGAAATAAAATATGTCAATATTTAAAAAGTCTTTATCAAGATAGAGTATTTCTCGGTGAAACAAGAATGAAAAAAACGATATTTATCTATTTATTTTTCTTAATCGTTATTTCTCTTCTCTCATCTATAAATTCCACTGGTGCATATTCAGTAAGTAATAATAGTGATTTTTTAAACAATCCAGTTTATGGTGTTTTTAATAAAGTATTAAACATTAATTTAACAACAACGAATACGAGTGCTAAGCTTAATCATTATCTTCACTTATTTGCTAACATACCTGATAGATTAACAGGGCATAAAGGATATTTCGAAGCTACAAAGACTCTATACAATTTAATTAAAAATATCACTTACAATGTCGTCCTAGATAATTATACAGTTGTAATCCCAGTTGATGAGGGTAGTTATCTAAGAATCGGTGATAGAACTATAAAGGTTTATCCGCTATGGCCTAGTGGAGGTGTTCCAGTTAATGCTCGTTGCAGAGGTAAAATTATTGTTGCAAATACCATTAATGATCTTAACGGTGTAGATCTTCATGGAAGCATATTATTAATAAGCTACTCAACTGATTGGCGCTGGTTATGGCTTCTTGATCCACATCTAGGAGTAAAAGCAATTTTGTTCTATGAAGATAATATTATTAATAGTCAGAATTACGACAAATACCTTGATGCACCAGTTGATCTCCCTATAGGCTATATATCGACTCGAATGCTTAAAGAAGAATATGGTTTAACACTTAGTGATCTCAATGGTAAGACGGGCTATTTAGAGCTAAGATCAAAATGGATAGAAGTTAATGTTTCAAATATTGTTGCATATATACCGGGACAAAACCATGATTATAAGATCATGTTAGTAACTCATTATGATTCATGGTCTCCAGTAGTAGGGCTTGCTCCTGGAGCAACCGATATTTTGGCTCCAATATACTTGTTAATGTATGCTGAGAAACTAGTAAATGAGATCCCTCAGTATGATACTATAATGGTGTGGTTCTCTGGATACTATGAGGGTTTAGAGGGGCAGAGGCATTTTGTGGATAAATATATTTTTAATAAACAAGAGTTGTCTTTTGGAAATACATCTATAGCTATAGATCCTGCAAAAACATTATTTATAGGATTAGATCTAAATTATCGTTCCAAATACATAGCTCCAACTAGTATAGGATATTTCTATACAGCACAAGCAGTTGGAATAACTCGTGGCCCAATAAACTATTATGCTGGTTTTATATCAAATGTTTTTGATCTGAATAAGCTTGAACAAAGTGTTTCGAATAAGTTAGGAAGAGATCTAGGATCTGCTGTTAGACAATTATTCTCATATTCACGCGACCCTAATACATGGTGGACTCTATTTCCCGGCCCATACTGGCTCGATACAGAGCCGTTTTGGAGTGCTGGATTAGCAGCTTTCACTCTTAAATCAGCTTTCGCTGAAAAAGGTGTAAGAGGGACACCGATTGATTATTTTGATAAAGTCAATTTGGAAAATATATTGTTGCAGTATAGCTTGCTCGATATAATATTGGATCAAGTATATAATAAGGATCCACAACAACTAGGACACGCTATCTCAACAGGGTTATCTCCAAATGCGCCAACACGTATTAGTACGAGTCCTCGTAATGAAATGTTTGCTAATTTAATTGGACAAGTTATGGTTTGGGATCCGAAGCTTGGACAACGAGTTAGTCTTAAGAAAGCAAATTTAAGCAGAGCCTTAGTTATTATTAGTGCTGGATCGCGGACTCAGACAAGTAGTCCTTGGAATTTAAGGATAGTAAGGTTTACCGATGAGGAAGGATATTTTAGTGTTGAAGGATTACCTACATCGAGATCAACAGGTTTAACAATAACTGCTCTTGTCCTCACGACTAATGGGAGTGTGGTAGCGTTAAATGTTATGGGAGCTGTGTCTAGGGGTTCATATGTTTCAATTTCACAGCCAATACTAGGATCGAAACTAGCACCTTGGGAAGTATGGATCATTAAGTTTAAAGGAAACATAACTGTAAACATGGTTGTAGATCCCTTATCTTATCAAGTGCCTATTGAGGGTGGAAGCATAGGATGCAGAATCGTAAGAATGGATACAATGGCTGAGCCAGACTATTACTATTTAGGGATCGATGAAACAGGATTCTTTGTAGCTTATCTATATAAGGATCTTAATTATAGCCTAGTATTCGGTCCTAACCCAGTATACTATGTTATTGAAAATGCTAAGGTCGGACATAAATATAGCTTGTTTGATGCATTACACTCTACAATAAATGTCGATAATAGGAGGTTGGCGAAATTATCTAGCTATAAAGTAAGGAATCCAGCTGCAGAAGAATTCGTTACTAGAGGTATGTCTGCATTATCTAATGCAACCAAATCTCTCTCAACATATAATTATACAGCATATAGAGCCTATATCCTTGAAGGCTTAACTTTAGCATATAATGCTTATCAATTAACTAAATCTGCTTATCTAGACGTAGAAAACACTGCTACATTGTTCTCAGTATTACTAGTTTTGTTCGCGTTTATTATGGGGCTCTACTTTAGAAAACCAGGTGCTAGCCCATTTAATGTAATTGGGAAAACACTAGTAGCAACTGCTATTCCAGGTGTAATATTTTATTTTATACATCCCGCTCTCCATTTAACAGCCAATGCTATAATGACTATTATCGGTTTCGTGATGATAATCCTAGTAATACCAGCGCTTCTAGTTCTCCTAGGCGATTTCAATAAGGCATTGAGGGAAATAAGGAGAAAAATAGTCGGTGTCCACGAGGTTGAGAGAAGCAAGCTCGTAGCTGGTTATATGTCTTTCAGTTACGGCGTTGAATATATGAAGAAGAGAAGATTGAGAACACTATTGACAATAATAACTTTAATTGTTGTCGTAATAAGTGTTGTTTTATTCACAAGTATGACAAGCTATGTGGCTCCTAAACCAGTTGCTTTGACAGGCTTTGAGCCTACAAGGCCTCAAGGCTTCTTATTGCAGAGGGAAACAATAGATAGAAATCTGCCAATGGGGAGCCAATTATATGATCTAGTTAAGGTTATCATTGGCAGAAATGCTGTTGTAAGGTATTGGGCTGTTGGATCAACTTATCTATTCCTATACGATGATCCCTCGAAGTATTACCCGATAAATTCTATAACAGCAGTAGAGCCTACAGAAGATACAATCAGTAATATATCAAAGATTATTGTTAAGGGTAGATGGTTTAATAGCTCAGACCAATTCGTTGCAATAATACCTGCTACAGCAATAAGTGATACCAATGGAGTTATCGATGTTAATAAAACAATTGTTATCGCAGGAGTAAAGTTTAGGATCATAGGAGCATATGATGATAGAAAAATCTTGGAGATAAGAGAGCTAGACGGACAAACTATTACACCCGTAATCGGATTCCCACGAGCTAGAACTGTTAGAACAATATTTATTCCAGCTAGAATAGCTGAAACCAATCCATGGCTGAATAAAGGTTTAAACTTTTATTTAGCTCAAATATCCATTAAGACGAGGAACGATCCATATATTCTAGGCAAAGATATAGTATTTATCCTGCCATCAACAGATACTTATGCATACTCTCCTATTCATGGAGTAGCCAAGTATAGTAAAATGATTGCATTGAGCGGCGCTGGCTTCAACTATGTTGTTGCACCAATTATAATTGCCAGCGTTTCTATTCTTGGTGTTCTTCTCGGAAGCATATATGAGAGGAGAAGAGAAATATTCATTTATGCCGCACTAGGATTATCGCCTAGCCAGATAGGTTTAATGTTCATAGCGGAGGCATTAGCATATGCTCTAATAGCTACTGTGATAGGCTATGTTACAGGAATACTTATAACTACTACAGCAGCAACATTTTTGCCTGGAGTATTCCGGCCAAACTATAGCAGTGGATACGTTGTATTGGCTATTGCTGCTACATTTATTTCTGTCTTAACAGCTACTATATACCCTGTATTCAAAGCAAGCAAGATGGCATTACCAAGTCTCCGCAGGAAATGGGAGTTCCCAACAAAGCCCAAAGGAGATGAATGGATTATACCTATGCCCTTCAAGATCACAAGTTATAGGGAACTAGTTGGCTCACTATATTATGTATACGAATATATTAGTGGATTCACAAGCCCAGACATAGGTAATTTTGTGGTTGAGAAGATAAGTATTAGTAAAACAACAATGAATAGCAAAAATGTTGTAATATTAGGAGGTATTGTTAGACTTAAGCCATGGCATGCAGGTGTAAAACAAGAATTCCAGATTAGAGCGTTGGAAGTTAATCCGAATGAGTGGGAGATCAGTATTTATCTTAAGAGATTATCGGGTAATACAAGATTATGGATTAGGTCAAACAAGTTCTTCATAGATGCTCTCCGTAAACAATTACTATTATGGAGAACCATTACTCCCGACGAGAAGAAACAATACATTGAAAAAGCTGAATCAGTAATCAAAGCTTAAAGCATCAACGTTTAACTATATGAATAAATATTTTATTCTTGACATGATAAAATATTATTGTAAAGATTTTATTGCATAAATCAATATGGTCTCTGGTGGAGTTATATGTCCGCTGAAGAAGGAAAGAAACTATTCTGGGGAGTTTCACCTACTAATATTACTATTAAAGGAGTCGTTGTAGCTATAATAATGGCTATTCTAGCCCCAATTATAACAAACCTACTATATGGATTAGTGTGGCCAAGCACTTTTCTAGAATGGGTCTGGGCATGGGCACCGCTTATATTGTTGCTGGTAATAGGCGTTCTCAACTTAATAGTTGCATTGATCAATAAACGGTTTGCTTTAACAGTTGCTGATGCGATTTTGATCTATGTTGCTATTGCTGCTAGTGCTGGTTATGCTTTTTCAGCAAATTTCCTACTAATCCACTATGCCTATATGACTTATCAGGTCCCATCAATAACTGATAATGGAGCATTAATGCCTGATCTATGGGTTCCTAAAGGTTCGATCATTGTTAATGGCCAAGAAATACCTGCACTAGCACCGATATTTAATGAATCAGCTCGTTCAATGCTATTATCTGATCCCAACTGGGTAGGCATAGTATTAAGTGCATGGGCGCCATCACTGACTTTGTGGATTCTTGTCTTCTTTGGTTTAGCAATGGCTCAAATAGGTATTGCGTTAATGTTTCGTAAACCATGGATAGATGAAGAGATGCTACCATTCCCATATGCACAAATGGCTGTTGAAGTTATGAGAATAACAGGGTTCAAGGGGGCTTCTGAACATAGGTTTATCTCGAAGATAATGTTCCTGGTAGGAGCTATTGTTGCAGTAGTTATATTATTACCTAATCTATTGGCTTCATTAAAGATAATACAAAACCTACCATCAATCTATGGTCAACTACTAGTATCCCAGTTCGGAGGCTATGATCTCTCTCCATCAATAGGATATGATGTAGCATTAATGATCACTGTTGCACCATTATTTATTGGTTTAGCGTTCTTAATGCCAATGGATATATTGATCACAGCTATTGTATGGTATTTCCTAATGTATATAGTGTTGCCACCAATCGAGGTATCCTTAGGCATAGTACCACTCACGGAAACACAGGATGCACACACAAACTATTTCACTGTTGGTCACTGGTATGGTCTAATGCCACATATGGTGACAAGGGGATTAGCAATAGGCTTCCCCATAGCATGGTTTGCACTGGCTTGGAGGCATCTCAAGAATTTAAGAAGCGATAAAGAAGTATTGTTTGGAGCAATCTTTGCAATAATAGGCTTCTTATTAGCATGGGGATTACTAGCTGGAACCGGCTTGGAGCCTCATATTGCATTGCTCGTCGTAGTAATAACTCTACTATTATATATTACATGGATGCGTATACGTGGAGAATCAACATGGACAACAGCAATATACAACTATGGGCCTTGGTGGCATGAAATGCTGGTTTTGCCATGGCTACCTTATAGGTACAGCGGTAACTGGCACTCAAAAGAAGCATTTGCAGCTGCAGCATCATTTTACCCATTAGTTACGGATCGTACATTGGCAACAATTCCTGGACCAGCAGTTATGGAGGGATTCAAACTAGCTAAGGTCGGAGGTGTAAGTCCGAATAAAGTAGTTAGAATATCTTTCATAGCAGTAATTTCCGGCATAGTGTTATCGTTCTTAATAACTTTACTAGGACTATACTATTATGGATGGTTCGGTTCTGTGGGTGGTAAATGGGTTGGTGGAGCAGATACAGGGTTTGAGCCGAACTGGATAGATAGCATGGTTCATCAAAACTATATACAGCACATGAGTAATGATCCAACACTCTTTATGCCGCAATTTATTGTTGGAATAATACTTGGAATACTACTGGTGTGGGTAAGATTATTGTTCCCTGGCGTACCGTTTAATCCAATAGGTATACTGATAGGTGATATGCCTGTAACAGGACTACTAATGTTCATACCAAACATTATAGCATTAATTTCCAAATGGATCATTATAAGGATTACAGGTGTAGAGGGATACGAGGAGAAAATAGTACCATTCATGGCTGGCCTAGCAATATTCAGCTATATAATGATATGGTTATCATATGTATTGGGAACATAACATATACAATAATAATCTTTTTTACTCATTTAAGAAAAAATTGTTGAATAATTATTTTTTAGCTACTACTTAATTTTAAATATGAGTCTTAAAGATTCTATTTATTTTAGGCAAAGGGATTAGAGTAACGCGGAATATGGGAGGTTGCATCTTAATTGGGTGAATCAAAGATCATTGGTGGATCAGCGGTTACATGGCGTGTTGTTTTAGCCATTCTTTATGGAGCATTAGTGTTTGAACCAGCAGCTATATGGCTTAACTTGGTTGCAGGTCTTAATCCTTGGCAAATAATTAATTCTGCAGAATATACTACACTACTACTGTTCACAACTATTGCCGCAATAATGGGGGCTAGGCTTACTCGTCAAGAAGCATTTGTAATGTTTAGTAATGTTGGAACAACAATTTCTGAAAGCTTGTTTGGAGTAAACCTTATACTTGCATGGTATATTGCCATAAGCGAGTATGCTAGAAGTTTTGGATTATATGGTAAGATACCCTTCTGGTATGCTCCTAGCATTCCTGAACTGCCTAGAACGCTTTTCCAAGCAGTATTTATTCCACCTCTTCTTGTAGCTATTGCGTCTGCTTTACTCACTAAAGGCATGGATCTTAGCTTGGCATATGTGCTCTACAAAATATATGCTGTAGAAGAAAAATTACCTTTTCCAGGTGCTAGGGTATGGGCTGAATCTAGTATTGTTCTTGCAGAAAAACATATTTGGAGAGATAAGGCTAGGGTAATGATCAGCGTTGCAATATTCAGTTTACTTTATACTTTCCTACTATACGGTGTTTGGTTCATGTTTGGTGTCCAACTACTTCCTGTTCCATGGGCTGATCTAACGTCTTCTCTTGAATCTATAGGATTAAATGGTGCTAGTCTAGGTTTCAGCCTAGATCTATTATTGATAAGTGTAGGTATGATTATGCCTTGGAGAGTTAATGTATCAATATTTATTGGAGGAATATTTGCTTATCTAATAGGTGCTCCAATGGCTGTTAAGTATGGATTATTCACATTATGGAGGCCGGGAATGAATCTAGGAGATATTTTCCAGTATGGACTGCTCCAATTATATGTAGGACCATTAATAGGGTTAAGTTTTGCGGCTGGATTAGCGCCAATGGTTATTAATTGGAGAAGTGTTGTTAGAGTATTTAGACCTCCTAAGATACGTGGTAGAGAAACAAGCGCAACATCAGAGCCTACTATTTGGGGGTTATCGCTCACAAGATTTGCTCTCTTAATATATTTATTGTCAGCTACTGGGTTAAGCTTGTTTGTTTATTATCTGATATATATTGTTGAGCCACAATATGCTACTCTTCAATTCCTATTATTATTCCTAGCATTAATAGTGGGTTTCTCCACGTTATTCCAATTAGCAAATACTCGTGCTCTAGGTGAAGCGGCTACTGGGATAAACCTACCATATATTAAAGAGGGCGCTTTACTAGCGAGTGGTTATAGAGGTGTTGCAGCATGGTTTACACCCATATATGTTTATGGAGGAGCTAGTGGATGGACAGCAGTCTATGTTGCATGTGATTGGACGAATACTAAGAAGAGCGATTATTTGAAAGCATACTTTATAGCGTTTCCTCTAACATATTTGATGGGTCTATTATATGCAGATATATTCTGGAGAATAGCTCCTATTCCAAGCTCGGCTTATCCAGCAACAGCTGTTTTCTGGCGTGTAGCAGCGTTATGGGCGTTATTATGGCCTGCATGGACAAGTGGTGCACTAAAAACAGGTGAAAGCAGTATAGCATCCGCGTTATTATCGCACTTCTCTAACTGGCCCTTACGGATAATGCTACCATTTACAATTGGAGCAATAATAGTTGCCTTAGTCAAAATATTCTCGATACCATTCGAACTCATAGGATTCACTATAGGTATTAGTCAGCCAATATCATATACTATGACAATGTTCATCGGAGGCATTATTGCTAGGATACTGGAGAAAAAGAAAGGGTCCGAGTGGTTTAGAGAATATGTTGCAGTTATATCAGCGGGTCTGGGGCTAGGAGAAGGGCTTATGATAGCTATATCGGTTGCTGTTGCATTAATCATGAAAAGCCTCTGGCTACTCGTATATTAGATACTACATGTTTTTATAAACAAATAATTCAATAACTTATATACAAGATATAGTCTTATTAATGCTAACACATAATTCTTAGCATATGGGGGTTGCCATGAATAAAGCTATCATGCTTATGCTTACTACAATAGTTATCATTTCATTGATCACAATATCACCTAGTATAAGCCAGACATATAAAATATATGCTTTTGTAACAACAGATTCACCAATATACCTTCCAGGATCACAACTAGTTGCAGAAGCATACATATATCCGCTTGTTCAAGAGAGCAGAGAAGCCATCGTTAAATTTTATTTTACAGATCTACCCAACGCTCCCACTATCCCAGAAATACATGTAACAATACCCTCAGTAAATGATGCAAGAGTTATTCATGTAGAATCACAGCCGGTTACCGTTCCGGATGTAAATGATGGAACATATCATTTACATATGCAGATCATAGTAAATAACCAAGTCATATATGAGGACACAGTTGATTTCTGGGTTAGACATGGACCACCATCAGGTAAGCCGCCTATGATACTTTTCGTTTGGCATAACCATCAAGCACCAAACTATTGGCCCGATGGAACATTCTTCGCCAACTGGCATATAGATCACTTTTTCAAAGATAGTTTAACGCCATACTTCAAGATCGATAATGTATATCCTGATATGGGCACCTATTACCTACACTATTACCTCCTAAAGAAATATCCTAATATCAAAGTGAACCTACATTATAGCCCAAGCCTACTATATCAATTATATATTGCTGCAAACAAGGGGTTCACAATTTATGATCCAAACACAGGCTCTACCAAAAAAGTACCACCTAACAGCTCACTTGCCCAGACAATCAGGGACTTCTTCAAGGGATTAAAACAACTATATGATGAGGGTAGAGTATATCTTTTAACAACAGAATTTGCACATACAATAGCAGGTTATTTGATTGAGAAATTCAACATCCCATATCTTCTAAAATACGATATATGGTTAGGTAAGGAATGGACTAAAAAAGTCTTAGGTGTAGATACAGATGCTATATGGACCGCTGAAATGGCTTGGAGCGATAAACTTGTTCCAATATACTTAGATTTAGGGTTTAAATACACTGTTTTAGACGGCACTTATCATTTTCCCGGTGCACAAGGCGATAAGGGAACAATATATGAACCCTACATTGTCAAGGATAGTAAGGGAAGAGAGTTAATAGTCTTCTTCCGTGATCAAGAAGTTAGCGACGGATATATTGGTTTTACAAACAATGATTGGAGAGATCCTAGAACAGCTGATCGAGATGCAAGAGCTCTCTATTACCACATATACAATAAGCATTCATTTAAAAACTATAAGTATCCTCCTATTGAAGTAATCGCTCTTGACGGAGAAAACTGGATATTATTTGCTCCAAGCCACGCTAATGGTGCACTATTTCTCGACAGAATCTATAAATATGTTAGTAGATTAACAGATCAGGGAATAATGAATACTGGAACATTTAGAGACGCTGTTAGAGTACATCCGCCGGAGAGAGTATTAACAAGTATTCCATGGACAAGCTGGCTTGGAGGATGGGGCAAGTGGACAACTGAGAGAGGAACTGAGCATAAAAAAGAATGGGAAAAACTATATGAACGTATAGGGAAGTATAAGGCATATATGTATTATAAAAACATAGATTCATATAGTAAATTCATAGACGAGATCAGAGAGAATCCTAAATTTAACGAGTCAGTAATAGACTTAATACATGCGATCGACAGTGATTTCTGGTGGAGCGAATTCTTCTCACCAGGCGTAATAGATGCTTGGCTCGGAGAATTTGACCTTGATATTTCAAACATTATGAAATACGAGATATCATTCACTACATTACCTTCTCAACCAGTTTCACAGACTACGACTAAAGCAATAGTTACAATTACAAATAATAATGATTACCCAATGAAGGACACCATAATAACTCTAAGTATGCCGGGAATAAATGCGACAACTAAACAAGTAACAATAACCCCGGGCGACTCAGTAAATGTATCATTGATATTCAAGGTGGAGAAAGCCGGAACAAAACAACTAGTATTAACAATGTACACACCAAACGCAAAAATTGGTAAAAATATATATTATTTCGAAACAAGAAGCTTCAAAATAAAATTCCTTAGCCCAATTGATCTATCATTAAAAATAACAGTTGTCGGTCCGAACGGTGTATTAGGAGGCATAAATCCTACACCTCCCGGCATACATAAAATATTCGCAACTGTTTCACTATCTGAAGGCGAAAGCGCTTCATTCGATGTTCCCGTTAAAATATATTTGAATATAGGGGGACAAACATATGTCAGAGAAGCTACTATATTCCAGGGAGAAGATAGCGCTACAGTAGTGTTTAATGTGGATCTGAAGACTGGAACCTATACATATGAAGTCAATGCTATATCACCATATGATCCATTCCTTGACAACAATAAATTTGTTGGGCAAATAATAGTGATGCAAACTAAGCAAGAAAATACAGGTGGAAATACGCAACTACTCATAATACTAGCAATCATTCTATGGATTATAGTGGCTATTTTAGCTATTCTATACTACATCAAACATAAAAGATCATGAAGTAACGACGTGAGGAATAAATCATATGAGTAGCTTAACCGGGGAAACATCAAAAATTCTTAAAAAAGTCTTGCCTACCGATGCAGAAATAATATACGATAAAGGAGGAGCAACACTAGTTTATTTCAAAAATAACCCGTATATAAGGTATTTTTTCATAGGCAAAAACACAACCAAGTATACAGGCGAATTCTATTATATAACAATATCTGTTCTAGAATTAGATGAGCAATTAGAGAATATTGGATACGTTGACATCATAGTTAAAAAGGGTATTCTGGGTCTAGGTAAGAAATTATTATTGAGTGGAAAGGGAAAACTCAAAGATATAGTTGATAAACTGATCGAAAAATTAAGGGATCAAATATTTTCTACAAAATATGAGGAAATAATATTAAAAACAAGCGGCAAGCTCGTGCTTGTTGATAAGGAGATAAAGCCTTCTAAAGGATCTAGTATCGTATTAGTGGGGAGAACACGTGTTTTCTATACACTAACGCCTGCCTCAGATATTAAGAAAATGTTTTTACTGAATGAAGAGTTTTTGAAAGAAGTATATTCTAGCCTATATCAATAATTATATCTCTTATCTCAGCTGTTTGTCTCTCCTCTATTCTCTCAATTTTTCCATCTCTAATATAAACTATTCGATCACTTACATCAATCATTTTTAGATCATGAGTGTTAGTGACAACTGTAACGTTACGTGTTAAGCTTATATCTTTCAATAAATTAATAACCTGCTTACCCGTAACTAGATCTAAGTTAGCTGTTGGCTCATCTGCTAGTATTATTGATGGATCGTTAGCTAATGCTCTAGCAATAGCCACTCTCTGTTGCTGACCTCCGCTGAGCTCAAAGGGTCTATGATAAAGTCTTTCTCCAAGACCAACTGCTTCTAAAAGCTTACGTGCTTTCTCAACACGTTTTCTTCTCGGAACACCTGCAAATACCATGGGCAATGCTACATTATCTAATGCAGTTAAATATGGTATGAGATTATATGTTTGAAACACATAGCCTAGCTTTTTATTTCTAAAATATGCCAGTTTCTTCTTTGGCAAAGAATAAATGTCTACTCCATCAACATATACTTTGCCTGATGTAGGTTTATCTAGTCCTCCGATCATGTTGAATAATGTTGTTTTACCACTACCACTAGGACCAAGTATTGATACGTATTCGCCCCTATAGATCTCGAGATTTATTCCCTGAAGAGCTTTTACAGTTTCTCCCTTCAATATATAATATTTATGGAGATCAACAACTTTTATTACGATATCCTCCGCCATTACTCGCTCACCACGGCTTCAATATCTCTTCTAAGCTCGATTTTCTCTATCTTACCATCTCTTATCCAAACAATACGATCACTTACATCAATCATTTTTAGATCATGTGTGGCGGTGACAATAGTAACACTCTTTTTCTCATTTATTTCCTTCAATAAATTGATTAGCTTCAAACCAGTGTGTAAGTCTAGGTTTCCAGTGGGTTCATCTGCTAGTATTATTGATGGATCGTTAGCTAATGCTCTAGCGGTAGCTACTCTTTGTTGTTGTCCGCCGCTAAGTTCTGCTGGTTTATGATGTATGAATTTTCCGAGCCCGACAAGTTCTAGCAGTTTCTTCGCTTTCACTATTGCATCTTCATATGGTGTACCAACAAAGATCATCGGTAACATGACGTTCTCTATTGCTGTGAGTACAGGTATTAAGTTGAATGTTTGGAAGATATATCCTATCTTTTTAGCTCTAAGCCATGCTAGCTCATAAGCATCCAGCATTGCTATATCGACTCCATCAATGTAGACTTTTCCACTGGTCGGCCTATCTAGTCCTCCGATCATGTTGAATAATGTTGTTTTACCACTACCACTAGGACCCATTATGCTAACGTATTCTCTTCTCTTCACATTAAATGTGACACCATCCAGTGCTTTCACAATGAACTTGCCCATCTTATAGTATTTTTTCACCTCGACTGCTTCAACAACATATTCAAGTTTTCTCTTACTAGGCAATTTTACATTCTTAGCTTCTTCAACATTCTGCATTTTTCACACCTCAACTCTAAGTGCTTCTACAGGGCTCATACGAGCGGCTTGATAGGATGGATATGATGCTGAAACCAAGCCGATAATAATTGCTACAGCTAATGATTTTCCTAAAAGAAATACTATGTCTCCACTACCACCAAGCATGTATCCTATTCCCATACCAATAATATATCCTAGGAATCCACCTATAACTGTAAGAATAACAGCTTCCAACATTAATAATTCGAAAATATGAATATCTCTAGCTCCAAAGCTTTTCATAGTTCCAATTTCATGGTATCTCTCAGCAATCATTATAAGTAACGAATTCATTGTTCCCGCAGCCGCAACTGTGAAAGCAGTTAGATCAAGCAACAACATATATACTTCAGCACCTTGGGGACTAATATTTGATATAAGAATAGAGGATAACATGTCTAAGCTAACCATATACGCTATGCTGGCGGTTATAGCGATTATGACAATTAATATACTCCCAATTCGGAGCTTAATACTGTGGAGAACAAGATATATAGCTTCAGATAATGGCAGTACAGTTTTTTCCTCGCTCATATTCATGACCACCAAGTCATGTATAAGTATTTATAAGATTCTTTTAAATATCTATATTGTTTACTTTATATTGAAACCATATATTTTAATTACACCATTAAAATAAATCATTTACCGTATCAATAGTTATTAACTTGAATAATTTATTAAATCATACTTGGATTACCAAGCTTAACAAAAGATATGGGGGGGAAGAAAGTATTTTGTCATCCAAGGAACAAGAAGACTTCTTACAATGCCCATGCGGCAAAACATATAGATCGCCAGATGAATACAAAATAGTTTTCGTTAAAAAAGATCAATGCGAAATAGATATTCTTTGCGCAAATCCTGCTTGTCACCTTAAAGAACTGGGTTATATAAAATTTAAGGTTGATAAGGAGAAGAAAAAAATACATGTAGAAGTAGCATCATTTTATTCACCATATGTTACTTGGAACGCGACTAGGCTAGGCCGTGAAAAAGCTAGAAGGCTTCTTGAAAAACATCTCCGATATATTGTTGAGCAGAGAATTGATTGGAAAAGAATAGCTGAGGATGCACCCAGTATTTGTACGGAAAAAATAGAGGTTCACGAGCTAGAAAAATAATATGGGTGATTTGTTTTGGAAGTATTGGATAAGTATTCTTCGTTGATAAAGCCCAAGTTAATTAATAATATTGAAGCCTACATGGTTTTTGATAAACCAGCTCATAAACCCAATGCTGAAGCAAAAATCTATGTTCTTCTAAATAATCATGGGTCGAGACGAGATATACATTATAAAATTGTTTCCATAGATAGAAACAGGGAAGTATTTTCTAAAAGGATAAATGTTGACGAGAAAAAATTTTTGATCGAAACTATTTCTATAGAGACTCCGGATAAGCCTGGTAGATTCTGCTATAAATTATTTATTGATAATGAACAAATAGATAATACATGTTTCTTAGTAGGTGATCCGAGTTCGAGAGAACAAATGTATTTTACAATTGTATGGCATCATCATCAAGCCCCCAATTATTTGCCTGATGGACGAATACATGGACCATGGGCTTATATCTATGTTTGGAGCGATCTGTTAAAACCATATGGTAAAGGACCATATCATTATCACTCGGTAATGTTGAATATACATCCACATTTTAAAGCAACATATAATCTCAGTCCAAGCCTTCTCAGACAATGGCAGATAGCAGTTGAGAAAGGTGTAGAATTTGTTAATGGTGAAAAATATGATCCAAACCATGAGAAAATAAGGCTTGTAGAAGAAACTTTGAACAATTATAGAGAAGCATTATTTAAAGGCCAGATCGATGTATTGACCAGTATTTATGCACATACCATAGGGGGATTCTTAACCGACGTACTAGGAGCAACTAATATTGTTGAAGAAGAGATAAGGTATGGTAAAGAAGTCACAAGCAAAATCATGGGTAACAATTATAATCCTCAAGGTATATGGACTCCTGAAATGGCTTTCTCAATGAAACTAATCCCCATATACTATGATCTAGATATTAAATACACTGTTCTAGATGATAAGTTTCATTTCTTCCATGCAGAGGGAAATAAGGATAGTCAATACGAGCCCTACATGGTGATCGACACAGAGTCAAAGAAATATATAACAGTGTTCTTCAGAGATCATGATCTAAGCGACATCCTTGGTTTTAGAAATAATTTCTACAGCGAGCCGCATGCTTGGAGAAACGCATATGAATTCGCATTAAGAGTTGCCGAGAAATGGTTTGATAAAAACGTTAAAGTCCTTACAATCGCTCTTGACGGAGAAAACTGGATGTCATTCTCAGTTAATCCACCGTTAACAGCGTATTTCTTAGACAAAATGATAATTTATCTTGAAACGTTAAGCGATAATAAATTTATTAAACTAAGCACTCTGCGAGAAATATATAATAAAGTACCAGCTAATCGTATATTGACAAATATACCTACAAATTCTTGGCTGGGAACCTTCCGTAAGTGGAGAGGAGAAGTCCCTCAGCACGAAGAATACTGGATTAAAACATATAGTGTTTATCGAAAACTACTAGCATACGAAGAAATGATTGGTGGTAGAGACGAGTTCAGTAATGAAGCAAGATGGGCTTTATGGCACGCATTGGATAGTGATTACTGGTGGGCAGAGTTTTGGTTACCTAAAATAATAGATACATGGCTAAGTGTGGCAGAGAATATTCTTAATAATAGAATAAATAAGATACAAATTATAGATGTGAGACCAGCATCTGAATTCTATGAAGACGAGAAAGCAGGCTTAGTTGTTACGATTAGAAACCAATTAGAGAAAGAAATACGTGTATCATTTGCTATAGGTGGTACGGGATTTTCATCTGTAAATAATGATCTTGAAACAGTAAAAATGAACCCTAATTCGTCATATACAAGAATAATACCTGTAAAAGCTAAGTTCATAGGCAAACACAAAATGGTGGTTTCAGCGATTTCTAAAGGATTAATTATAGATAGCAAAATCATCGATATAAATGTGAAACCTAAACTATTACCAAATCCAAGATGATCTTTAGATTTCAACTTTTTTAATTTTAAATAACAACACTATTGTACAACTACTTTTCGAGATAACTATATTTAATACAAAAAATAAGATTGTCTTTGAGGAATAAAACAAGGATAAGCGTCAAACATAAGGTTTTCAATATTGAAAAGCACTATTCACTTAATAATATTAATTATGGTTTTAATGAGCGCTTTAATAATTAGTAGCTTAACGAATGCTGAATCATCGTTAAATGATCAATTAGTTTATGTCGATGTACATATCAACCATTACATTCGAGATAACAATATAACAATTAACTTCGTTGTAATAATAGTCAATAACTATAATTCTATAATTGAGCTCGATGTTTTAAAGCATCCCCAAATTTTGATGCTAACAAATAATAGCGTAGTATATAGTAATAGATATGTATTATATACGGAGAAATTATTAGTTAAACCAGGTAAACATTCAATTGTTAATATATCCATTACTTCAAAGAATAAATTCGACGAAATTATAGCGTACTCCGGCAGATATCTGGTAGTAGTTAATGGAAAAGCATTATTTTCCGTAGAAGAACAAAAAAGAATTAGAATATATCTAATAAGTCATAATAATCAATTTAATGAATCAGAAACCCCATTCTCAATAAATACTATTAAAACAACAATATCTACTTCAAAACTCCAACAAAAAAATAATCAAAAACCAGAAACAATATCATACGTAGCTATTCCCATAGTTAATACTAATTCATCTCATTTGTTTAGTTTAGATTACCCTAACAGTACCCAAGATTCTACGTATATTTCATTATTCATAAGTATTTCAGTAGTGTTTTTCTCATTAATGATAACATATAAGATATACATTTTAGCAATAGAGCTATTACGGAAATAATGAATAGTTTTTCAGATGCAATTCTTATAACCTTTACTGAAAACCTATCATAATAAGGTTAAATGTTTATATGTTTTCTAACACTTATACATCTATATACTTTTCATTGTGGTCGTTTCATATTTAGAAAAGGCAAAAGATAATTAATTTTTTTCACTAATTAATAATGTTGTGGGATGTAGATTGCTTAGAAAAGCCAAACAAATATCAATGAAGCACCGGGATCCTTTAATAGAGCTTAGTGGTAGTAGTTTAGATGTATATATGTTGCTTCTTAAACATAAGGAACCTTTGAGTATAAGGGAAATACAGAGAATGATGGGGTTTAAGAGTCCTAATAGTGTCAGGCACCACTTAGAGAGATTGATAAGTTTGGGTTTTGTTGAGAAGACTAGATATGGATATATTGCTGTTAAACCTAGAGAATCAATTCTTGATTTGATTTTTGAATTTAAAGGCCTAGTCGTTCCAAAACAATTCTTTACATTGCTTGTAACAATTTTTCTTACTATAGGATATATAATATTGTTTACAAATACAATCAATATTTACGTTCTATCATCATTTTTAGCAATAAATATATTACTACTAAATGATATCTTAAAGATCTATAATAGACTTAAAAACATAATAAAACGTTACAGATCTTGACTATATATCTAAAACTGTCCCCCCAGCAATATTGTTGGTGACGGGGATGAAGAGGATAGTAATAAGTCACTGGGACCTAGACGGTATAGCTGGAGCTACAATTGCAAATCTATATATGAATGTATCAAAAACGATTCTTTCATCAATTACGGCATTGACGAAATATTTAGCATCAGCAATTAACTATGTTGGCGGACATGGCGAGATATGGATAATAGATCTCAATCCCCAAGCAAAACATGCTAGGGATTTAAGAAATATACTAGTTGAAGCACGAAGGAGAAAAATAAAAATTTACTGGTTTGATCATCACGAATGGGACAGGGAAATATATGATGCAATGATTGGATTTGATGATATATTATGGTATAGGGTTGATCCACGTACTATAGCGTCAGATCTCGTTGCTAGATATTTTAATGCTTTAAATAATGAATATGTTTTCAAACTAATCGATCTAGCGTTTGATGATGACTTCTTCATTAATAGATATGAAACAACAATAATGTGGAGGAGAGTTCTACGCTGGTATGGATGGCCTATAAGGTATAAGGCACTGGATTCCTTTATTAAAGGAGAAATAAGACCTGCTTGGATGCTTGAAATGTATAGGAGAGAAGTTAAGAACATTTATGAAAACCTGATTAGAGAAGCAATGGGACGAGTAGATAGTGTCGTTACAAAAAATGGATTGCAACTCCTAATATTCCAAGATGTTGATCCCCGAGTACATCCGGGAGAATTAACATCGATCGCTAAGCTAAACGGGCTAAAAGCTGATGTGTATATCATAAGGTATCCTAGAGGTGTAAGCTTAAGAAGTGATTATATAGATGTAGCTATGATCGCTAAAAAGCTTGGAGGAGGCGGACACAAAAACGCTGCTGGAATACCCGGATTAATTGATGTTAATAAAATACTGGAGATAATTAGTAACGAAGAAAAATTTAAGAAAGAAAGATTCTTTATCTTTTCGTATCTTCAATGAATCAGCCACTAACCTATTATATCCTATGCATATGTTATAGAAATCTTATAAAGCGAATATTATTCTGCGTTTGCCGAAACAACTAAAATATATGGTACAAACAAACACTCTGTTTCTATATGGATAATACTAGGTTCTATAGATGTGGGATTCGTGTCAAAACATATATGTTTTATATCCCAGATACATTATACTATTATGAGAAATAGAATATAGTCATTAATAGGTGAGTATTGTTATGAGAAGGCTGCTCGTAATATTATCATTAATAATTATAGTTGGGCTGATAATGCCCTCTTTATCATTATCAGCCCCAGTAACTGTAGGGAACAAAGATCTTAACAAGTTCACTATTGATCCAAATTGGCAGAACAAGATACCTAAGAAACTATTTGACGATGTTTACACAAATGCCAAAATTAAAAAGGCTGCTTTTATGCCGTATGGAATACAAACTGTTAAGAAGATAATGCTGTTCGATTCTAATAGTAGAACATTACTGTTGATCGGCGATAATAGTGAAAATACAGTTAGATACATTATTCAAAACACTGAAAAGCTCCTCTACAAGTTCCCATTACTAGGCAACCATGTAATTTACTATGTTGTCGCGACCCCCGATCAAGTTGTTAAACTAGCAAAATATCCAGGTATTTATAGAATAACACCTTCTCCACCCATTACTAAGTTGATAAAACTAAACAATATGATTAAAAAAGCTGAAGGTGCTGGGTCAAGTTTTGAAATAAAAACTGCTGATAATAATGAGAACGCAACAATAGACACTAATATGGGTGTTAAATTGATTGGTGCAACTGAGGTTTGGAGAGAATACAATATTACGGGAGAAGGAATAGTTGTCGGAATCGTTGATACAGGAATTGACCTATCTAATCCAGATTTAGGATTAGACGTTATAGCTAGAGATGACAATGGTACTCCATTATTACTAGCTTATGATAATGGATTAACACTAGTAACTGGTAAAGCTGTAGCCTATAATGGTACATTAAATACGACAGGGTTAACGGTATTAGCGTTTGACCCATTATACACGCTCGTGTATGGTATACCGGTACTTATAGAAGCACAGTTCAACTATAACATAACTGTTGGAAACATAACTAGTCAGAGCGGTATATACCGTGTAGGATTAGCTCCATACTTATTCAGTGACACATTAACAGGCTACTATATTAGAACATTTGTCCCAGTTGTCTTAGTAGACTCGGAGACTCCTGGCGTATATGATGAAGCATATTTTGACTTATCAACAGCATTCTATGATTTATCAGAATACATGAGGTACTTAGAAAACGTGACTCTTGGACACATATATTGGAGAGCACCTGATCCAGCATGGAACGATACAAGCATAACTGATGAAACACCCTTCGGGCCAGGAAACGAGATTGTTGGAAGAGATTTTGATGGAGACGGTATAATAGACTTCAGTATTGGTACCATAGCTGGATACTATCTTGACTCATACGGGCTAGCAACACTAACTTATGATCCAACAACTGGTAATATCACATTAGGAACTCCAGGATTATATCCCGGATGGGATTATCAGGGTAGATACCTTGCACTAGTATCAGACTTTCACGGTCATGGTACAAGTGTTGCAACAGTAATAGCGTCTCGTGGAAGAGTATTATATGATCTCTACGGAGACGGTAAACTATATAGAATAATGGGTGTTGCTCCCGGAGCAAAGATTGCTGGCGGAGACGCATGGCTTCTCGGAAATATTCTAGTATTAGAGGCATGGCTTGCTGGATTCAACATAGTTACTGAGGAAGAAGATGGATACGTCTATCTATCTCTAGACCCATTTGGGCCTCATAGAGCAGATATTATTAGTAATAGTTGGGGAAGCATATACATAAACTTCTGGCTACAACAATTCCCAGGCATAGACTATAGATCATCATTTATGGACGAAATACTAGCAATAAGAAACTACTTAATCGGAGACCATGTAACTATAGTATTCGCCGCAGGAAATGAGGGGCCAGGATATAGTAGTAATGGAGCACCTGGAACAGGATTATTAGTCATAACAGCTGGAGCATCAACTCTATGGGATTATACAAGAATATATGGTTATCCCGAAGGATACGCTGACGAAGTAATACCATTCAGTAGTAGGGGGCCCACTGGACAAGGGTACCCGAAGCCGGATATAGTAAATATTGGAGCATTTGAATGGGCATCAACTAGAACAATAGATGGAAGAGGATATGGTGCGCAACCAGACGTGTTTGGTGGAACAAGTGAAGCAACACCCTACACTAGTGGAACACTAGCACTAGTCTTTCAAGCATATAAAGAAGTATACAATACAACTCCTGATCCTGTAACAGCTAAGATAATATTGAAGAGCTCGGCAAAAGACATTTGGTACCCGGCATTCAGTCAGGGTAGTGGACGTGTTGATGCATTAAAAGCTGTTGAAACAGTATTTAATAGTGAATGGTTAGCATATGTCTCAGAAGGCATCCAGGAGGCATTTCTAGAAAACTACTATACAGATTTCGGCCCATATATAGGATATGTATTACCATACTTAGCGGATACAGCTTATTACGGTGTAGTTAAACCCGGCTCATCCAAGAACTTCACATTAAATATAGTTGGAAATGGAACGGTATCTTTAAGCGCTTGGAATACTGTTCTCTATAAGGAGTATACAGTATATGATGGAGTCTATGATTATAGCGGATTACTATTCTTAAAAGTACCTAAATACGCTTACAGCGGCGCCGACTACGTAGAAGTAGTTGTTCAACTAGAGAACATGACATATCCGCCAGGAGTGTTCTTGAAAACACCGATCGATCCACTGCATGCTATCATTTTAAGCGCTTATGATTGGATAGACTATAATGGCGATGGACAAATAGGTTATCCAGACGAACTACACTATATTACGTTTGAATATAGAGTGTCAACAGAAGCAGTAGTATCAATATCTGCTCCAATGGAGAAGATACATGGTGATCTAGTACTTAGAATAAGACCTGATTATATTAACGTCACACCGGTAAAAATGAAGATAGTTGTTAGATCATTTAAGTATGTGCCTTGCAAATTAATGTCATTACCACAAACAGTAGATGTTAATGGAACAGCTTCTATTCCAATAACAATAAATGTGCCAGACAATTTCAGGCCAGGAATATTAGAGGTAAGACTAATAGTAGATACGCCGGATAAACGCATTGTTGTACCAGTTTCAATCCTAGTACCTCTAATAGCAGATGAGACAACAACGGCTGTTCTCGGCGGAGCACGTTCACCGATGAAATATGATCCGTTCGCCATGTATGGATTACCAGATCCAGTCTATGGTGTATGGGAAGGTCAGGATTGGAGAATCCTGCCGGTACTAGTAACCGATCCATCAATTACCGGATTAATTGTTGTAGCAAGATGGGCTTCTGGCTATGCATCAGACCTATCGTTCCTAACAGTGGCGCCAGGAGGAGTATTTACACCTAATGGCTTCCTAAATGTGTTCGCATCATACAAGCTATCCTATGATCTTGGATTAGTATATAATCCAAGCTTATCAGATCAGCTACACGGCAAGCTAAGGATGTATATACCAGTAAAATGGGCTGAACCGCTTAGGCAAATTCCTATAGCAATTACAGATCTAAGTTATTGGCCTCCAGAACCAGGACTAGCATTAATGCAGTACAGCGATAGAATGCCGGAAATCTACGGATTATATAGAATAATATATGGATTCGCAAGTTATAGCGGTAAACTATTAGAGGATAAGCTAATGTTTAGGATAATAACAGTTAAGTCCGAGATACAGTATTCAGAACAGTTCAGCTTCAACAACATATCTGTAGGAAACCTATACGTTAAATTCACCGCCGGATCATATACACCATTCCTATTCGCAGACCTTTATCTGTACACTGAAGGATACGCTACTCCATTAGCTGGGTCAGGCTCAATACTGCCGAT
Organism: Staphylothermus marinus F1; assembly: GCF_000015945.1. Lineage (NCBI taxonomy): Archaea > Thermoproteati > Thermoproteota > Thermoprotei > Desulfurococcales > Desulfurococcaceae > Staphylothermus > Staphylothermus marinus. Next base: position 1,384,592 of record NC_009033.1, read on the forward strand.
AAGCATATTAGTAAACGGGACAGCAAGTAATCTAGCATATTACCTAGTACTATACGATTATGCATATTATCTAGGAACAAGTCCGACAGGATTATACAGTGAATTCACAGTTCCAGTAATGATTAATACATCAGCTACAAACGTATTTAATGCAATAGCAGTAATGTACAAGTACTCATGGCATGCCGAAGGCATGTACTGGTTTGACTTCAACACAGGAGAACCATTAATAATAAGCTATGTGCATCCAGGAATGGCTTCAGCAACACTAAATATATCAAATACTTAAATCCTTCAAATAAAACTAAATCTTTTTTAAATCTTCACATAAATTCCGCATTACTTAAAAAGCAATAATTTTAATATATTTCTTAATGATCATCAATAAGAATTATCAAGTACGGGTAGAAAGGAATACGGACATGGCGATGAATGATTTAATTAATATATTATTTGTTATACTTCTAGCTATCTCGCCAGGTATTGAAGCAAGAGTTGCTATGCCCACAGCTGTTCTGCTAGGTTTTGATCCGTTTATTTCATTTATTCTTTCATTTGTAGCTAGTAGCATACCTGCTGTTCCTCTAGTTTATGGATTACCATGGCTTGAGAAAACAATAATTTTCAGAGTAGGTTTTCTCAAGAATATCTATGATAAAATAATTGAGCGGGCGCGTTCTAGAGCACATAGGATCTCTCAGTACAAAATAGTATATTTAGGATTAGCTCTATATGTTGCAGTACCGTTTCCGCTAACAGGTGTATGGACAGGATCATTGATCGCATACATATTAGGTCTTGATAGGAAAAAATCAACCATATCAATAATATTCGGAAACCTCATCGCTTGCACCATAATTTTTTCATCAATAATAGCATTTACGAGGATTATTTGATTAAAAAACTCTAGCAATACTTCAGTATAATGTATCCTAGGTTCTAAAAACCAATCCCGACAAATAACTAGTTGGGGTGTATGACATGGGTATGACTGATATCCAAGTTCAATCCAATAATGTCTTTGCCGAAAATAAATTATCAAGAATATATTCAATATCCGATCTATTCACAATAATGCTAGCTCTCCACAATATTAATAGTAACAAAGAAGACAAGGATCAAGTCAAGAAACAGATTTGGGCACTAACCAACATGTGGTTAGAAGAAGTATCACCCCTTAGCTACATACCTGGTTTAGTTGAAGAAGTTTCATCAATTATCAAATATAAGGTATGGGACGAAAAAAGTACATTATCAGATGAAGTCATCGAGAGAATATTAGTTGATACAATTATATTTAAAGAAAAAGCCTTATCTGAAGAAGAACCTGAAGTCCTCAACGCATTATCATTAGTTTTAGCAACTAGAGCAGTTGAATTAATCGAAGCCCTTGGAGGATTCATACCAAGAGGATCTACGGTTTGGAAAATATTGTATGAACCAGCTGATCCAAGGGATAAAATAATAGATATAACTACATTAATTGCTACAACACTTGTTATATCAACAAACATTTAGATACACTTATTATTTATTAGTTATAAGTTAACCATGAATTTTATTATACTGTGTCATTTCTATTTTATAGTTTTATAGCCAAAATATGTATTTTATTAAGTTGTTAAATAAACACTTAATATTGATCAAAAGAATTACTACACTTCAGTAGCGGAGCAGGTGCTTTATTAATGGATGAAATAAGAATTAGGAAAGAAAGCATTTATAAATCAATAAGTTTAGCAATAATTTTAGCGATCTCCTTATCTGCTCTAGTATATTCATATATGAATGATTACTATATAGGAACGTACTCAATAGATCAGTTAAACAACATATATATTTATCCTAAACAACATATCGAGATTCTTTCATATAATATTGCTCAGGATAAATACGTGTTTATAGGATTAAATGGATTCGTGCTTAATACTTATATTTTTAGCAATGACAAAAATACTGTAATAACGATCAAGGCTAGCGGACTAGATCTTTATGTCCTCTTCATAGCGGTTGTATCACTATTCATAACTTATAAGTTAAATAAGGAATTTTTATGGAATTCTAAAAGAATATATTTTATTCTAATCCTCATTCTAATAATTACTTCCAATATTTTGTTATTTCCTTACGTTGATATTGCCAAAGCCCCTCTACAAGATGCTAAGATAGTTTCCCTTAATAAGCCGTTGGAAACTAAGAATAATATCGGCATCATCGATTTATTGAGAAACAATGCTCTCATATATGTCAAGTCAAACAATAGTTTCTCGATCGCTATTTTACAACTAGTCTCTAGTAATTACACTATACTAGCTCTTAACGTTAAAGAATATACCGGGTACATTAATGTTTCTAATGAAACTTTTGTCGTCTTAATTCCTACGAAGTCTTCTATAAGTGATTTTAATTTCACCTATAGAAGAGTAGAATTTGTTGACGTGGGAAATGAGGTTTTAAAAGCTTTGTTTACATTAATGCCATCCATTGTGTTGCTTATTGGAAGTGTTTTCTTAATTGTACTGCGAAAGAAGATAATTAAAGAAGCTATGCCTCAACAATCTGGATAATATTCTTTGTATTAAATCTTGATACAGTGAAATATTTTACCGATATATTCTTTAAACTCTTATTGTCACCCATAATCATTACTGATATAAGTCTTGCATTAGCTTTTCTTAGATTGTAGGTCACTAATTGTTCAGCTATTCTATCAACACCATCTGTTATTATTATGATATCGCTTGTCTCTCTTACACTGCCTGTTCTAATATCATTACATGCAGTAATAATTGCTTTAGAAATATCTGTTCCACCGCTTCCTCTAACCCTAGCGATATAATCTATGAGTTTCAATACATTGCTAGCCCGAGGTCTTCTACTTATTTTTGCCAGTGGATACGGTATGCTATCAAAGAATCTAAAATAAAATTCCCTATGTTCTCTAACGGCTCTCATATACAAGCTTAATGCTACAGCTTTCGCCCAAGTCATCTTTATTCCATCCATTGAACCCGATTTATCCAGTAATACATATAGGGGTCCCTTACCTTGACTAAGCATTTTCTGGTATAGAAGCAATCTATTCTCGAGGAATCTTAGATAGAATAACTCATCTGGTAATGCGAGAGCTGAAGGAACTATTCGCTCAATATCTTTGCCTAACTCATAACCCATTAATTCTCCATGTTTAAATCTTTGTTTTCTCTCAGGTATATTTATGTTCCAAGGCTTAATTCCTGCTAGTATTTCCAGTATTTTTCTTACTTCAACATTTCTAGCCAGCCTAATGAGTTCTGGACCATATTCTTCATACGCCATAATACTAACTGTTCCAGGACGTTCACCCTCTATAAGCATTCTCAGTTTTTTAGCATTTTCAACATCTCTCATAGTATTAGCAATTGCTTTCTCTACATTTCTCCTAATAGCTTTTTCATCTTCTCTACCTTCTTGTTCTCCTCTTCTATTACTTGTTGCATTGCCAAACGATCTTTCATTTTCAAGTTGTTTGAACTCTGAAATAAATATACTAGCAGCTATACTACTCATTAAGCTATCAACTACTGTTTTACTTCTTATATCATGTATGAAACTAGATTTTAGAAGGGAGTCTATTACTTTGTAATGATATCTTTTATTCTTCGAGATACTGTCTCGCGGCTTCAATATCGGCATCGGTAAATAGAATACGTAGAACAAGTCTATTGCTAGAGAAATAGGTATTTTTAATTCTTTCTCAGCTATTAAACTAGCTATTTTCGTTACTTTACTACCCCTATATTTAACAACAGGATCATCATAGCTTATACTACTTAAGACCCCTATTAATTCGTCTTTATCTGTTGATTTAGTTTTTTGGCTGAAATATTTATTCATAAGTGGTCCCAGGTTAGATCATGAATTTTCTTTTAACCATATCAATTACTTCATTAACTTCAGATAATACATCAAGCCCTCTCTGCCTAACAACTTCATCGCTTGTCTCCTCAGCTATTCTCCTAACTCTTTCCCGTACAGCTTCAAAGCTTCTCAAGTAATCAACTAGTCTTGGATCAAAATCAGTTACTTTCATGATATAATTTTTGGCTTCTCTAGCATTTGCCTCAATTTCAGCAAGTTCCCTTAAGTGTTTTTCAGTAGCTTTAATCTCATCTAGTAGTATAGCATTTGCTTGTTCCATTTCTTCCATATCATGTGGAGCAATGTGTTTTAACACGAATAAGTCTTCTTCTCTAGCACTCATTCTACGATCTAGAAGTGCAGAGGCTGCAATAGCTTTCAATGCTTTTCCTTTACGCCTATCAGTGATATGTATTCCTTGATCCTCGAAGATAGCGTATAGTTTTAATAGTTTTTCTTTAATTGGTTCAAGATTTACCTCATAAAGTATTTTATTTAGCATTCTAACATCGTTCATCGATAAAATAGGTTCGGCGTGCTCATAAAGTCCTGATTCTATTTTCCAGGATGCTTCTAATAATTCTGCCCATTTATCCTCACTAATGGGTTTAACGAAGTGCCTATATAGGAACCTATCGTATAGTGCTTGAAGCTCGGGCTCGTCTGGAACATTATTACTTGCAGCTATCATTGTCCATAAAGGAACTTTTATCTCATTATATCCATCATATACTATTCTCTCATTCATTATTGTGAGGAACATGTTCAGTATTGCTGAATTAGCATTAAATATTTCATCAATAAAAGCTATCTCAGCTTCTGGAAGTTTATTACGAGTTATACGTACGTATTTACCCTGTTTTAACGCATTAATGTCAAGAGGACCAAATAGTTCATCCGGCTCAGTGAATTTTGTTAATAAATATTTGAAGAACTTAGCATTGATAAGTTCGGCGGCTCTCCTAGCTAATGCTGACTTAGCAGTGCCAGGCTCACCTATTAAGACGACGTGTTCGCCCGATATAATAGCTAATGCTATTACTTTAGCTTCTTCTTCCCTACCAACAAATGGTCTCGCCAATTCTTCGACGAACTTATGTGCTTTATGTAATAGTTGTGTAAATCCTTGTTCCATAACATAACCCTCTATCTTTCAGGGAATCCCTAAATAGTATAAAGTATAATCCCTAATAAATTGCAAAGTAAAAATAATATGGTCAGCTGAGCAACTCCTCAGCACTATTCAGCTGAAAACCGGGCTCTTCATCCCATAATAGAGAATATAGATGTGTTTAAATAAGTTCTTTGACTAGTTCCTCTAAATACCTCATCTCAGTAATAGATTTTTCGACATAATCCTTGACCCCCTTCTTTCTTCTCTTCATCAATATTTTTCCAGTAGCTATCATTGAAAGGCCTATGCTTGTCGAAATCATCGTTGGATCAGGGACTACGAGGAAAAACCCACTAGCTTTAAGAAGCTTCTCCCCTCTTTCATCGGGTCCTCCAGCAAGTATTCTGGCAGTATACTTCATGTCCTCAACAATAGAATCCAAATCTGACTTACTCCTCTTCCTTACCAACTGTACCAACTCAACCACCTAAAAATAATCCATATCCAAATAATATAGTAGACATATCTCTTTGTTTATAATCAGGGGGACAGAATACTTATGAGTAAATACGATATCCCTAAAAGTAAAGGATACTATGTCTTATTCATAAATGTTGGTAAAGCATGTAGAATAACGACTAGGAGCGGGAAAAAATTCAATATTAAACCAGGTATCTACGTATATTTAGGCTCAGCTTTTGGAAGAGGCGGACTATATTCTAGAATAATGAGGCATCTCAGAAAAAGAAAGAAACTATTTTGGCACATAGATTATTTACTAACCTGTAAACAAGTAGAGATCATAGAATACCTAACTATAGAATGCTCAAAAAATAAATGCATAGATTACGAATCATTCATATCTAGAACACTAACAAACATGTTTGAACCAATAAAAGGGTTTGGTTGTAGCGATAAACCCAAAGATACTTCTCATCTCTTCTATTGTGGGAGATCCATGCACAGATGTAAGTCATTAATAGAAAAAATACTAGCGAATACAAATTCAAAACTATGAACTCCATAGAAACTCCTAGGATAACAAAATTATATTAACCCCTCTTAATATTATCAAGAACTATATCCATAACTCTTATAGGAGTCGAAACACGTAATGTCCGAATCAGATAAGATAAATTCCTCATCTTCTAATAAGAAAAACATCATAGATCTAAAAGCTGGTGAAGAAGGAGTACACATAACTGCTAGAGTACTAGAAACAACTCCGCCAAAAGTAATACAGACAAGGAAAGGACCTAGAACAATAAGCAACGCTGTACTCGGAGATAAAACAGGCAGAGTTAATGCAACATTATGGGGTAGTAAAGCAGGAACACTGGAAGAAGGCAAAGTTGTAGATATAAAAGGTGCTTGGACAACCAGTTACCGCGGAAAAGTCCAGATCAATATTGGGAGGAGCACCGAAGTAAACGAAGTAGATGATAAAGAGGTTCCTTCAGCTGAAGAAATACCCGAAGACCAACCAACAGCACCCGATACATACAGAAACAGAGCATTTGGCGCTCGTAAACAAGGATTTTATAGACAAGGAAGAGGAACCTATAGGCGAAAATAGCAAGTAGGAGGAGGATCCAATATGTGTGCAGAGAACTCAAATGAGCAACATAAAGAACAAATAAACGCTAATGAAATGTTTAATGAAATAAAAACGTTGAAACCTCTTAGGCAAGGAGTTTTCCTAGGCGAAGAAGACGAGAAATTCTATGTCGCCAAATCCGAGAAGGAAGTATATGAGCTATCAGCATTAGCATATTATGTATGGCTACTATGCGATGGAGAACATACTGTTAACGAGATCCTTGAAAGAATGAGTAACGATATAAAAGTAGAACAATCAGAAGTTATAGAGCCACTAGTTCTATCTCTACATAGTCTATCTCATGCTGGCCTAGTAAGATTCGCTTAAGATAGATACACATATATTTTACGTTAACAAATAATTTTTTATGACATATTTCCTTGTTAATATTTTTAAACCTTTATTCATTATTCTTTAAATAAACATATAAATTATATTGATTAAACCAAACTATGTTAATCATGATTAGGAAGAATCCATAAACTATATCAATATCCTTAAGAAGAGGATATTGATAATGAAATCTATAGCGACGATCAAAGAATTAAGTAAAGGGCTAAGCCTCGTACAGTTATTATTTATATTTGAGGCTTTTTTCGGCTCGTTTTATGTATCTATAACACGTGGTATAACACCAATATTTCTTGTTAGATTAGGATATCAATTAAAGGACTTATTGTTTTTAAATGCCATGGGAGGATTCTTAGCATTATTAATTGCTATTTCCTTATACAATATGCCACGGATAAAGATTTCTAAAACAAAAATAATCTCTGCTTTAACAATTGAGAGAGTAATGTGGGTCCTTATTTATTTTCTATCACCATTTAGAGATCTTCTACCTATTATATATGGATTAGCTCTTGCCGCACCTCTGGCATCTAGTATATTTTTAAACATATCAATGCTTTCACTATTCGATGAAAAAGATTATAGAAGAGTAACATCGTTTAGAGGAGCTTTTGGAGGGATAGCAACTATTATATCACAGTTTATAAATGTAACCGTATTAATGCTTTATAGTGGTATAATGAAGTTTATGTTTCTATATTCGGTTGCATTTATTATTGGAATGTTTTCTCCTATATTGATGATTTTTATACCTGAGATACCGGTGCTCCAAACTACTGTTTTGAAAACTGATGTTGAAGTTGAAATAAGAGTATCAAATATATTCTTGTTAATAACTATGTATTTAGCTTCTATATCACTTCTTAACATTGCTTGGATACCCTACTTGTTAAATGTTTTTGGTGTTCCAGACTATTATGTAGCAGTTATTGGTTTAACGCAGACATTGACCAGTATAATATCCAGTATTTACTGGACAAATAAAAGCTTAAAAACATATAGATCAGCCATGATTATTATTGGATTAATTCCTATACTAGTAAGTTATACAACCATACCCACATTCCATCTATTATATGCTGTATTATTAGGTTTCGCAAATGTTGGAGCAAACTTCTATGCAAGCTTCTCATATGCTAGTTTGATTAGAAAACTAGGTGTATATCGTGCCGGTATAATGCTTCCGGCAGCATCATATCTTGCATTAACCATTGCTGGTATTACAGGATATTTTGTAGGATTAAATTATTCATATGTATTTATCTTGTCAGCAATATATAGTCTAATAGGTTTGTCAATTGCGATATTTGCTCTTCCAGAACTCTCCATAGTTAAGTCGCCTTATACAAGAATATATTCGAGGATACTATATCATACATCGATTTTTGGATATAGTATAATAATGTATAGCCTAGCTAGTACTGCTAAATTAGTCTTAAAAATAATTATTCTACTTTCTGCATTGCTTCTACTATACCTTATTTACAAGATGATCTATTACATAATCATTATTAGTGGAGGGATTTAATGATGACCATAATACACTCTATAATATTAAACAATCAAACAACCACCAATGTTACGGGAACTGAGATATTATGGGATGCTTTAAAACTTGCACTCCGAGACCTAGTTGAGGCTCTCCCAGCTATTGCAATAACGCTTGTTATCATAGCAATTTATTCTCTAATAGCATTTATTCTAACCAGAATAGTTCAAGCATTATTTAAACTAGTTAATATAGATGCGTGGTTTAAGCCTTTGCAGGAATATAGGATCAGATTATCGTCAATTATTATTTTACTAATAAATATAGGTATAGTATTACTAGCAATTTATTCTATTGTTGCACTTCTCTACCCAAGCAATATACCTCTAATCACCTATATAGTATTATTCATAGGGAGAATTGCTAGCGTAATTTTTGTTACAATATTTATGTTTCTAATGCTTGAAACAATTATAGAACGAATAAGAATGGAAGCTAAACTGCGAGGTTTCATGTTCCTATTGATATTATTTATCTCGCTAGCTTTAGTATTAGATGTAACTACATTATCCAATGAAGTAAAAAACGCTCTCGCATTTGGGATAAGTTTAGGTATAGGATTAATGATCGGAGTATTTGCTGCTTGGTACTTCTTCCACGACGTAATAGAGAAGAAGATTAAGGGAAAACAGTAATTAGAGAGGTTTATTGAGAATAGGTTATATAGGAATGGACTGTTTTGTGAGATGACTAGATTTATGAATGCAGTAATAAAAATAATTGCAATATTCATGATAATAGTGATACTGAACAACATATATACTTCTCAGGGACTGTTCAGTAATTATAGTTTTTCAAATAATTATAGACTCGACTTAGAAAACTATATTGTTGGAGTCAAAATATATGGTAATATAACAAATTTAGGGAAAGAACCTATTTATTTAAATGAAACTGATCTCTTCGTATTCGATTACCCATTAAATCTTTCTGATCAGCGAGTAATTGGTGCAAAGGCATATGTTGACAGTAATATTAGCAGTTATCACATTACCGGGACAGAAGATACAGCATCCTTAATTATTGAAACACCTCTGGCTAATTCAACGCTTAAACCTAACGATACAATTTCCGTAGGGGTAGAATATAATGTTTCAATTAATCGTAAGGATCGTGTATTAGCGATAGTTGATTTCAACACTTATAATACAAGTTTCCTTATAGAAAAAGCTGGTACATGGAGGGATATTCCTCAAGAACTATTAATAAACAATACAGAGTCGACAAAGTTATGGAATTATACTAATCCATTAATACAACTATTACTAAAATACTTTAATCAAACCATTGATAAGAATAAGCCTTTATCTTTAGTTCTAAACATAATGAGTTGGTTCGATAAAAACATTATTTACTCTACCCGAATACCGCCCAGACATCCATGGGAGGTTCTCGTTGAGGGAGCTGGAGATTGTGATGATCAATCCAATCTATTAATCACTGTTCTCCGTGCTTTCAAAATACCTAGTTATCTTGAAATAGGATTTGTATATATATCAAAGAACTACTACTATAAGGGAACCGAAGCCAACGGATATTTCATCTATGTATTTAAAGGTGGAGGAGGACATGGATGGGTTGTAGCATACATTCCTCCTTGGGGATGGTTAAGAATAGACTTAACAGCTAGCTTGGGTAAAGGGTTAGACCATATAAGAAATGCAGCATTCTACATTCTTCCAACAGTAGTTATAGAAAGAGTTAGAAAAGGTGATTATGCTGTCCAATCAGCTAAATCTACGCAGGAAATAGAGGAGAAACACTTGCTAACATATGTAGTCTTAGAAATGATTGATTATCAATTCGTTAATAATAGTTCATAAAGGTATTTTCAAATAACTACTACTGAGATTGCGTAAACTATGTCGAATTTAATACCAAACATTGTCTTTATATACTTTCGAGATCTCCTCATATTTCTTCTCTATCATCGATAGTATTTCATTACCATGAACCCGTATTAAGTGAAGATAGAGGCCTTTCCTCGTAAATGGTCCTCTTAAACATATACCGCATCTTAAATGCCCATTTTTCTCAGTTACAATAGTTGAAGCCACTTCTCCAACAGCTTTTCGCATAATAATGTATCTTGATGAACCCACTATTCTTTGAAGTTCTAGGTCGTCAGCAGGCAATCCCACAGCTCTTCTTACGACGTATTTGATTAATCTATTCGTTAAAACATTAACTCCCAAAAAACATCACCTCATAATCATTATGTGTTGCGAAATAATGTTTTAAGGGAAACGGCTAATAGAGAAATAAATGTTGAATAAATCGAGTAATTTTGGATTCATCGTATCCTAGGTGAGAAGTTTGGATAAGATCTATATTGTAGGCGTAGGTATGACTAAGATTGGCAGATTCTATGAGCGTAGTGGTAGAGAATTATTTGTTGAAGCATTATCGAAAGCAATCGATGATGCTGGTGGGCTAAAACCGAAAGCACTTGTAGTTGGAAATATGACTTCTAGCGTGTTAATGGAGCAGGACAGTCTTGGCGCACTTCTAGCAGATTATGGCGGTCTCAGAGGTGTTCCAGCTTTTAAAGTTGAAGCGGCATGTGGTAGTGGTGGTGCTGCATTCTATGCTGGCTATAGCTTAGTCAAATCAGGCTTAGCTGATGTTGTTGCTGTTGGTGGTTTGGAGAAATTAACTGAAAACTTGACTTCTGCGGTCACTAAAGCATTGGCGCAGGCAGCTGATGCAGAGTATGAATTGTTTTATGGTGTAAGCTTTACAGGGTTAAATGCTATGATTGCTCGGCTATACATGAACAAGTTTAACTATACCCGTGAAGATCTAGCTTATTGGGCTCTGCGAATGCATGAGTATGCCTCGTATAATCCTTATGCACAATTACCTAGAAAGACGACTTTAGAAGCCATACTGAAAAGTCCCGTGGTTGCTGATCCTCTGCATCTATTTGATTGCTCACCAATAGGTGACGGTGCAGCGGTAGCTATTCTTGTCAGGGGAGAGGAAAGAGCTAGAGAAATAGCCAAAGCTATGGGTAGGGACGTCTTGGTGGAAGTTAAAGGAGTTGCATTGGCAACCGACTCTGTTGATCTAGGCTCTAGAAACAACTTGTTAGCATTAGAATCAACGATCAAAGCTAGTAGAGAAGCATATAAAATGGCTGGTATTAGGGCAAAAGATATAGACTATGTAGAAGTACATGATGCTTTTCATATCACCGGATACCTCGCATTAGAAGATATGGGCTTCGCTCCGAAAGGTGAAGCTCCAAAACTATGGAAAGAAGGAAGATTCGGTAAAGGCGATAAACCAGAGGTGAACTTTAGTGGTGGATTAAAAGCTCGCGGACACCCTGTAGGAGCTACAGGTGTTTATCAAATAGTTGAAGCTACTATGCAGTTGCGAGGGGACTTTCCAGGTTATAAAGCAAGTGATCCAGAAATAGCTGCTACCCAAAATATTGGTGGAGTAGGAACATATACTACTGTTACTGTATTAAAGAGAACGTAATATAATAGTTATTTTTATTAATCATGAGAACTCAGTAATTCACAGATATCTCTTAATCACTTATACTTTATAAGGTGTTGTTAGAAATTGAATAAAAAAGATATCAGAGACTTGATGGAGGAAGTTAAAAAATACCGTGAAAAATCAATACTTGGTGGAGGAGTAGAGAAAATAGAAAAACAGAGGGAAAAAGGGAAATTATGGGTTAGAGACAGGATACAGAAACTTCTTGATCCGGGATCTTTCGAAGAGCTTCAATGGATGAGAATTCATCGCTCCACATATTTCGGGCTGGATAAGATTAAATATTATGGAGACGGCGTAGTTGTTGGTTATGGTAGGATAGATGGGAGACTTGTATATATTTATGCACAGGATTTCTCAGTAATGGGGGGAAGCATTGGTGAGTCACACGCAGACAAAATTGTTAGAATAATTAATATGGCGATCGAAACAGGAGCTCCCGTGATCGGATTATATGATTCTGGGGGTGCAAGAATACAGGAGGGTGTAGCATCACTACATGGTAGTGGACGAATATTTGCTGCAAACGTTAAAGCTAGTGGGGTTATTCCTCAAATAAGCTTAATACTTGGACCATGTGCTGGAGCAGCATCTTATAGTCCAGCATTAACTGATTTCATAATAATGGTTAAGAATGCTTTCATGTTCATTACTGGTCCAGAAGTTGTTAAAGCAGCGACAGGCGTGGAAACAACATTTACAGAGCTTGGAGGCGCACATATACACTCTGCTACAAGTGGTGTTGCACATTTTGTAACTGATGATGAAGATAGTGCTTTCCAGCTCACTAGGAAGTTATTGTCTTATTTGCCAAACAGCTTCGACGAGGATCCACCATATGTGAAGACAAGCGATCCTATTGATAGAAGAATAGATGAGCTATACGAAATCGTGCCAACAGATCCTATGAAACCATTCGATGTAAGAGAAGTTATTATGAGAATAGTGGATGATGGTGATTTCTTAGAGGTACATCGAGACTATGCTCGTTCAGCTGTTGTAGGTTTTGGGAGAATAGGTGGACATACTGTTGGAATAGTTGCTAATCAACCAATGGTTAATGCTGGAGTCATAGATATAGATGCCTCTAATAAAATTGCTAGATTTGTAAGGTTCTGCGACTCATTCAATATCCCGGTGATAACATTTGTTGATACTCCAGGGTTCATGCCTGGAATAGACCAAGAACATGGAGGTATAATAAGGCATGGAGCCAAGATCCTATATGCATATGCTGAAGCAACAGTCCCAATTATTACTGTAATAATGAGAAAAGCATATGGTGGTGCATACATAGCTATGGGCAGTAGATCTCTTGGCGCAGACATAGTATATGCTTGGCCAACTGCAGAGATAGCTGTTATGGGTCCAGAGGGAGCTGTACGAATACTTTATAGAAAAGAAGCCGCTAAACAACCTAATCCAAAAGAATATTTGGAGAAAAAACTTGTTGAGTATAGGAAAATATTTGCTAATCCATACAGAGCGGCTGAGCTAGGATATGTTGATGACATTATAGATCCGGCATTAACTAGGTTAAAAATCTATAAAGCATTAGAAGCTTTGAAGGCTAAGAAAGAAGAAATGCTTCATATAGTACCTAGGAAACATGGGAACATACCCTTGTAACATATGTTTTTATTTATTCTTCAACGGCTTTATACGCATAATTAACGTACCTTTATTTACAGCTTTACCTTTCTCCACTAATACCTCCTCAACAATGCCGTCTACATCACTTTTGATCTCAGTAACCATTTTCATAGACTCCATTAAAGCTATAACGTCTCCAAACGATACTTTGTCTCCAGGTTTAACTTTTATATCAATAACTTTACCAGATAAAGGAGCTCTTATTTCTCCCTTCCTAGTAATAGTTGTTGTCTTCTTCTCTGAATAGCTTGATTTTAATCCTATAGGTATTAATTCAATTATTCTATTGATTAGAGACACTTCATCATCTATTAAAACTCCATCACTACTCATATACACCCTATATATTTTATTATCTATTTCTACGAGAATAGTGTTTTCATCAACTATCTTCTTTATTCTAGCCTTTATCTCCCCCTCTAAGCCCGGCAACTTAACGATGATTTCCTGTTTATCACTATCAATTATTTCAGCAACTATTATGTCACCACTATATGTTTCAACACGGTATCTCCTAGGCAATAAACCCACCAAACCAACAACAATTAAAACATATATGCCGCCCGACGGAACCCGCCATCATAGCTCTCCCTATCGCGGGAGCCTCCGGCGGGCGAGGGCTCCGCCTATGAATAATCATTTATTACTTATGTCTTAATATTGTTTATTAACTAGGTGTGAAAATGGATAGCGTATTAGGCGATTTCCTCGTATGTTCAGGGCGTATCCCATATTATGTCGGCAATAATACGGCTAAGATATTTAATATGCTATTTAGAGAAAACATGTTACCAAATATAGATATAATTTATGGGTTCTCCAACATAATTGTAGAGCTAGAAAACAAATCTGAAAGATACATAGTAGGTTACATTTATAGAGTAGATCATACAGGAATCGAGGAACTGAGTAGTTGGGATCTAGGAATGTATATGCCTAAATATAGTGAGTTAAACGGGTTATTTATAACTAAATACAAGAATTTGGGGAGGATATTTGAGGGAATCGGTGACGGATTTCTAAAGAAGAAATGGAAATATATGTTGAAAAAAGAACATAAGTGTTGGGAAAAGAATAACAAGGTATGTTTTGTCTCAACAAATAAGATGTTATCGTATAAAGCAGGCTATTTATTGTTTGCAACAAAATGTAAGGGGAAAACATTAATTATTGATGCTTTTAATCTTGCTGAAAACATGCTTAAATCAATATATCACCCAATTATAGAAATCCTGCATTCTTTATATCATAATGAAATCCCTGATGATCCTATTAGGATAGTTAATGATCAAATAATAAAATATTATACAGAACTTATATCTAGATTCTACATTAAATTGCCGAAACAATTTGATGTATCAGATCTGCTCAGACTATATACTACTCAACTAGGTTTCTAGGTTGTGGCATAAAGAAATGCTGGAATTCAAATGCATGTTGTGCGGGGATATATGCTGTAATTTTCAACATATAAATGATTCGCCCCTAGTTTTCCCTTGGGAAAAGAGAACTCTTCTCGAATTAGGTAAAAGATATGATAGGAAATTAGTGTTTAAACCCTATCTGGGCTATGAAATAGACAATAATATATATGCAGTTGTATTTTATCGATGGATAATTAACGGTAAGTGCCCGTTTCTATCAGAGAAAGGTATATGCACAATACATGGTAAGAAACCATATTCCTGCAAAATGTTCCCCTTAATAATAGGTATTGATGATAATACGTTGAGAGTAAGTGGTGCATGTCCATGGATTACTAGATATCTCGAGAAAATAAGGAATAGTGATCCAAGCAAGGTATTTAGGAACGAATATAAGATTGCTGTTAAAGTTTTCGTGATAATAAAAATCATAGAAGAGTTCGCAAAATCCAATGGATGGAAAAGAATAATCTTTACCAGTAAAGAGCTTGAGCGGAAGAATATCATTTTTGTAGATATTGATAGCATTTTAAATAATATTGAGAAAACCATTGACTACGATGATGAAAGGTGATAGCTGAAGAAGTTGCAGCAGAATTATTGCTGGTTTTATCTATTATAATAATTGTTGCAAAGGTCTTGGAAGAGCTGATTAGTTATTATGGTTATCCTCCTGTTCTAGGAGATATTTTGGCAGGTATTATATTAGGCCCCTCCGTTCTCGGCTTACTTACCCCGGAAATTATTGATTACTTAGATGCTATAAAATGGATAGGGATCATAAGCTTATTATTTCTAGCAGGATTAGAAACAAAGTTTACACAATTTATGAGTAGTATAAAGAGTAGTTTACTCGTCGCAGCCGGCGGTATTATTGGTTCTTTTATATTAGGGTATTTTGCAGGTATTTTTGCCGGGTTAAACAGTAATCAAAGCATTTTTCTTGGAACAATATTAACAGCTACAAGTGTTGGATTAACTGTCAAGACATTAACGGATGTGGGAGCGCTTGGAACAAGGTATTTCACAGTAATTCTAGGAGCAGCAGTTCTCGACGATGTGGGTGGTTTAATAGTGTTTGGCTTAGCAATAGCCATGGTAACAACAGGATTTACAAGAATAGAAGAACTAGCATTAACAGCTATTATTGCAATATCGTTCTATATTATCACATTATTCTTACTCCATAAAAGCTCTAGAGTGATCTGGGGGTTGCTGAAACATATAAGTCACTTAGAAGATTCAATAATCGCTTTCCTGTTAGGATTAACTCTCATTATTGCATGGGCTAGTGTAAAATTTAATTTAAGCCTTGTTGTCGGAGCATATCTTGTTGGTTTAGCCTTTAGTGAGGTTAGGGGGGTTGAGAATGTTATTCGTAGATTTAGTTTAATACCTGATATATTTGCATCCATATTCTTCGTATTATCTGCTGCATCAATAGATATTAAACCATATATTATTCACGTAGAATATCTAGGTTTTATAGGTATAGTACTTATAGTTGCATTTGCCGGCAAAATTCTGGGATGTGGATTAACAGCTAAGCTTAGCAAATTTGACTGGAAAGGTTCATTATTCATCGGTATCGGAATGTTGCCTAGAGCTGAAGTTGCACTTGTAGTATCTGCCCTAGGAAAAGGATATGGTGTGGTTACTGACTCGATGATTGCTGCAACTATATTTGTCATATATGTTACTAGCATTGTAACACCTCTAGTATTAACAAGTTTATTGAAAAGAATGAGAATAAAATAGAGAACTAGCATAATTTATGTGTTGAAGGCGATCTTAATTCATCTAGACGTATATGATTTTATCATAATATTTATCCCCAGATTCTAAGGAAAATTCCTAGATCATATATGTTTCGATAAATTTTTCCTCTAACATCCCATCTCTTAGCTACTCCAATAACTTTTCCATCCAAGTTATCAATTACTGCGACCGGTTGATCAAGAGGCGGATATTCCGCAATAATACTCTGCTCTAAAACATCGTTTCCATATAGAAAGTTTTTAACGCCTTTCTCTCCAACAATTATTGCTGCCCGGTAAGTTCCTATATCATGGTATATTTTCTCATATATTTCTGGCGATAAATACGGTTTATTATCTATAATTACTCCTATCCAAACTCCTTTGTAAAGCATTGTAAGCCTATAATATTTGCCTGCACCATTACTGATGAAGCAATTCCTATTTAGACAAACATAGTAGAGATCATTGCTAAGATACTTTATAGGATCAACTCCTAAAATGTTTCTTACATAAGAAAACAATGAATCTTTATGTTTTCTACTAAGCTTGCCAAATGATATTTTCAATTTATGTTTAATACTCACTATTTAATCCTCCTTAACAAGCACGTGGTTAAACCTATCATGCTATGAATATGGGGCCAGATCCTAATACAGTACTTAAATTCGTTGGGGAAATTAATTCCTAGATAACTTTTAAGCCAAGGACTCCAATCAAACAATTTCACCGGAGGCTTAACGATTTCTATATCGTCTCTCATCTCTAACACCTTTGCCACAACATACTCGTTTTCCTCAGGAGCTATGCTACAAGTAACATATGCTAGTACACCGTTTTTTGTTAGCATGTCTATGCCGGATAATAAGATCTCGATTTCTCTCCTAACTATTCTCGCTAAGTCTTTCAGGGATGTCCTAGTTTTACGTCCTTGATCAAACATTATTGTTCCTTCCCCACTACATGGAACATCGAGCAATACTCTATCATAGCGTTTATCGATAAGGATAGGTAGTTTTCTAGCATCAGACCATGTAACAACTATGTTTTTTATTCTCATCCGAGCAATATGTCCTATTAATGATTTTAAACGATAAAGTACTAGATCGTTTGCAAGGACTTCATATTTGTTATTGAGTATTTGCGCTATATATGTTGCTTTTCCTCCAGGAGCAGCACATGCATCTAGAACATCTCCTTCAAATTCATGCATTAGCAACTTTACTGGTACAAGACTAGCTGAGTCTCGATGAACATAATAGTATCCTTTCAAATACTCGTGTGTAGCGCCTATGCTTGGTGATTTAGGAGCTGATATTACTCTATAAGATTCTCTACTCCATTTTATTCTTTCAAGCTTAAACCCTAGTTGTTCGAGCCTCTCATATAGTGTATCCTCATCTATTAGTAATGTATTGGTTCTAACTACTGGTTTTAAAGGTTTCTCGAACGCATTTAGAAGATCTACTGTATCCTTGAATCCAAGGATCTTAATATATCTTTCAACCATATATGGTAAGTATCCATATTTGCTTGCTAATTTTTTAGAAATAATGCTTGGTTCAATATATATGTCCCGAAGGATATCATTAATAGATGGTATATGTGGGTGTATTACCAAGTCATCTATACACCATGATTTATCTTCGTATTTGTTCCTCAAGTATTTGCTTCATTAATCTAGCATTACTTAGCATCCAATGATCATTATTGAAGAACACATATATTTTGTATGGTTTTAACTTAATCATTTTCTCAACAAGCTCTTCAAGTTCTTCCCGATTATAATCATATGCATACCAGTATTCTCTACCATGGATTCTGAGATAGATTATTCCATTAGTATTCACAACCCATGTCCCAATAGGTGCATCGATAGAGACAAGAGTAAGACCCAGTTTCGAACACCAATTTATGAATGCTTCATTAAACCATGAATGATGCCTTATCTCTAATGCAAATCTTTCCTCGAGACCTGATTCTTCATAAAACTTCTTAATCTTATCCATATTTCTATCTTTATATACGAAGTTGGGAGGCATCTGGAAAAGATAGAAATCAACATATTTATCTAGGGGAGAAAATAAATCATAGAATTTCTTCCAAATACTAAGAGCTGATTCGGAGAGTCTTCTATAATGCGTAATACTTCTATGAACCTTAATACTCCATCTAAGATTTCTACCTTTACGGCTCCAGGAAAGAACTTGGTTTCTAAAGGGAAACCTGTAGAAACTAGCATTCAACTCTACAGCATTAAGCCCGCTATATTTTACATACCAGTCGAAACTACCTAGTTCATTCCAATCATACATCCAGCCGGAAGTACCCACATATACTTCCAATATGGAACACCTAGTATGATCTAGGCTACATCATCCCTTAACTAGGGAGTCATCTGAGGCCTCGCTCATCAACTTTCAGAATATCGGGCCAATGACTGATTCTAATAAATAAAATATTTATGGAATGGTTGAAAGTTTTTCCTCCGGCATCTTTAATATGTTTAGAATTTCTTCTATTGAAGTATTTAGTTCCCTAGACAAGATCTTTATATCGTTTTTCTGTATTTTTGATAATATCTTATCCATTGTGCGATCCACATTTCTATCGATTTCTTTAATCTCAAGTAGTGCTATTCTTATAGGTGTATCTAAAGGATATGATTTTTCTATTTCAACCACAATATTAGCTTCATCGCGATAAACTTCTGCTTCAAAACCAAGTTCCTTGGCTATTTTAACTATTATAAAGGTGTATAGATCAATTGGAATCCATGCATTAAAAGCGTAATTGGAAGTATAAATTGTGTGTTCTAAGTAAACATGGCCTCGTTCACTGTCTCGCCAAACACTTGCTTCGTCAAAGAATCTCAATCCTTTAGATTCATATGTGTATTCACCACTCTTCTTAGTGAATGGTAGGAATTCTATTAGTATGTTTCCTCTAAGAGTTTCAGGGGCTGGTAAGTCTTGGAATGCATATCTGGATAATGTTCTATATGATACTATGACTTGATAATGTGTTTCATCCACTTCTTCAAGGGCATATTTTCTCTTACCAATTGATAATTTTGGTTTACCACTGTCGATATCTATTATTTCTATTTTACTCATGAAAGTACACCATAGACCCATATATTTATGTTTTAAGATTAATTCTTTTACTGAATAATGTTATTGTCTACAAATATATTTCTCTTATTCCTCAACTGGGATGGCTTCTAATATATTATAGGCTATATGATCTATTTCTTTATCTCTCGCTGCTTTATAGTGTTTATCTTTCAAGTTCTTAATCTGATCTGCCAGCTTCAATATCTCCTCTGGATCAATGTATACATATTCCTCGGCGTCTTCGTAGGATTCAATAATGAATGTTGCATATATTTTCTTCTTATGATCTATGGCTAGTTTTATTTTTTCTCCTCTTACCTCGTAGACAACCATATATAAACACCCTGGATTAGTCGAGAGGTGAATAACCAGTTTTAAGCATTTTCGTATATATATTATGTGTTTCCTTCATCTTGAATAATTCAACAACTATGCATCCATCTTCTCGTTTCTCAACAACTCTGAATATGAAGTCCATTCCTATAGATTCTGCGTACTCTATATATTTTGAGAGATCATCTTCTGAGGGAAACACTAATGTATATTTTGATGCAATAATTTCTCCATTAGCTCTCTTCTTCAAAGAATTAATTGCAGGTTCTAGAATTGCTCTTCCCAGTTTTAACGCTATTCTATCTAGCTCAGTATTATTCCAGTCATATTCATATCCTTGCGCTATTAGCCTTACTATTCTAGAAAATAGATATCCTCTTCCTTCATCAAATGGGTACCTCATCCCTTCCCAGATATCTCTGATATTAATATATATGGTAGTATATTTTAGAGGTGGAACACGTTGATAGGGGTCTTTCAATACTACTCCTTCTCTTCTTTCCTTCTCTAGCCTGTTAATAATTGTTTTTAACCTATCAATATCCCTTTTATTAATAATATCTAGTATTCTAACCGTTTTCAAACTATACTTCTCGGCGATTTCATCCCTAATTCTCAGTGGCTGTAATTTATCTTTTTTCATAGTATCAAATATGAAGTAATCGAATCCTCTAGCTTCGGGATAATCATATATTACATAGGGATTTTCTGTTCCAACTACTTCACCCACTAAAATTGTGTCTGGGTATTCTTGATATGCTAACTTAATGTTTTTAGAGTATAGTTTTCTTATTCTAGCTGTTGTATATGGACAAATATATCCCCCACGTGTGATCGCATATATGTTGTTCATGTAATAAACTACTCTGACATTATAGCCGTTCATTTTCTCCTCTACAACGACATTATCTATCATGTGTTTAGATACTCCTTCAATAAATGCTAGTCTTTGAATACTAGGGTATCCGTGAACTATTAATGGCTCTTCTCCAAGTAGGATTGTTGTTCCTTCACGGTATCCTAGAAGATCCCTTCTGAAGACAACATAGTTTAGTTCGCCATACTTCATTAATCTAATGGATCTACCTATATGTTTTGAGAGTTTCTCGTATTCAATACCGAGAGCATCACTTAATTTATTTACAAGCTCATTTTCGTCCACAGCAAACCCTCCATAAACCCATACATTATTTTCTAGCAAGGATATTAATAATATGTTCAGTAATGAGAATAAAATATGTAAAACATGTATCATGGGTGGATATTATGGAAGACTACATTATTGGCGGAATATATGTTATAGAGCCTACTAGCCCTAAGCTAGCGTCTTTGTTCAAAGCCAAAAAAATATTTGTAACAGAAAAGACTCCTTACCAAGAAATAATGCTTGCAGAAATAGAAGATTTTGGAAGAGCATTAATCATAGATAATCTTATTCAGAGTACTGAGAGAGACGAATATATTTATCACGAATCATTAGTGCACCCAGCTATGGTTCTACATCCAAATCCCAGAAAAGTATTAATCATAGGAGGAGGAGAGGGGGCAACTCTTAGAGAAGTACTTAAACATAAAACTGTTGAGGAAGCTGTAATGGTGGATATTGATGAGAAAGTTGTTGAGTTCTCGAAAAAATATCTCGAATATATGCATCAGGGAAGCTTCTACGATAAGAGAGCAAAAGTAATCATAATGGATGGGCAAAAATATGTTAGAGAATCTCCGGATAACTACTACGACGTAGTAATTCTTGATCTAACAGATCCATACGCAGGAGAAGCAGCTAAACCATTGTATTCCGAAAAGTTTTACCGAGAAATACATAGAATACTTAGAGAGGATGGAGTAGTAGTTACTCAAGCGGGTAATAGTTTCTATTATAGAGAAGCATATGATTATGTATATAATAATTTGTCCAAGGTATTTCCTCAAGTAGTGGAGTACTGGGTGTGGATTCCAAGCTTCACATATACATGCAACTTTATTTTAGGATCAAAAATATATGACCCAAGAAAAATGAGTGAAGAAGAAGTAGACAAAATACTTTCGGATAGAGGAGTGAAAACAAAGTTCTTAAACGGTAAAAGATTCATTGGCTTATTGAAGCTAGGCATTATTAAGGGATAGATTTAGAAGTGATGTATTCAAATGAAGAAGATTATCGAATTAGTCGGGGTCAAAAAACTATATAGAGTAGGAGAAGTAGTCACGTGGGGTCTGAGAGGAGTAAATTTAACCGTATACGGGGGAGAATTTGTATCAATAATGGGTCCAAGCGGTTCAGGTAAAACAACCCTACTAAACATGATTGGATTACTAGACCACCCCACTGAAGGAAAAATACTAATAGACGGCGTAGATGTTTCAAAACTAAAATCAAAACAACTAGCTCGCATACGTAATATGAAAATAGGTTTTGTATTTCAAACATTTAACCTCATTAATAGATTAACAGTTCTCGAAAATATCGAGTTACCTTTAATCGTTAGGAAGATCCCTAGGAAAAAAAGAATAGAAAAAGTTAAAAAAGCATTATTAATGGCTGGTGGAGATCTATCATGGCTACCTAAACATCCAAACCAGCTTAGCGGTGGACAACAACAGAGAGTAGCTATTGCTAGAGCACTAGTAGGTGATCCAGAGATAATATTAGCGGATGAACCCACTGGAAACCTAGATAGAAAATCAGCTAAGTCAATTGTTAAAACATTTATAGATCTTAATAGTAGAGGACAAACAATCATAGTGGTAACACATGATCCCGAAGTAGCTAATTGTACACAGAAAATATATATTTTAAGAGATGGAATAATCGTAGGCGAAGAAAAACCCATGCCTGAAAAATGTATTATTCAAACTGTAAAGTGAGAAATTAATTAACTTGATATAGAATATATCATTACCGATACAATAAGATAGTAAAGAAATATTAGGCGGGATAAAAATGAAATTAGTGTTCAGACTTATTTCAATTATTATACTAATATCGATATTTCTCTCAATGTATCCTATATTTCATATCGGAAACACTACTAACAGTCTATATAGTTATTTTGAAATTAAAAACGTAAAATTTAGATCATCCACGGGCGGAGATGTTTACCCAGGAAGTAGAAACGCTGTCTTGCTCGTAGATGCTATGTATTATTCTAATTCAACGATTAATGCTTCAAATATTTATTCATGCATCGATCTTCCAGAAGGATTTTCCGTAGTTACTAGTAGTTGTAGTATTGCTAGAGATTTTGATGGGAACATTGTTGAGAAGGTTTCGCCAGGCGAAATGGTTAGGTTTCAATTCGGCGTAGATGTAGATAAAAATGTTTCTCCAGGAACATACTCGTTTAACATAAATATAACTTATACATTCAACAATACATTAATGTCGGAGCAACATGTAGTCGTTGTTGAAGTAAAACCATATCCTCGCTTATCTATATCGTTTAGAGACTCCTATTTTACACCATACGGGTATCCGGGTGCTAACCCCGTAACCTTGGTTATAGAGCTTGAAAACACTGGTAATTCTACAATTAGGTATGCTGATGTAAAAGTTGAATTACCAAGCTTTATTGAAATAAATAATCCGAGAACATCTATATCAAATATTCCTCCAAATCAAGTATTCACTATATCACTAAATAATCTAGCAATATCACCTAATGCTAGGCCAGGAAAATATGTTGGCTACCTAAATATTTCTGCACAAATGATAACTAGTGATGGAGTAGTATATAATGATAATATTATGTTCCAATTCAACATAACTATTGAGAGAGCTCCTCCATATAACTACTCCATACTAGATTATGGATTATCAACAAACCATCCATTACCAGGCAGTAGGAATACAAGATTCTACGTGTTAATGCAAAGCATTGATGCATCAACTATTGATACATTAGTGGCAAAAGTAACTATTAATAACGGGTATTTTATGAATGGCTCCAATACCGAGGTAGTAGTGATTAGAGGTCCAATCAACTATGGAGACACCTTCACCCTTACAACAGACCCTATAAGTATAATTAATAGTGCTTCACATATTATTGTAGAGATAATGTTCAATGGGTTAATAGTTGATAATGGTGCTTCCTACTGGGTTAACTGGTCGAATACCTTCTATGTCAAACTAAACTATACGCTTCCAAAAATAGATGTATTCGATGTCTACTGGAGTAATAACAAGGTTTACCCAGGCTCGATTGATCAAGATCTGAGGGTTATAATGGTAAATAATGATTACTCAGACGTGGTTGATGGAGTAGCAATATTGAGTTTTGAAGAAGATATTTTCTATCCTCAATCAATAGTGGTTGATAATGTAGTAATTCCAAGCAATTCTTATACTACACTAACATTTTCCCCGATAGACATATCAAATAATGCTAGACCTGGAAACTATACTGCGAAGCTATCATTATTTCTCCTATTAAGAAATAATGATGGATCATATTCTAATATTGTAATGAATTATACATTAATAATACAAGTTAGCGACCCATATATCGACCCCATAAATATATTGAATTATCATTGGGGAGGAGGAAAAGCATATTCCGGAGAAAAAGGAGCTTCGCTTAATATTTTGGAGCAAGTAGTTACCGATACAACTATTGATAAAATATATGCAGTAATATATTATCCCAATGGAATAACCTCGGAGAATACCGGTGATAACTATGATACATATATTGTTAATAACCCATTAACATACGGAGATATTTTCAGCCTTAACTATAATGCTATAAATATCTCAAGCAACATTACTGGAACAACATATATTGTACTAAAACAATCAATGCTGGTAACAATTGATGGAAGCCAAACTTGGCTTAACAAGACATATGTTATCATATTAACTATATCCGAACCAGCATTAAACATTACATTAATAGATAAGGGATGGACAACAGATACTATATCTCCATCCGCTGACAATGTTGGATTATATTTAACATTTCAAAGCTTCTCACAAGATACCATACGCGAAGTTATTTTCAAGCTATACTTGCCAAACAAGGTATATGGTCCTAATGGTGAAAAAGAAATAATTAGAGTTATAAATAACAATATTAATTATCTCCAAGCATTCACAGTTACATTCAACGGTTTAAACCTCGATAATATTGAATCTGATCATCTAGTATTTAACCTCTCAATCAATGCAGTCATGGAGCATGAGAACGGTGTATATGAAGCTAATAAGTCTATAACAGTATTTTTAAGTATTAATTCACCATTTAAACCCTTGATAGTATTGGGTGTGAGAACAACTTATCAAGGACAACCATCACCTCTGCTACCAAACAGTAATGGTGAAGCCATTAGTTTTGTATTATTAAACAATTTCAGAAACACAATTAGCTCCCTAAAAGCCGAACTGGAATCTCCTAGTGGAATAGAAGTTATTGGTTCTAATACTCAGTTCATAAATAATTTGCTAAGTGGATCCTCCACAACAATATCATATATGTTAAGAGTAGGGAATATTACACCAGGAACTTATACGTTAAAACTGAATATTGAAATGATCATTGATAGTAATGGTGCTTTAGTAAGACAGGATCAAACAATCTATTATAATATAACAATAGAAGATCCTTCAAAATATGTTTCTAGAATACTGCTTATTAGAAGCTATTGGGGAACAACCACTCCCTCCACCATATATCCTGGTGATAAGAAAGCACCATTAACACTAACATTTCTCAACATAGGTGAATACACAGTATATGCTTTTAGATCAAAGTTGATACCCATGGATAAATCAATAAAAGTTTTAAATAATGATCAAGTTTGCAACACGCTAGCTGTTGGTTCAACATGTACTGTTACATTTTATTTAGATCTACAAAATACATCTGCTGGAATGAAAGAGTTTATTGTTAAAACTAGTTATCTCCAAGGAATATATGGATCATACAATAACATAGAGAAAGAATATAATATAAAATTAGATCTGCCAAGCTTTAATGCACAAATTAATAATAGTAGTATATACTTGGTTTCAAGTGGTTGGAATAATAATTGGCCTGTATATCCTAGATCGGAGAAAACAATTTACACAGTTACACTAGCTAATCTCGAACCATACAGTATAGGCTCAATAGTAGTGAAAATATTGCCTCCAAACAATATAGTACCCCACAACACATATGATGATACATACTATGTTGAGGGACCAATACCATCTCTACAAACATTCACTGCATCATTTACACTTGATGTTGGAGACATTGATCCAGGAATATATGATGCAAAAATCATTGTTGATTATTATGTGTATGCAAATAATGGAGGATATAGGAAATCCATAATTATTCCAGTAGTATTAGAAGTAAAGGATCCCGAAAAAGCATTAACAACTATACAGTATGGTTGGCTCGGAGGCCAGCCCCCATTAGTAATTCATGGTGCAACCTATTACTTCATTATTAGAAACAATGAGATACCATCAATGAATGGCATATACTTTACTGGAGTACTACCAGAGAATATAACATACTCAATAACGGACACTAGACTAGTAAATGTGACGCCACAAGTAATAATACCATCTATTCAGGCATCACAGAATCTTCAACAACAACTAGCTACATTTCTTATACAACAATCAATGCCTTCGAGACAATCGGCTGGCTTAGGAGATTATTTATCGTTTACACTAAAACTAAACCTTAACTTGTCAAAACCCTATTATTCCAAAATACATGGAGCAATAAACTTCATCGATCACTGGGGCAGTGTACATGTAATCAATATATCAATACCCTTCATAGTTGTAGGTAAACCATTAGAAATAGATATTCTACCTAAAACTCCTCTAATAGTGTTCGATAATGGTACTGGATACATTGATTTAGTCATCGATAACCCAAGTAAAAACATTATTTATGATACTTACATACTACTTATACCAGCATCCATGAACGCTATACCGCTAGACAATATTAAATACATAGGCACAATTCTAAGCCAAACAAACAAAACAATTAGATACATGATAATCTATAATCCAGTATCTATAAGCTATGGAGGAGCATCAGTATCTTCTCTAACAGTCTCGTTTAGAGCCAACATAATATATAGAGATATTAGTGGAAGCGTTAATATCCTAAACACCACAGTTGCAGCTAGAGTTGCTCCATTTATTGATTTAGAAATTTCTCCAGACATTACTGTAAGATATAGTAGTGGAGAATTAGTAGTTAATGGCTTAATCATAAATTATGGTGTATCCAGTGCTAGAAGCGTATATGTTAAACTAATATATGAGAACTACTCAACACTATCATTTATAGGCGATATCGACCCAGCTTCACAAGCAGCATTTAGACTTGAAACTAAAATGGAGAAGCCTCCGACACATAACATTACATTGATCATAGGATATAGAGATGACTATAACGGGGTCTACGAGAAAGAGATTAGCCTACCTGTACAAATAGTTGAAGAAGCTAAAACACCTATTCCCACAGCTGAAAAACAAGATTATACCATATACTATATTATAGTTACTGTTATGGTAGGCGTATTCTTATCAGCAATATTCTATGTACTACATAAATATATGAAGAAAAAGATAGGAATGTCGGGATAAAATGGTTGATAACAATGTTTATCAGCGACATTATTAGGTTAGCGATGAAGACACTATCAGAAAAGAAAGTAAGAGCTATTCTCACAATTATTGGAATAGCTATTGGACCATTAGCACTAATTACAATCAATAGTGTTACTAGTGGTTACTCACGCTACATTGTTCAACAAATACAAGGGTTCGGCCAAAACCTTGTGGTGGTGATGTCTACTGAAGAATATACTGTTACAAGAGATGATCTAGAACTTTTGAAAACAATTAATGGAGTAGTGGATGCATCACCATTCTATTCAACACAGGGAACAATGAGGATTGGAGGCGAAGAGAAAGATGTATTTATCTACGCTGTTGATTATGATTTCCTCTTCAAAGCAATACCAAGTCTAAAAATAGGTGAGGGAGAAATACCTTCATCTACAGAAATAAGTAAATGTATTGTTGGACATGATATAGCATACAATGATGAAGGTAAAGAAGTATACAAAGTAGGAGATGTGATTAGCATAAGAGTAGTCAAGGTAAAGAGTGGAGGTAAACTGGAAATAAAACATGTAAGCCTCGCAATATCGGCTATATTAGAAAAATATGGTGGAGCCGCATTATTAAATCCTGATAAAACAATATTTATGAGCATGAATGGGGCTGAGAAGCTTTTAGGAGTTAAGAAATGGTCCGGGATTCTCTTATATGTTAAGGATCCCTCCATGATCAATAATGTAACAAACACTATAAGAAACATATATGGTAGAAGCGTAGATGTCATATCTTTCCTGGCTTTTGCTCAAATAGCTTCATCAATATCAAACGCTGTTAACTTCATGACATTCTCTGCTAGCCTAGCAGCCTTTGCAGTAGCAATTGCAGGTGTAGCAGCTACTATGATAACATCCGTTATTGAGAGGACTAGAGAAATAGGTGTTATGAAAGCTCTCGGATTTACGGATGGCCAAGTACTCGTCTTAATTATTGCTGAAGGAATAGTTATGAGTCTTATAGGCGCAGTTATAGGTATAACACTAGGTGTTGTTGGGGCATACGCTCTAGCATCGAGAGGACTAGTGATCTCTAGTGGGACAAGCAAAATTGTAATCAACGCTCAACCAGACATCAATGTATTCAATGTATCTTTAACTATAATATTAACTATCATGGTTGGAATAGTGGGTAGTATTTTTCCAGCTTATAGAGCCGCAAAAATTCCTCCTGCTGTGGCTTTGAGATATGAATAATAAGTTTTCTAATCAATAATTCTCTTAGTCCAATTACCCTTAAATACCCATAGTAGAGCTAGTAATCCAGCAACAATATTACTTATAGTCATCGCTACCCATATACCAATAGTCCCCAATCCCATAACTAGAGCTAATAAGTAGCTAAGACCAATTCTCAATACCCATAGCCGAATAATTGATATTATAGCGAAGATCTTTGTATGACCAGAACCTCCAGCAACTGCTCCGCCTAGAAAGAATAATCCGAAGAAAGGTATAGACCATGTAAATATAGCTAATACCATGCTTCCCTCCATGATCACATCTTTTTCAGGCACAAAAAATGCAACAGTTAAATCTCTTGTTAAGAAAATAAATACTGAACCTATTGCTAATATTAGAGTCGTTAACCACATTGTTTTTTTAACAATAGCCTTTGATCTATCATAGTATTCTGCTCCAAGGTTTTGTCCAACCATTACTGATAATGCCCTATTTATCCCCCATGTAAATGCTGATAATACATCGATTATTCTAATGGCTACACCATAAGCAGAAACAGCTACTGATCCAAATCTGCTAACTATACTCATCATAATCGTGAATCCTAGAGAATTAGATGATTGCTGTATTGTCAGCGGTGTTCCTATTGATACTACTTTTTTAATCCACCATTTCTCAATTCCTAAATCACTAAATGTAATTTTTATACCATGATATCCTGTAAATAGTAGATATGATCCTACAAATGATACTATTGATCTAGATAGAATAGTTGCAATAGCCGCTCCCTTAACCCCCATTGCGGGAAAACCGAGATATCCAAAAATAAATAATGGATCCAAAACCATGTTTGTAAAAGACGATACTATATTAATATAGGTAGGTGTCCGAGTATCTCCCAAGCTATTCGCAATAGTATTGAATGCAAAACCAATAAATGATAAGGGTATTCCTATAAAGATTATACGTATATATTCGACAGCATTAGGATAAATATCCGGTGGAACACCCATTAAACTAAGTATGGGTGGAGATAAAAAGTATCCTGTTATACTAATTGATAAAGCAATAAGTGCCATAAATGATAAAAGATTACCAGCTGATTTATTAGCCATTCTTAAATTTCCAGCTCCAACATATTGTGCAATCAATGATATTCCTGCACGTGAGAATCCAAAACCTATAGAGTAGAAAAGCATTATTAAAGGCCAACTAACAGTAGGTGCTCCAAAAGCTTCTTTACCAAGTTTTCCTAGCCAGTAAGCATCTATAAGATTATACGACATATTAACTAGATTCGCTACTATTATAGGCCAAGCTAGCCATAAGACAGTCCTAATAATGTCTCCCTCTAGTATTTTCTTCCTAAGCACATGTAAGTCTTCGCTTGAGCCTCTATGCAATATATTCCACCAGAATATATTCAAACAGAAGATATTTATATGGCTAGATTAAAAATCTTACTGGATAAAATATTTTAATAAATATTGTGGGAATAAAAATGCAAGCTAAAAAGAAGTTTAGAAGCGTTTTTAAAATCAAAGTTTTAGGAATTATTATCAAGAATAAGGAAATACACGGTTATGGAATATACAAAGAGCTATTGAGCCTCATACATGGATTAGAGCTAATAGAGAAACCCTCAATTGGTACAATTTATAGAATACTGAATGAACTTCTCGAAGAAGGATATATTGAAGAGAAGATACAGTACAAAGGCAAGAGAAAAATCATACTATACCACCCCACACCAAAAGGAATAAATGAATTCCTTAGAATAAGCAAGGCGTTTCTAACAAAGACCCTTATAGGATTAAAGCTCGTCATATCAGCTATCAATAGTATAGATGAAAAGCAACCTGTTATCGATGAGATTAGGGATAGACTAAAGAGAATACACAATATAACCAGTACTTAGAATAATTAGCATTTATGTAGATGGTGGACCGGCCGGGATTTGAACCCGGGACCTCCGCCTCCCCCGACCTCGGTAGCATTATATGCGAGGGCGGCGCTCTTCCAGGCTGAGCTACCGGCCCACACCATAATATTTTAAGACTAACTTTTTGCCTTTATATTTGTAATGAATTATTTTTAGAAAAAACTACTTGGTTAGTGAAACAAGTTTTTCCATTAGGTCCTTTATGGGTTTAGGCTGTAACGGTAAATACGCGAGCGGCGGGTTCTTCTTGATTGGTTCTAGTAATTCCTCCATTGTAGGCTTTTCTTCTTTGTAGATTATCCCTATGGGTATTCGGTCTCCCCACTCATATGCTTTTTTCATTGCTTCCTCCCAGTTGGTAGGATCGTGTCCTGTCTCCTCTAATTTATATATGCGTTGCCTATACCATGTATATGTATGTAGTTTATCGAATGTAACACATGGTTGTAAAACGTCTATGAAGCTGAATCCTTTATGTTTAATGGCTTCCTTAATAATATACTTCAAATGCTCTACGTCTCCAGCAAATCCTCGAGCTACAAAACTAGCTCTTAGAGCAACCATCATAGCTATAGGATTAATTGGTTCCTCCCACTGGCCCCAAGGGGTTGTCCTAGTAACTTGTCCTCTTTCAGTTGTAGGTGAAGCTTGTCCTGTAGTGAGACCATATACTGTATTGTTATGTACTATCAATGTTACATCAGGATTTCTCCTAACAACATGGGGAAGATGCCCTACACCGATTCCATACTGATCCCCGTCGCCGGCAAAACCAACGACAACTAGATCCTTATTAACAGCCTTAATAGCTGTCATCATCGGCAATACTCTTCCATGTATTGTATGTATAGAATTAACATTGATGTAATTAGCTAATTTACCGTGACAACCTATACCAGTCACTATTGCGACTCTATGAGGCTCAATACCTAACTCGTTTACAGCTTTCTTAAATGCTTGGAGAATTCCGAAATTACCGCATCCAGGACACCATGTAATAATTGCTCCAGTTTCGGAGATGGGTTGTCTATATACGGACATATTATCCACCCCTCCACTTCTTTATGTTTTTAAAAATTCTTTGATCTTAGAAGCAAGGTCTTCTGCTCTAAACGGTCTTCCATCAACTTTTCCTATGTGCCCACTTGTCTTCACACCTGTCTCCATATATGCTAGGATCCCTAGTTGTCCACGATAATTGTATTCTATAGATACAATAGGCTTATCCATGTATTTCTTCATCGTTTCTATAAATGTTCTTCTTGGGAAAGGCCATAGATAAATCATTTGTACTATACTCAAATTGATGCCTTCCTTAGACAATAGTTTCTTCGCTTCTAGGCTTGCCCATGTTGCTGAACCCCATGTTAAAATGACTAGATCAGTTTTATCTGGTTCTTCACCATATACTCTTAGTACTTCGTATTTTTCTTCAAGTTCTCTTCTAAGGAACTCTTCCTTCTTCATTCTCCTCCTATACTGTTTATCAGCATTGACGGGATCTTCGGTTACAATACCTTTTTTATTGTGTTCACTACTATCAGCCTTAACTAATGCACCCTTCGTACCAGGTGGTACCCATGGTGGAACACCTGTTTCAGTATCCATGTAAGGTTTAAACTCCCATCCCTCCTCAATTCGTTTCTCGGCTTCTTCTTTCGGTATTAATGCTCCGTATTCAAGGCTTAGATCCTCTCTAAATGCTGGAACTGATCTAATGCTTTCAGCTAGGTGTTTATCAACTAATATTATTGCTGGAACACGGTATTTCCAGCCAAGGTTTAATGCTTCAATCGTTCTATAATATGCATCCTCTTGATCAGCCGGAGCAACAACTATTCTCGGGAACTCTCCGTGTCCAGCAAATAAACTATAGAGCATATCTTCTTGTGCTGAATGAGTAGCCATTCCAGTACTTGGACCAGGCCTCATAGCTAAAACTATGATTAGCGGTAACTCTAACATACCAGCTTCACTAAGTGTTTCATTCATTAATGCAAATCCACCACCACTTGTACCTGTAGCAGCTCTAACCCCAGCCCACGTAGCTGCGAGAGCCATTTGTGCAGCAGCTATTTCGTTCTCCGCTTGTATTACTGGTATATCCTTATCCTTCATCACTCTAACCATGAAGTGTAAGAGTGGAGAAGCAGGAGTCATGGGATACGCAACATATAGTCTTAAATCTCCTTTGACGAATCCTAAGCCTATTGCTTCATTACCTGTCAACAGTATTCTTGGACCCCATGGTTTTGCTGGTTCTAAACGGTAAGCCTGTATCGGCAATGGATGCTTTGCTACGTATTCATAGCCATACATAGCTGCTTTAACGTTTTCTTCCGCAACTTTTTCTTTTTCCTTAAACTGATACCTTATCGACCACACCACTTCCTCTAAGGGGAGCCCCATTAATCCTGCAATCACTCCTACAGCTAACATGTTCATCGTTATAGGTTTTAATTTGTTCTCGCGAATAATTTTTCTCATAGGAACCTCGTATTTAATTCCTCGCGGAGGATCACGTTTTACAAGATCAGGATCAAATACTACAATACTGTCTCCGCGGAAATCCTTTTCTTGCCTAGTATACGTTGCTTCATCAAATGTAACAATATAATCACTTGTTCTATATAATTCATAGATCTTTTCTACCCCGGCTCTAACCCAATATACAGTATGACCTCCCCTTATAAGACTGGGATACTCAGATACACCTATTACGTGATACCCTAGCTTATGAAGTGCTCGAGCAATAACTAAACCACTTGTAATGTTTCCGCTTCCAGCTGGACCCGCGAATAGGACCTGGACAGAATTCTTTGTGGTCATACATGGGTCACCCATTAAAGAAATTAAGAAGAGGATTTACATGCATAAGAAAAATTCTCATTAACATAATTAGTCCAATTCGTGAGATCAATTGGTTTAATATCGTGGAACTCGTTTTCAACAGTTATTGTACATTGTTCTATCACAACATAATCATCCTCAATTCTACCCTTAATTTTAAACTGTACTCCGCCTGGAACTTCGTCGATAACGACTGGTAAAAATATCTCTACAGTATGATCCTCAACAATAATGTGTCCGCCGGTCTTCCTAATATATTCTTCAATAGCACACCTCAGTAGTTTAACATCTTCAACGTTGCTGATAAAAATCACCCCTTACGAGTTCTAGGCATTTATAATGTATATAATCCCTCGTATTTAGAACTATCTTCAATGTCAGCGGGTAGTCCCTGCGAAATCATTCCGTTCACGGTCATATGCGTCATCTCTCTTCATCCATGGACACTATGATATTTATTCTCATGCTATCCTTAAAATATTACATTTATCGATCAGCTTTTCCATATAAATATATTGAAAATCAAAATATGTCCTCTTATAGAATAGTTTTGTTTTATAATATGTTTCAGGGCTAGATTTATTTTCTAAAGTCATATAATATTTATATTATTGATCAAATAAATTTTGGTGTATTAGAATGGCAAGTGATAAAGCAATCGGTTCCGGATTGCTAATATTATCTATTATAGTGATCATAGCATATATATGGCTAGTATTCTTCCCGCCCATCGCTGGTTTGGATTGGCTAGTCATTAAATTAACTAATGTTGTAATTATCCTCGTAGTATTCGGTATACTAGCTTGGATCGGATATACTCTAGCAACTACACCACCACCCAAACCAATTGAAGAGATAGAAAAGGAAGTTGAAGAAGAACTTAAGAAATTAGAGAAAGAAAAGGAAGAAGAGAAAACAGAGGAAGAACAAACTTCAACTAAAGAAACAAGTGAAACGGCTAAGGAAGAAGGCTGATTAATAATACGATAAATTACTAATATAAACTCGATCTCAGAATATTATTAGAGTTTTTTAAGTAATATCATAGTTCCTTTAAATTTTAACTGGAAAACTGGACCTTTATTCTTATCTATTTTATGTTGATAGAAAGGTGTATTTAACTATTTGAGTCGAAGGATTAATAAGCAATACTTTACTCCAAATAATATGAGAAACACTTTTCATGGTAGTGGTGAGGTACATGCTTGAGGTTCGTTGGCATGGTCGTGGTGGTCAGGGTGCTTGGACTGCTGCTAATTTATTAGCAATGGCGGCTGCATATGATGGCAAGTATGTTCAGAGTTTTCCAGCATTCGGTCCGGAAAGATCTGGTGCGCCTATTCTAGCATTTACGCGTATTAGTGATGAACCAATAGATTTACATAGCATGGTGTATGAACCGGACATGGTAGTTGTATTAGATCCTACATTGTTGAAGAATGTAAACGTGGTTAGCGGTTTAAAAAAGAATGGATTAATCGTTGTTAACTATGAAGGTGATACTGATAAACTCTATAATATGCTTGGCATTAAGAAGGGCGAATATAAAGTAGTGGTAACACCTGCTACAAAGCTAGCACTAGAGATTCTTAAGAGACCCATCACAAATACCCCCATGATCGGGGCATTAATAAAGGCTGCACCAATAGTTAGTTTTGAAAGTATAGAAAAAGCTGTGAAGAAAAGGTTCCCTGGCCCCATAGCTGAGAAAAATGTTGCATTAATAAAAGAAGCTTATAAGTTAGCTAAGGAGGTGTAAAAGATATGGCTTCTACACCTAAAGAACCCCGTGGCTGGAAAGACTTACCTATAGGAGCAGTCCCCTATAGATTATCAACAGATTATAAAACAGGAGATTGGAGAGCGCTGAGACCAGTTGTTGATCAAGGTAAATGTGTTAAATGTATGCTGTGCTGGCTGTTCTGCCCCGACATGGCGATTATATGGGATGGAGAAAAAATCGTTGTCAACTATGATTATTGTAAAGGATGCGGTATATGTGCACATGAATGCCCAGTTAACGCGATCAGCATGGTTCCCGAACCAACTGAGTGAAGAGGTGGGACTATATGACTGAAGCAGTTAAAACCCCCAAAATTCCCCCCGAAGAACAAGAACTACTAACCATTAATGGAGACGAAGCAGTAGCATATGCTGTTAAGCAGAGCTTAGTAGATGTTGTCGCAGCCTACCCTATTACTCCGCAAACAATTATTGTTGAGAAATTCTCAGAGTTCGTGGCAAACGGCGAAGTACATACAGAGTTTGTACCAGTAGAATCAGAGCATTCAGCTATG
The DNA here is from genome assembly GCF_000015945.1 of Staphylothermus marinus F1. NCBI lineage: Archaea > Thermoproteati > Thermoproteota > Thermoprotei > Desulfurococcales > Desulfurococcaceae > Staphylothermus > Staphylothermus marinus. The sequence continues at coordinate 1,420,808 of NC_009033.1, forward strand.
AGTGCAGTTGTTGGAGCAGCAGCTGCTGGTGCTAGAGCTTTCACAGCAACTGCAGCTAATGGATTAGCTTTAATGTGGGAGATCCTATATATTGCTGCAAGCCTTAGATTACCTATAGTGTTAGCTGTTGCCAACCGCGCATTATCAGCTCCAATCAATATCCACTGTGATCACAGCGATGCTTATGGAATGAGGGATTCTGGATGGGTCCAATTATTCGTTGAAAACGTTCAGGAAGCATATGATACAACTATTCAAGCATTCAAGATCGCTGAAGATGAAAGAGTATTATTGCCTGTAGCAGTAAACCTTGATGGATTCTTCCTAAGCCATACACTAGAGAACATTAGGTTATTGCCTGATGAAAAAGTACATGAATTCCTAGGAGGATACCGTAAAGTACCAAAGGTAAAAGTTGATTATTTCGATGAAGAAGTACCATTAATGCTGAACCCTGCGAGACCATTAAGCTTCGGACCATTAGATCTATATGATTATTATTTCGAGCATAAAATGCACCAAGTAGAAGCAATGAAGAGGGTTCCAGAAGTAGTACGAGAAGTCAATGATAAATGGTATGAATTAACCGGTAGAAAGTATGGTGATGGAATACTTGTACCGTATGAGGTAGAAGATGCAGACATAGTAGTTACTGTGCTAGGAAGCACTGCTGGAACAGTTAGACATGTAGTTAAGAAGCTGAGGAGAGAAGGAAAGAAGGTGGGAATGGTTAGGATAAGAATGTTTAGACCGTTCCCCCACGAAGAACTGGCTAAGTTACTAAAAGACGCTAAGGTCGTGGGAGTGATGGATAGAGGCATAAGTTTTGGAAGCTATGGTCCAAGCTTCCTCGAGATCAATACAGCACTATATGATTACAAGGAGAAACCACTACTAGTAAACTATGTATATGGATTAGGAGGAAGAGATGCCCCACCAGAGCTCATAGAGAAAATGTTTGAGGAATTACTAAAAGATGCGGAGAAAGGAGTTGTTGAAAACAAGCTTAGATTCCTAGGTGTGAGGGAGTAATTAGGAGGTGGATCATATGCCTGCTCAAACCCTACCCCAAATCCCCATAAAGAAGGGAGAACCCGCATATAAGCTGTGGATATTCGAGCCTGGATGGAAAGGAGAATTACCATTAATATTGAATCTTAGACAAATGGCTGAACAAAAAAGACCTGCAATACTACCGGGACATAGATTATGTGCAGGATGCGCAGCACCAATAATAGTTAAACTAGCAAGCTTCGCCTTCCGCGGACCAACAATAGTTGTAAACGCTACTGGTTGCTTAGAAGTAGCAACAACAATATTCCCATATACGAGCTGGGCTGTTCCATGGATACACAACGCTTTCGAAAACTCAGCAGCTACAGCTAGCGGTGTTGAATCAGCTATTAAAGCATTTAAGAAAACAGGCAGACTACAATGGGATCACGTAGACGTAGTAGTATTTGCTGGAGATGGAGGAACATTCGATATAGGATTACAGAGCTTAAGCGGCGCAGCTGAAAGAGGACACGACTTCCTATACATCCTATACGATAACGAAGCATATATGAACACCGGTATACAGAGAAGTGGTGGAACACCAAAATATGCATGGACAACCACAAGCCCTGTAGGAACAGTATTACCAGGTAAGACCCAGAATAAGAAGCCAATAGCAGATATAATGGTGGCTCATAGAATACCATATGTAGCAACAGCTACTCCAGCCCACTGGCTAGACTTCATCAAAAAAGTAAGAAAAGGCATAGAAGTAAATGGTCCAGCATTCATACATGCACTTAGCAGCTGTGATCGTGGATGGAGACACGATACATCACTAACAATAGAGATATCACGTAGAGCAGTAGATACATGCTATTTCCCACTATGGGAGTGGACACCTAAGACAGGATACCTACTAACCGACCGTAGCCTAGCCATAGCAAGAAACCCCAAACTCAAACAACCAATAGAGAAATTCCTAGAAATACAAGGTAGATTCAGACACCTATTAAAACCAGAAAACAGACACTTACTCAGAGAACTACAAGAATACGTAGATAGTGTATGGGAAGACCTATTAAACCGTGCAGCGAATGCTCCACGGTAATTATTTTTTAATAATGGTTCATCAACTCTTTCTTCAAAAACTAATCTTTATAACGAGATTATGGACATTATAGATATTATTATAGAGAAACAGTCAAGTGAAATATTGAGGTAAGAAATATGAAAGAAATAATAGCATTTTTAAGAGTAGAAGCTGGCAAAGAAAAAGAAGTATTAGAAAAACTATCAAGTCTCAACGAAGTGAGAGATGTATGTATAGTTTTTGGCGAATATGATATCATAGCACATTTTAGAGTAGATATAGAAGAAGATTTACTCCCGCAAGCAACAATTATTAAAGCACATAAAATAATATCGGAGAAGCTACACAATATAGAGGGGATTGTTGACATAGTATTTTTACCAGTAAGTGAGTCACTTATAAAAAAGAGAGGGCCTGTTCAAGTAGAAATACCTGTTCCAATAAGTAATCCAGTCGACTAGTCTCTTTCCTTAATATTTTATTTTATGGTTACAAAAATGATCATGTCAACGCTTGATCAGATAAAAGTTTTTCTCGAAAAAATTATGTGTAAAGATAAAACTGTTATTGCATGTGTTGGTAGCCCGCTGAGATCAGACGATCGTTTAGGTTTATTAATTTATGATAAAATAAAAGATCTAGCTAATAATAACATATCTATTATAGAGTGTGAATATGGATTAGAGAATTGTTTTACAGAAATAGTTGCAGAAAACCCAGCGACCTTATTAATCATAGATGCTGTCTATAATGAATCATTAAATCCTGGGACAACGGTTTTAACAAGTATAGAAAATATAAGAGAAAAAATATCTCTAGCAACCACACATACAATACCGTTAAGAATGATATTAGAACTAATTATGAAGAAAACCAACATAAAGAATACTTACATACTAGGCATAAGAGCTAAAAACCTCGATATAGGTATGCATGTTTCTCCAGAAATTAAAAAAGTAGTAGAGGATTTCGCTAAAATACTTAAAGAAATAATTACTTCTTGCGGAAAGTAATTATTTCTGAAAACAATAGTGGAGAAACAATTAAAGTCTTAAATAAAAGTCTCATATGCTTATCATAATCAATCTCGCTAAGTAAGCCTACTTCATGAATTTTTGAAACAATAACAGATGGTATCCAATACCCTATTGTTCTTGATAATTTGGACAAATAGTATTCTAGGACGAAATCTCTTCTAATAAAGCTATAGTAGTTGCTGAGTTCTTTAATATTATCTTCATCAACGGATTTTCCGAGAACAGGAGCATAAATAGATATACCATGCAATCCTCCTCCAGTATATGTTTTAGTTAATGGTATAGAGTCCCCGACAAAGAATATTTTATTCTTGAACCCCGGCTTACTAAGGGGTTTATCGAAAGGGATTAATCCACCAAATGTTTTAATAGTCGATCCAGCACTAACCCCCACCTTACTAATTATTTTATAGAATATCTTTTCAGGATCAACCATATGCTTTGTTGTTCCATAACCTATCAATGCTATATCGTAGTCTAGAGGAACAAACCACTTGAAAAACTTTGGTGTATAATTATTGTATAATACATGGAAAACATGTGGATCAACATTACTTGTTCTAATAAGTCTCTGCACACCATATATGTAGTTCTTTATTTTCCCAAAATATCTTAGTCTAAATACACTGCTTGCTCCATCACTAGCTATTATTTTGTCCACAAGAAATGATCTATCTCCAGCCCTGAAACCCCCCAGTTTCACTCCAGGCTTCACACGAACACCAAAATATACAACATGCCCCAAACCATATACCTTATCCAATAACTTCTCCTCTAGAAGGGGGCGCTTGATATGATAAGCTATGGGTTTCCTAAAATACAGCTTGAATACGCCCATTGGAGTATGAAAAAATATACTGTAAAAAACATTATCTATAATTTTCCATCCGAGAATCTTTGTAAAAAAACTCGCTGTTTCAACACCGATTAACCCTGTGCAGTGTTCTGGCACACCTACTTGTTTATGTTCTTCAAAAATATAGGCATCGTTGTTGCGAATGAATAAGCTTGTTAAGAGCCCTGCTGGTCCTGCACCTATTACTGCTATTCTACCATATTGGATCATCTACTATACCCATTCATAGCTTCTATCACTTGTTTTAAGCGTATATTTCTTAGCTCTTAAACTTTTCACTATATAAAGATAAGCAGACACAGGATCACCTGTTTCTCCACAAGTATACACATCTACCGTTGCGAAACCATATTCTGGCCATGTATGTATTGATATATGGCTCTCCAAAACTATCCCCACAACGCTAACACCTGGACTAATACGCCACGCTTTAACATCCAGTAATGTAAATCCCCCTATTTCTGAAGCTTTTCTAACTATTTCTACAAGTTTTTCAGCATCACTTAGAATCTCCGGATCACAGCCGTATAGTTCGCCGTATACGTGTTTGCCGATGACTGGCTTCTCAGTGTTTTCTTTTAATAACATTTCTCTCTCCATAAGCATATTCATCACCTCCACATATAGTTTCCCCGGGGGATAATAAAAATATTCCCCCCTCTCCCCAACAATATTTTTCTAAAGAAGTTCTCCCCCGGGGATAAAGAGTTGTATGAAGCTAATAATTAAATAATACCACTAATATGTCACGGTCTCTTTCAACATATTGAACTAACTAAATAAAACATTTTTATCATTAATATTATCTATGCAAGCACTAATCAGTACTGAATCCTGCTAAGTATTAGAAGGTGACACATATGAAGTTGTTTGGAACAGCAGGCATAAGAAAAAAATACCCCGACAACCTCGATCCTATACTAGCTTATAAGCTTGGTTTGGCAGTGGCAGGAATTCGTGGTTGGAGAAGAGCATATATAGTTTATGATTCCCGAACTACTAATCATTTATTCACTTATAGTATAGCTTCAGGTCTTATGGCTGGAGGAATTGATACATTCATTATAGGCTTAGCTCCAACACCCATAGCTGGATATGCGGCTATGAAGTATGGCTCACTAGGAATATCTGTTACGGCAAGCCATAATCCTCCAGAATATAATGGGTTTAAATTCTATGACGATGAAGGATATGAGTTTACAAGGGAGCTAGAAGCAGTTGTTGAGAAGAGAATAGATGAAAAAATAGAACCTGTTAATTGGAGCAATGTTGGACGAATAAGTTATCGGCCGGAGATAGTAGAGGAGTATATTCATGATATGATACAGAAAATTAATATAGAGAAAAAAAGTTGGAACCCATATATAGTTGTTGACCTAGCCAATGGAGCAGCATATAATGTAACTCCTAGAATTATACGATTACTTGGAGGTAAACCATTAACAATAAACGCTAACCCAGACGGATTCTTTCCCGTAAGACCGCCTGAACCACGTAAAGATGCTTTAGAAAAATATCTTGACCTATATAGATCAGTTAACCCACCACTAATACTAGCTCACGATGGCGACGCTGATCGGCTAGCTGTCCTAGACCCGTATAAAGGGTTTATTAGACAAGATAGAATAATAGCATTCTACGCTTATCTATTATTACAAGATAGAAAAGGAAAAGTAATTGTTTCAATCGATACAGGAAGAGTAGTCGATGAAATAGTAGAGAGAATGAATGGACAAATAGAAAGATATATTCTAGGCAAGACTCATGAAAGAGTAAAACAACTCGGCAAAAACAATATTGTATTAGCAGCTGAGCCCTGGAAACTAATTGATCCAAAATGGGGTCCATGGGTTGATGGCATATGGCAAGTTGCATTACTCACTAAAGAAGTAATAGAGAGAGGTAAACCATTACTGAAAGTACTTGATGAAGAAAAAATACCTGATTACCCATGGGATAGGAGAAGCTATAAGATAAAACCTGTAGAGAAAAGAGAGGTTATCTATGAGGAACTAGTCGAGGAGCTCAAAACGCTTCTCGGAGAACCATTAAATGTATTAACAATAGATGGTTATAGATATGAATACAAAGATTACTCGTGGATACTTATACGTAAAAGCGGGACAGAACCAAAGATAAGAGTCTATATGGAAGCCTTAACAAGGACTAGACTAGAAGAAATGATTAACAAGTTTGAAGACAAGTTAATAGAGATAATTAAAAAACACGGTGCCAGAATAGTTGAGAAAACAATAGGATAACTACTTTAGTAAACCTTTTTTCTTCAACAACGAGCTAACTTTTACTCTATCAACTAAATCCTCATCTCTAAGTGTATTGAGAAACCTCCTAGCTTCGTCACGTATGCCTGGATCTAAATCTTTAAGTATTTGTTCAATGATCTTCCTACGATCAATAGTTTTTCCGGGTTTGAAAAGAGACAAGGCATTCCTCCCCGAATATATTTTGTGTTAAAGGGGTTTTATTTTTAGACTCAGTATTTCTTTTGGATCATTTATTACTAGTGGGTTTTTATTCATTAGTATTGGGTCAGCGTAGCATCCTTCATATAGGCATCCAAGTTTATCATCGTTTAAAGCGTAAGCTGATCCACGTGTATAAGCATATAGTGCTTCTATTAGTTCTATTTTTTCATTAGCAGTAATTATTCCATGGGATAATCCCTCGTTTATTCCTCTCGTAACTGCTGCATAAATTGTTTCTCTAGGATCAATTGGTTCGACGGGGGAATCTGTTGATAATGCTATAAATGTTTTTTCACTAAGAGATTTGAATCTATAAGCCCATTTTACACGTTCATACCCTATTCTATCAATTAACCATTTATCAGATAATACGAATCTTGGTTGGATAACGATTACAGGTTTTACTTCATTTATGATCCTCAATTGATCATCTCTAACAAGTGATGCATGCTCTACTCTATGCCTCAAAAACTGGGTATCCCTACTGATTTTAAGGAGAATATGCAATACATGGTCTAAACATGCATCACCTATGCAGTGAACGGCTAATTGTAATCCCAGATTGTTTGCTCTATACATTATTTTTTCTAATTGTTCAGGATCACATAGTAAAAGCCCCCTATTAGATCGATCATCACTATATGGTTGGGAGAGATAAGCAGTTCGAGTCCCTAATGCTCCATCTAATATAATTTTTACACCATTAATTCTCAGTCTTCGACCATGATTTCTAGAAATTAATGCTTCTCGAGCAACTTTATCTATTTCCTCTAATTTATGGATAAACATGTATACATATATATGTATGGGTATTTTATCGGCTTTATCTAGTTTCTTCAATGCTTCTAGGCATTTCCAGTTACAACCAGCAACTCCTATTGCTACAACACCTTTTTCTCGAACATAACTAATGCTTTCTTCTAATAAATTCATATATGTTTGGGGAGATAGATTATCTATTATATAATTGTAGAGAATTGTAACTGCATCTTCGAATATCCAGCCGTTTCTTATATCAATTTTATTCCTCACGGTATCTCCAGATATTTTTAATAATATATCTAGAGCAACACTGTTAACTATGCCCATATGTCCTGATTTATGAATTACAAATACTGGTTCGTCTTTGAAGATAGAATCTAAATCTTTGAGGGTTGGTGGTTTCTTTTCGTCCATGAATAAATTATGGTCGAAACCCCTACCAATAATCCATTCTCCAAGCTTTTTCCCAACAGCCAGTTTCTCCAATAATTCTTTTCGTGTGGAGATTTTTTCAAGATTATTTGTTGATAACAGTATTCCTAGGCTATCAATATGCATGTGTGCATCGATGAATCCAGGAGCGACAACTCCACTATAATATTCTGGCTCAACACCGATCTCTCTAGCTATTTTCTTTATTGTTTCCTTATCCCTACACAGTACTATTTGATCACTTGCTATAAAGACTGCTCCGCATTTTTTGAAAGGCTTATACGAAGTTATAACGCCTTTTTCAGGTATAATAGCTCTATAACTATATATATCATGCAATGTACATACACCAGATACATATATATCAAATAATTATTAGTCTTATTAGCAGAATATATTCTTGGGCGATGATTCTTGGAGAAATACATTGTCTTCCATAATAATAAGGTGGTTGGACAATATACTAGGTTCATAGATGCTTTCAAAACCGTTATCGAGATTGGCGGGGGAGAAATTTATCGCGGAGAACTCGTAATGAAGCTTTCACCAAGTGAGATCGCTGAATTGAAAGATTTTATATCATGGATACCTGTTGAGCCTGTCGAAGCACCTGTTGCTAGTAAGAGGAAGGTTGCAATAGTTCTTGACCAAATGTTTAAAGGCTTCTATACGGAGGTGCTTGCAAGAGAATTTAAAGACTACGAAATACATGAAATAGTTGGTAAAGGAGTTGATAAGCCCATAAGGAGTGGTAACATAGTTAGAGAACCGGCTGAGAACGATTTAGATATAGTTAAGCTTATACAGTCCCTAATAGATAAAAGCTACAAAGTATACTTTTTCACTGGAGATAAGAAATTATATATGCATACCTCAACTATTCCCGGAGTCAAATCTTACTACATGCCTCCAAGCGAGTATCCCAGCAAAGAAAAACTAGTTCTAGAAATGATCAAATATGTTAGGGAGGGATGATGAACTCTTTTATGAGGAATCGCTAGGTAATCTATTTTTTTCCCGAGTAATATAATAGAATATTTTGAGGAATAAGTTCCTGGTTAACATATAAAGTATATGAGTTGGTTTATGGTGGAAAAGTTAAAAGAAACAAGAAAAACGAGAAGAAGAGATATTATCGATACCGAATTAATTTCTGAAATTTTAGATATGAAGATAAATGATTTTATAAAAAAATACCGTCCTCCCCCAACTATATATATTACTGTTAAGAAGGGTACAAAACTCTATAATGTATTGAAAGCGATTGCAACAGGACATCCCGTAATGATTATTGTAGTAGATGAAGACAGGAAGCCTATAGGTTATTTAACAGATTACCATATTCTATCCAGTTTCGCACGTAGATCACGTCCTAGAAGCATCCTAGCATCCTTTTCTATCTCCCAGATCAGTATACCGATAGAAAAATCGCTCGATATACCCGTAGAAGATTTAATGGATAAACGTCCACCGTTAATTAGTTTAGATAATAAAGTAAAAGATTTGATAAGGACTATTAGGAGCTTAGGTGTCCCTGCCGTAATAATTGTTGATAAAAACAATATTATTAGAGGAGTAATTGATAGGAGATTCCTCGTTAAAACTCTCTTGAACAACTTGTTAGGAGAACCTACAATGTTCTAGTCGGATATATTGTTTTATTAAGCAATTACATAATATTCTTGATACATAAAAACAGTTTTGTACGGGAAAACTATTTTCATATTCGTTCTAAAGAAAAAAGGTAAAAAATAAATAAAAGATGCTGTTTAAATAATATGTTGCCTCCCGCTAAGGTGGGGCAAAAACTGTTAGAGGTTATTGATATGGACGAACATATCACGTCTAGACATTTTACTGCTGAATCTATTGATGTAGATATTGGTAGATCAATCGTTATAATAAATGCACAAGATGCACAGGAGCTTGGTTTAGGCCCTTCTTCAAAGGTTAAGTTGACGAAGGGTGATCGAAGCAGAAGCGCAGCAGTAGCAATAACTAAGACCATGGTTCCCAGAGGCAAAATACTAGTATCTAAAGATATCGCGTGGGCACTTAAGCTATCCGATGGAGAATTAATAGGTTTAAGACCCTATCCTGTTCCACCAAGCTTTATGGCTCTACAAAAAAGGCTTCATGGCGAGCGTATCAGCCAAGATGAAATGTACCGGTTGATAAGAGACATTGTTGATGGAGCATATGGTGAAGCAGAAATTGCAGCTTTTCTCACAAGCCAAATATACTATGAGCTTAGCGAGGACGAGTTACATTCTCTTATTAGAGCTATGGTTGAAACTGGTAGTAAAATAGAGTTTGAAGACACAGTATATGATGAACACAGTATAGGTGGTGTGCCAGGTAATAGTAAAGTAGCATTAATAGCTGTACCCACAGTAGCTGCTGGCGGACTACTTATTCCAAAAACAAGTAGTAGAGCTATAACAAGCCCGGCAGGAACAGCTGATACAATGGAGGTTCTAGCACGAGTTGATTTCGCAGCTGACGAAATAAAAGAGATAGCTAGAAAAGTACGAGCAACACTGGCTTGGGGCGGCAAATTAAATCTTGCACCCGCAGATGATATATTTGTGGGAATAGAGAGAAAACTAAGCATTGATCCATGGCATCAAATGGTGGCAAGCATTCTAGCGAAGAAAGCAGCTATGGGTGTAGATAATCTCGTCATAGACATACCTGTTGGGAGAAAAGCTAAAGTTAAAAAAAGTTGATGAAGCCGATCAATTAGCTGGAATATTCATTAGGCAAGCAGCAAGACTAGGTATGAGGATCAGAGTAGCCTTAACATTTGGTGGACAACCAATAGGTGCAACAGCAGGACCAGCTCTCGAAGCTAAGGAGGCATTAGAGACAATGATTAATAGGAAGGGGAAGAAGAGCCTTGTCGATAAAGCATTATCCATTGCTGGACTAGTATTCGAGCTCAGTGGAAAAGTACCTCCGGGTAGAGGGGTAGAGGTTGCTCGAGACATATTTCTAAGCGGTAAAACATATGAGAAATTCAAGGAGGTCGTTGAGGCTCAAGAAGGTGATCCAAACATTAAACCAGAAGATATCCCCCTAGGTAAACATACATATACAATAGAGTCTCCAATAGAGGGGGCAGTAACATATATTGATAACGCAGCAATAACAACTATTGCGAGAGCAGCGGGTGCACCATTTGATAAAGGTGCGGGAGTATATCTGCATGCAAAGATTGGTTATAGAGTAAACAAGGGTGATCCGTTACTAACTATTTATAGTAGTAGTTCTGCTAGGCTAAGAGAAGCAATAAACTTAGCATCTAGGTATTCTCCACTAATAGTTGAAGGAATGCTCTTAAAAATATTGCCTTAAACTCTTTTTACTCCATTATAAACTCTATTTTTATCCTTTTAGGTTTCTCTGTTGTTTCAACAATACTACCTATGAATCCCTCTAACAAGCTAGCCGCTATTCTAGCAATTTTAGGATCTAGCTCTACAATTTTGCCATCAACATATATTCTAAGTGGAAATGCAAACGGGCATTCATAAGGCATTATAATACCGTGAAGTATTTTCTCAGCAATCTCCGTCCACGAGCCAGCACCACAAGTATCTGGTGATCCCTTAAACTTTGAAGCAATCAATCTTAGAGCATCCTTGTATATCTCACCAGCCAAATGCTCTGTTTCATCTATTAGGAGAGCATTGAAACCTATACTCTTAGATTTCTCGACCAGTTCATAATCATTACTTACAATATACCATAGACCCTTCTCAACTTTTATTAAAGAATTAATCTGCGATGGATCTGTTACTATTGCTATTGCTTTACCAACATTTGATCCCAGGAATCCCTCAGCTAATACTAGTGGATGATACTTCATTGCATAGATGATTTCCTTCAATCCCGTAAAGGGTTCCCTATATATTAATGTAAGCTCAGGACTGGAAACAAATACCGTTTGTGCACCGGCAAGCTTATATCTTCCAGGATCACTTAGTTCATCAAGTATTTTCTCATGTGTTTGCTTAACAACAGCTAATTTAACACCTCTACGTGATAATTCGGATACAAGCTCTGTTCCCAAACTTGTTTTTCCAACACCTGAAGCCAACGCTACAATTCTATAAACAGGAGTTAAACCAACTATTTCCTCAATACTGGGCAAAGCATACACCATACAAGGTATTAATTTTTTCATAAATAATATATACATAGAAGTTTAAAAGGATAAAACAACAATTATCCTATTCAATGCTGAGAAAACTTGAGCATTGGGGGGTATAGAGGTTTGAAATATGATGTTATAGTTGTTGGTGCGGGAGTAGCTGGTTTAAATGCTGCATTCGTACTAGCATCTAAGGGGTTCAATGTTGCAATTATTGAGAGTAAACCTAGGAGTAGGATTGGAGATAAAACATGTGGGGATGCTATAGGTGTTCACCACTTCAAAGAGCTAGGTTGGTATCCTCCCGAGGAAACAATAGATCATAGGTATAAAGGTGTGAAAATCTATAGTCCCAGCGAAAAATACAGTATTATTGTTTCAGGCGAGGGGGTTAGTGTTAATAGGTTAAAGTTCGGGCAATGGCTACTGAAAAGAGCAGAAGATAATGGAGCTGTTCTCTTAGATAAACATGTATTACTAGGAGTTAAATTCAATGATAACGGTATACAATCTATTAAGGTAAAAGAGCTGGGCAAACCAGGGCTTAAAGAACTAGTAGCTGATGCATTCATAGATACTAGTGGAGCCAAGCCAGCGCTTAGATCTAAGCTTCCACTAGAATGGCCTATTTCTGAAAGACCATACATGACTGATTATAATATTGCTTACCGCGAAGTATTGGAGATAAATGAACCTGTTAATGACGAAGATGTAGATTATGCAGTAATCTATCTAAACACAATCATTGCCCCAGGAGGTTATTGGTGGTTTTTCCCAAAGAATCCAAGCGGTAAAATAGTTAATGTTGGATTAGGAGTGGTATGGGGTGTCGACGACTATAATCCGAGACACAACTACAATAAATATTTGAAGCCCAGATTCAAGGGAAAACTCCTCCACGCAGGCGGGGGAATGGTGCCAACACGTAGACCTCTACCAACACTTGTATGGAGAAACGTTGGCGTAGCAGGTGATGCAGCATACACTGTTAACCCAGTACACGGCGGAGGAATAGGCTCGTCTCTACAAGCATCGGCTATTGTCGCAAAATATATTGGAGACGCGTTGGAGAAGGGAATAGTTGATGAAACAACTACATGGCAAGCTAATAAGGAATATATGCAGGCATATGGTGCTAAACAAGCTGCTCTAGACATATTAAGAATGTATCTCCAAAAACTAAGCAATGAAGAATTCGAATGGATAATGAAGAATAAAATAGTAGATGGCAAATCAATATATGATCTAGGAACACATGCTAGGTTAATAGAAGAAGTAGTTCATGGAATATCAAGCATGTTAAGACTACTATCTAAGCCAACACTGCTAAACCAGTTAAGAATTGTTAGAAACTACATGAATAAAGTCAAAGAACTATATCTCGATAAGTATCCTGAAACACCAGAAAAACTATATGAATGGATGGAGGTTGTCGAGAAAACCTATAATGAATATAGAGCCCAAATAAAATATGATCCAGGACAGAAAGTGAAATGGTAATCTTTGCAGGATTAGACCCTGCTGGAACAGAGAAGAGACCTACCGGTTTAGCAATAATTAAAAACAATATTTTCATTTTTATTGGAAAACTATATCGAGACAACGAGATAATAGACAAGATCCTATTCTATAAACCAGTTGTTTTAGCAATAGACTCGCCATTATCATATTCTAAGGGGTACCGGGAAGTAGACTTATTAATGAAGAAACTTGGATACAAAGTATTACCTCCAGGATGGCGAAGTATGCAAATACTAATCCATAGAAGTCTCCGCATCAAATCTATACTTGAAAAACGAGGTGTTAAAGTAATAGAAACACATCCACTAAGCGCTTTAAAATCTAGTGGATGCAAAACTCTAGATGAACTCTTAGCTAAGCTAAATATTAAGCTAGAAACCAAGAATCTAAGCAAAGATGAAAAAGACGCTGTAATAGCTAGTTTGGTTGCAAAATTCTATTATGAAAATAAATCATATATGGTTAAAGCTAAAGATGGTATAATTCATTTATTACCTAAAATATGTAGTTAATCATATGCGGAAGTGATAGTGATGCATGAAGCTCTTATAGCATCAATATTGATAATATTAATGCTTCCCTTAACAATAGCTAGTCTAACAGGTTCAACAACAGTATTAATTAGAGCTAATGGAACCTTCTCTATGAGCTCCGAAATAATTTATAGAATTAATTCAACTATGAATTCCAAACTTGAAGGATCATTTATAAATGGAGAAATGATCAGCATAAATATTTCTCAATCAACTATGCAAAAGGAAAATATTAATGTAAGCTTCGAAATGTTCAGGAAAAATACAATATTTTATGGAAATCTAACTGAAAACTATAGAGGAGCTGATAAATCATTTTATAATAGAGAAACCTTTTACACGATAAAACTAATCAACAATAACAAGATGAATATTTCCTACTTAACCATTAATGTTACATCAAATAATAAGAAAATAATTCTTCACTGGAACATCACACTATTATCAATAGCACTGCTAACACATAATGAGAGTATAACAACAAGGTATAAATACTCGAACAACTTATATAAGTTGAAGATTACAATTAGAAATGGAATAGTAAATTTAAATAACGAAGCCAAAAAATTATTTACTCAAATATTATTCACTAGATACAATTATACTCTTATATGGAACATTCTTCCCCGTGTCAACAAGATAAAAACAATAATCAATACTGTGGATAAGAGAATGAATATGCAGTTATACTATTCTATTAATGGCTTAGATCTTCCTACTAATAAATCTAAGTATGTTCTACCAATTATAATTCAAATAAGAAACAATACACTCAGCATAATCAATATTCCTATTGGTTTAATCAACTACGTACTGTTTACACGTGCATCATGGAATTCTACATGCATAAATGGATTGATTAGAAGCAATATATATGCTGAAGGTATTGGTTTAAAAACACAGGGTTTTGATAAAATACACTCAATAATATATTCAGCAACCCGATCAATAGGATCAATATCAAATACCACCATAGTTGGTTCAAACATATATTTCAACATTAATGGTAATATAACAAATAAATTCATACTAACTCCAAAAATGAATATTTCAACAATAAATATTGTTTATAACACAAATACTGGAAAAACCACGTCGGCTAGAGAAGGCGAACAAGTAACTTGGTTAATTATAATTGGTTCTGTGATAACAATTATGATTATCCTATACGTTCTATACCGATATCGCGTATTTTCTCGACGAGCTTAAGCATTATGTATTCTTGAATTGCATTGTTTGAGAAAAATGATTTCAACCTAATAATTAATGGTATTTTGATCTTGAACCCTGCTGCCCTAGAATGCCCGCCTCCCCCAAAGGCTAGTGCTAGATTCCTAATATTTATGTTTCTGCTTCTAAGACTAACTTTTCCATCTTTCGAAACAACAGCTACAATATCAGCGTTTGTCCTACCCATAGTATAGGACGCTGTAAAACTGTTTTCAATGCTTTTATTTTGTAGAACTACTGCTATTCTTATATCATTTATTTCTCTGGTTAGAATTGTATCATCAACCATTTTATAACCATATAGTTCTTTTTCAAATCTCTCAACAACCTTAGCTGTGAATTCTTCATCCCATAAGACTCCTCTACTAATTTTCTCTAATACTTTGAGACGCCACTCTGGATCATCATGCCTCCTTATGAGGCGGAGATACCATGGCCCCCTCCAATGATCAAATCTCCACAGATCTCCTGCACATACTCCTCTCACAAGTTCCGATACAAAATCCTCGTCTACATTGTTTCCATATTGTCTAGCATATTTTGCAACTACTCCTACTGCACATGTTGATCTATCTATATATATTTTAACACCTAGCTCCTTCAATTTATTAATCCAATCTTCATCCCACACATGGTGATCAAACCATTCTATATCGATGTTTTTGCCGCGAAGAATCCTTATATACTCTATGATCTTGTCCATAGTGTTCTTATTCATACCTAAATCCATTAACGCAATATTTTTTACTGCATAATCTGATCCAACAATTTTCTTCAACGTTTTATATAGAAGGTATGGTTCGGTGAAATAGATTTTTTCCGGTGGTTTATTATGTAAGTATATGTAGAGAGCGGCCGATCCAACACCATCCATATCAGTATGTGTTACTATAATGTAATTATCGTTTACACTCATCTTATCAACCATAATGTTTTCTTGAATCTCTGAATCTATTCTATAAGGGGATAATAAAGATTTGTTATAAAATATTTAACAATATTTCTTTTTTATGCAATTGTATAGGGGAGTAAATATTAATAGGGGATACTATCGCAGTAATTAATAAATAGGTAAAACATCAGGTAAAAGTAGGGCGTCGAACCATTGTTTAGAAGAATGAGGAAAAGGAAATACAGTGATATAACGTCAGTAAGTAGTAGGTTTGAAGCAGAGAAGCTGTTACGTGATCTAAGCAATAAAGAAAAATCTATACTATATATATTGACAAGCAAAATAGATGATAAGAAGAAAGAGCTAATCAATAATTATTATAAATTTACTGGTAATAAGCCTCAAGTTGTTGAATTGGAAAATTACAAAGGAAAAACACCGGTAATACTAGCAGAAAGACTTGATAAAGTTGCGAAAACAGTAGAGAAAGATAATAAGGATCTAATTGTATTTGTTGACATAGATGATCTAGGAGCTAAAGACAATACTCAAAAATACTTAGTTGTACGAACAATTATCGAAGCACTAGATAAACATCCTCATATAAAGAAAGCGGTATTTTTCACTCAAAGAAAAGATGTTAAAGATTTAATTGATTATTTCAATACAGAGTAATTTAAAGCAATTACTCTTTCATATATTGATTTAGATAACATGTTTATATATATCGTTAACTAATAACATTAATTTATGATACTAAAAATATTATTTTAATAGGGTGATAATTTTGCCTCGTCTAAAATTTGTAAAAACAGGTATGTCTGATATCGATGAAAAAATATTAGCAAATAAGGGGCTTCCAAGGCCAGGAACAATATATATTTTGGGGCATCCCGGAGTCGGTAAAACAACCTTTGTTGCTACATACTTAGTCAATAGAGCTAAGGAAGGAGAGAAGGGAGTATATGTATCTCTTATTGAGAACAAAGAATTATTTATAGAGCATTTTAGAGAATTCTCATTCTACAATGATTTAGCAAAGTTTATTGAAAATAATACAATATATTTCGCAGGTGCGCCTCCTGTATATGGTTATGATTCTAAGAGAATATTAGACCTATTTGAAAACGTAGGGAATTTAATAAATAGTCTAAATGCTAAGAACTTAGTTATAGATAGCATTAATGCTTTAACACTATATCTTAAAATGCAACAAATAAGAACACTCATTACTCGACTATATTATTTAACAATAGATAATGATTTAACAATAATATTAATTGGTGAGTTACCATTATTCTCTACATCAACTTATTCATGGTCTGAAGAGTTTATAGCAGACATAGTATTATTAATGGATTATGTATGGATAATATCAGGAGTTCCCAGATTAGCTGTGAGACTTGTACCAGTAAAGTCGCGAATGTTTAATGTAGCTAAAATACCTTACGAAGTCCAAGTAGATTATAATAATGGATTAAAGCTTATACATGAATTAATCGAGCCATATGTCCCCTTCGCTAAGGAAGTTAGTCGTGGCGCGGGTTATATGGAGGAGCGTTAATTGGGAGAATCTACTAGTTTGATTAGTATCTCCATATTGTCTCTTGAGAAATCTTGGTTTATAATATTTCTATCACTATATCTACTACTTATGTGTTTATACAACTATAACAAGTATATACATTATGCAAGATTTTTTCGAGGAATTACGAGATTTCTCAACATACATATTATTGCATATTTAGTATTCACAGGTTTATTGATATACTCTACTATTATAGAGTCCCGTCTGATCTTGTTCCATATAATAAATATATTCTCAATTCTCATATTATTTTTATTGCTCACGTATAAGATTGCTTCTTTTTGGGCGCTGGGCAATGAGTTCGATATTTTCGCTGAAATTGTAAATATGTTTAGCTTTAGCAAAGAAAAAGATCTAGAATACAAATTTAATGCCATAGTAAGCACAAATGTTACCACGGTAACTATTACGAACGTGTTAATTAGCATATATCTATTATTTAATAATTCATATATAGCGTTCAAATTATTCGTGATACTAATATTCTTTATACTCTACATTTCTAAAGCAATACTCTTATTGTATTATAAGGGTAAAAATTCTCTATACATAATGCAGTCACATTTAATACTGATTGATGCCTTGTTAATATTCTCTTTACTTATGTATTCGACAAGCTACTGTACTGATGTTATCAGCATATTAATAATGATAGGATATATTATATTCTTCTACAATATCCACTTCATCGATTTATCTACCCCATTATATTTCTCTGTTAAGAAATTATCTTTGAAAAAATCGGGTTCAATCATAGTATTAGCTAGAAGTAAAAAACCTAAATCTGAAAAGATCATGGAGATCATAAGAGAAGTAGTGAACACTATGAATGACGGCAAGAAAGTTGTAATGTTTATAAGTAGGCCTCATTCTATGACTTGGAGAAAATTTTATTCAAAAATAATAGCTAATATGGATATGCTGAGAAAACTAGGAATTGCTGAGATACATAGGGTTAGTATTAGTCACGGATTAGAATCACTATATCGAATGGAAGCAAGCACGAAGTGTGTATCCTCTATCTGTTTTAAGGAATATAAATTGTTTGCAGACAGTTCTGTCCTTATAAGAGGTGTTAGAGAATTGTTTTCACACGGTTTTTCACCTATTATATTAATTGAGGATTTATTGGATTTCATGATGAGTCTTGGTGGATGGAAAGAAGTTTATAAATTAGTAAACTTCTTGATTAACCTAAACACTAGTAATACTCAAAAAATAAGTATTATAATGGTTATTAACACTAGTGTTCCAGAACCTTATAGGGCAGATTTAAAATTGTTGTTTTCATCCCTAATGCCTAGATCGCAGATACTGGTTTCATTATAATTGTGATTATAAGGAATGACTAAGCTTATATCTAGTATTCTAGATATCTATTTATCAAGAGCCATTAATAGACTTGATTTATTTAAGGTATTATTCTTTTAAACTCCAGTATGTGAGGAGCAGAGATTTGGGGGAGGAAGAGAAAGAGGTATATGAGGTTATAGCGTCTCTTCCAATAGATATGAATAGAATGAATATTTTGAATGATATTACATTTGAAGCTCAACTACTTATGCGTAGCAAGTTTTTAAAGAAGATAACACTAGGATACAAAGATTTGCTTAAGATACATGAACTTGGTAAAGATAAAGAAGTATTATTGACTACAGAGTTTAACAATAAAAGATATATCATATATATTGATCACGGAGTAATAGTCTCTTCTGCCGAAACAGATC
Organism: Staphylothermus marinus F1; assembly: GCF_000015945.1. Taxonomy (NCBI): domain Archaea; kingdom Thermoproteati; phylum Thermoproteota; class Thermoprotei; order Desulfurococcales; family Desulfurococcaceae; genus Staphylothermus; species Staphylothermus marinus. Next base: position 1,440,117 of record NC_009033.1, read on the forward strand.
CTGAGAAGGATACGAGAATAGTTGGTTTAAGACCTTTAGCAACACTTATACTCGCATCTAAAATTAAACCCATAACCTTCAAATTATTCGAGATACAACCATATGAGGAAGAGAAAACCCAGGAAGCACCTAAGACTGTATACAGGGAATTCATTACTAAGAAAAAAATAGTGCCTCCAACAATCCCTGTTAGCAAGAAAAAGGAAACTAGAATAATGGATTTCTCTAAGATGCTCAAGGAATTAATCGATAAAACTAAGCAAGATGTTGAAGATATTGCTCCACTATATGGTTGTAAACTCGTAGATGTAAAACTAGCGATTAGTCGTGGAACTATATATATTAGAGTCTATGTTAAAAAGAAGAGCTTCCTGGGTAAATGCTCTATTGAAAAATTAATGGAAAATATTAAGAATGATCTAGAAGTAATAACTTCGATGATAGATCTAAATCTACCTTATAAAGTAGAAGTGATTCAAATAAAATAAAGAACTATAGATTATAAAAATTTTCCCCCAAGAATATTTTAATCATCGATTAGGACCTTTATATATTATACAAGATTAATAATATATCTTGTATATATAGTGTCTAATCCTAGGTGATAATATTGAGTTTTTGGAAAATAGTATTAAAGAGAAAAGGCCCTTTAGTTAAAAAAAGAGAAAAGGATATACCTGATCTCTACTTGGATACTGTCTATTTCTCCGAGAATAAACCATTATCACTATTATTATTAAAGGCTATAAATAAGCCGGGAATAATATTCAAGGTCACCGAGATAATAGCTGGTAAAGGCAAAAATATCATTAAGCTTAACGTGCCAGATATAGCATTTGGCGATTATGGTTTTGTATTGATCCTCATTGATAATTGTGATGAGTCTTGTGGTGAAGATTTGAAAAAGGAAATAGTGAATAGATTGGGGAATGATATTATAAAGATAGATGTGTTCACTTCTACTAATAGCTATGTTTTTCTAAAATACAATAGGTTATTACTGCTTGACGATGAATCAATTGTTATGACGAAAAGAATGATTGAAAGAGCTATTTATTATGTGTATAAGAAGGGAATGTTTAATGCCACTGCTTTCTTAACAGATTTTGGTAGGGGTATAGGAGAGTCAATCTATGATATATTTATATCTGAGCTAATGAAGGATGTTGAGAGAAAATATGAAGAAAGACTGAGAGATTCTCTCAAAATGTTTACTTATATATATAAAGCTCTAGGATTAGGAGATATGTTGATAGAAGGTTTAGAAGAGCTTGGAAACAGTTATAGGATTATTATTAGAAATAATTATGAATGCACTGCACTTGCAAAATATGGTTCGAAACATGGTTTTGTCGGAAAAGTTGGAAATATGACTAAAGGCGTTATAGAGGGGTTCTTCAGGAAATTGTTTAATAGAGAAGTTAGTGTAAAAGAAATTGAATGCGTTCTTGAAGGAAGACAAGCAGATGTATTTACAGTCGATCTTAGAGAATATGCTTTTGAGTTGTAGATTAAATATAAAATAAGAATAGGATTTTACTCCTCTACTTTTCAAGCTCTCTTGTTCTCTCAAATAATTCTTTAGTTGCTTCACCCATTTCCTTAGTTCCGCCCACTAATTCCTCTGTGGAGGCAACTTCTTCTGGAGCAACCATTGTTGGAACACCTGCTTCACGACCAGCTTCTTCAAGCTCTCTAACAGCTCTCTTATATACTGAAACAGGATCATAGTAGTAGTTAAATATTATTCTTGAAACATCCCATACATTAAATATGTTCTTATAGATCATCCAGTTTAATACAGTTGCTTTACGATATATTTCATCAATAATGTCTTCAAGCTCTAATCCACGCTTTGCAGCAATATCCCTTAAATGCAGGCTTTCCTCGAGATTAACCTTGAACTGATCTGTTCTAGGATCCCATACCGCAATAGTTCTATATTTACCGAAATCCTCGACTTCCTGTACAATAGTTGCTCTCCTACGGACCCTAACAACTCCCTTCTCAATACGAGCAATAACACGTTGTAGATGAATAAATGTATTCATCAACTTCATATATGTCGGCGGAATATTCATTGGTGGACTCGTAAGCCTCTTAATAGCATAATCAAGCGTCTCAGCATGAATAGTTGATAATCCACCGTGGCCCGTGTTATGGAGTAGAATCGGTATGTTTCCTCCGAAGAACGCCTCTGTTATAGGAACTGATATATCGTAGACATATCCCTTATACTGTTTCTTCCTCACATCTTTGATCTTTAAGACAATGATGTCTCCATTAATTAATGACTCGATTTTTCTCAAATACTCTCTGCTGAAGTCAGTGAAGGATCCATCCCTTCTGATCCATTCTAAGGCTTTTAAAGCTGTTTTCCTTGATATGAACTCTCTCCTCTTTATATATGCTAGTTCGGGAGGCATAGTTCTTGGTTTAGTATACTTGATCAGTTTAAGAATAGGTTTTACAGGCACTCTTTCTGAAGCATTAGGTTTCCTATATGATTGGTCAAGGTAAACTATTACATGATAGTAGGTTTTCCCATTATTCTTTCCTGCTTCTTTTTCTTCTTTAAGCACAGAATAGAAGCCAGCGAAACGAGCCAGCCATAATAGTTGATATGCTAAGTTCTTATTCGCAGTTGTATAACTAGTATATCTTCTCCTAAGCGTTCTCTGTGAATAAGCTCTTAATCCCTCGAAGAAGGCTCTAATAACACTTTTAGGAGAGCTCCAAAGGATTTCTGGCATCTTTTTTTCTTCAAGTTTTCTTCCTAGAAGCTTCTCGAATATAATAGCTAGTAGTGTGTGTGGATACTCGTAAATAATATAGGTGCCACGATCATCTATGAAAGGTTTTATATTGAATTTCTCATACATTATATTCATTACCTTATCGGCAATATTCTTTGCACTCTTACCAAAAGTGAAGCAGATTAGTTTATCTCTACGCTCCTTGACACATCCATTAGCAATGTATGCTCCAAATAGGAATGCTAATTTCTCATCTAATACTAGTCTTATTGGAAGAGTATACTTGCTTCTCCGTAGCTTGATAAGTGAATTATTTTTCTTTGTTATAACACGTTTTCTCAGGATCATGTATTGTTTTAGAGGTATAGGGTTTCTGCCTCCTGTATGCTTCTTTAATTCGCTAGGTATATTGTCGACATAGACATCGTTATAGTCGCTGACAAGATCTATGAGGTCTATTGTTTGATGATCTTTATTCTCCTTAACACCATTAAATGATACAAGGTATTCACCCTTATTTAGAAGCATAACAGGTTTCTCAACTATGTCTAGGGTATCTGGATCTAGGACAAATACGCTATGACTACCTGTTGCTTCTAGTTTGCCTCCTCCCTCATATATTATTTCATAGATCTCATTGGTTCTATGCCTTAACACGTATTTTATGGGTTTCCACACAACTTGGAACCCGTCATGGCTTAAAACATAGTATCCATTTACATGCTTAGCTGTTCTTTCCTCTCCTTCCTCATAGAATTTATCGATGAATTCACCGATTTTTACTAGATGAATTTTGTTAATTGGATCCCTTATCAGTACTGGTGTATCATATGATACACTAGCCATTGCTTGGAACAGTACGAATGCTTCTTCTCCACGAACCTCTCCCACTATTATATAGTCTGGCCTATATCTTAGGCTTAGTTTTACTAGGTCAAATAAGCGTATGTTTGTTCCCAGCGAGCTTGTACCTACTAGGTATGTTTCTCTACTTGTTAATTGTACCCAGTTAGGATGTGGGAGATTGATTTCAGGAGTATCCTCGATGGTGACTATTTTCATTCCTGGACGAATAAACATGCTTATAACGTTTAGCATAGTTGTTTTACCAACACCTGTACCGCCAGCGATCATCGCTGTTTTTCCATGTTCTATAAGTGTCCATAGATAAGCTGCTACAAGACTATTTATGACGCCTGATTGTATAATCTCGGTTACACTAAATGGTCTCTCACGGAACTTACGGATAGTGAATGTTGGTCCTTTAACAGATACTTCACGTCCAAACGTAGCGGCTAAACGGTGTTTTTCAGGCAACATAGCGTCTAGGATTGGGAAAGCTATACTAATATGTTTACCAGCCATATGAGCCATTTTCATAACGAACTCGTTCAAGTAGTCTTCATCTATGAAAGTAATATTTGTAGGGATGCTCTCGTATTTTTTGTGCCAAACATATATTGGTATGTTTACTCCATTACAAGATATATCCTCAATATTTGGATCCTTCATTAATGGATCAATTGGACCATATCCTAATAGGTTTCTCTCAATATAGTAGAGCAACTTAATCTTACGGGCACCAACAAGTCCTAGTTTCTCTCTATACTTATCAGCAATCCTCTCTGTTTCTTTGAAAACATATCCTTTCAAATCCTTAATATCCTCAGGTCTTGTTGGAGGACGTATTTCATCCATCAAAATATCGGTGAGCTTCTCCAATACTTCTTTATCACTCGGTGTAAGACCATATTCTTCAACGAAATACATTGGTCCTTGAGGTGTTTCAGCTATCACGATCTTGACGAATGGTTTATATACATAGTAGCTCTCAATAATTCTCCAACTAGGATCACGTTTTGCAACCTGAATAGGCTCTGCAGGAACAATAATTGATTTAACAGCTTCAGAAACCTCTTCCTCTCCAGGAAGCTTTGTTAACCTCTCCTTCCTTTCCCTACGCGAAAACATCGATAAAATCTTCCTAAGAGACTCCATGGCTCAAATACACTCTCCAAACTAAAATTAAACACACAGTTTTATAACTGATAATCATATTATATACTCCCTCGATAAATAATTATTCCCTAAAACAGTTTGTGGTTGCCCGAGCATTATCTTTTGGAAGCTATGGTTATTTTGGGAATTGTTTGCAGGGGCTCCCCCCTCTTGTGTCGGGGCTCCACATAGACCACTTTGAGTCCTTCATCTGCATTTTACAAACAATTATGAAGGGTTTATAAAGCGAACACATAAACATAAACACTACAAAACAATCATAGCCTCCACAATATCCAAAACAACCATAGCATCTAAATAAGCGAATAGTCTCCAGAGTTGTTCTTATTTAGTATTCCTTGTATAGGTTGATAAATATATTTGTGTCCTAAGGAAACTATATATTAAGGAATACCAACTATGAATACTAGGGGTTATACATGTCCTTTTGGGATTGGGTTTACAGGTATTTTGAGGGTTTAGGCAAATATATTCTTAGAATGTATCCGAACTTATCAAATGATATACGTAAGAGTGGGATGCATCTATATCCTGAAGTATATGCTTCTTTCATGGCTTTTATGTCTATCCTGATTAGTGGTGTGACTATTGTTTTAATAATATTGTTTGCAGTAGTGAAAATATATATTGTTTTACCTTTCCTTGTCCTAGTACCTTTCCTTACATATATTTTATTAGCGTATCTACCAGCTCTTATAGGAAGTAGTAGAGCCGGCGGGATAGAAGGAGAGTTCCCATATACAACGGCTTATTTAAGCATGATGGTTATGAGTGGTTTATCGCCGTATGTAGCGTTTGAGAGAATTACTCATGCAAGCAAAGTATTTACTAAATCAGCAGAGCTTAGCCAGAGATTTATATTATTAGTAAGAGTTCTAGGGAGGGATCCGTTAACAGCTTTCAGCATGTTAGCTCATAGAACACCTAGTCCAACTGCGAGAGACTTGTTAATGGGTTATGTAACAACTGTTCGTGCAGGCGGAGATGTAGCTGATTATTTGAATAAAAAAGCTAGACTATTATTCTCTGAACTACTTGTTAAAATGAAGATTATAGCTGATAGATTAGCTGGTCTTCTAGAAGCATATCTAGCTCTTGTCCTCTTATCAATGATTAGTTTAACAGTCATGTACTTTGTAACAGTATCATTTATCTCCGCCGTCCCCTTTGGATTATCGCCTATAGGATTATTCTTAGTCCTCTACGTATTAATCCCTATGATTTCGGGCATGATTATTTATTTAGCTGATATTACCCAGTATAAGGAGCCATGGGTTGATTATCGCCCATACATATTGTTTGGAGGCTTAACTCTTCCACTAGCGTTTTTCCTAGTATTTTTTGGAATGATTATTCCAAATATTCTACCGCCTGGACACCCGTTTAGGAGTAATGTCTTGGTTAAGGGAATATATGATTTCCTTGTTTACCCAGCTGTAGCCTTTAATCTTCAACCATATATTTATCCATCAGTAGCTTTATCAATGATATTAATCACTGCTACCCTGCCAACAACAATCTATGCGGAAATAGTTGGAAGAGAATACAAAGTAGTAACTGGTATAACAAGGTTTCTACGTGACCTCGTAGAGATACGTAAGACAGGATTATCTCCGGAGAGAAGCATTATTGAGCTTTCACGTAGAAACTATGGTGTATTCACAAAGTATTTAAAGAAGATGGCTCTCCAACTAAGCCTTGGGATCTCCTTGTCTAGGATAATACAGGAGTTATTCAAGAAAATAATTGTTTGGAGAGCAAAGGTATTATTATTCGTATTAACAGACACGATCGAGGTTGGCGGTGGAAGTGTTGAGATAATGGAGCATCTTGCATGGTTTGCTGAAAGTGTAGATGCTATTGAGGATGAGAAAAAGAAGAATCTCAGAACCCTCCTAATAGTTCCATATATGGGTGGAATATTAACAGCAGCAACAGTAATTATGCTGGCAGCATTCATGGGCTCACTACAATTTGGTGCTGGAGGAGCATATTTTCAAGCCGCAGCAACAGCGTTGCCAGCAATAGTTATAAATACTTATCTAATGGGTCTTGTAGCTGGAAAAGTATCATCGGGATCAATAGCTGCTGGATTCAAACACGCAATATTTTTAACAATAGTTACACTCCTATTCTTCCTAGCATCACCACTATTCAACACAATGCTTGGAGGATTAACACAGCCAGTAACGTGAGGTTTAAGAATTGAGGGGGATCAGCGAAACAATATCCACCGTTATAATATCATCGGTAATTATAATGGTAAGTATAATGATATTCTACATAGCCACATATTCTCTAACAACAACTATGCAGGTATCAGAGTATGGATACATGAAATCATCAATGATAAACATAGCTTCATCAATACCAGAAATAATTAAGGGAACAAGCATATCAATATCTGTTCCGAAGGGAAGCGTAGGAGTAGGATATAGCATTCAAAACAATATAGTTTATGAAGTAGATGTTCTCACAAGTTCTGGATGGAAGAATATAATAGTTGATGATTCCCCATCAGCTATCGTGATTAGATCCTATAATGTAGTAGTCACTAGCAATAGGATCATCTATGGTATTAACAATCTAACCGTAAATGATATCGCCTTCATACCAACAATATGGGAGTACTATAAGGATGGAGCATCAATAATAAACTTCAACACATCTAGATTCTATATCCACATATACAAAGTCACAAATGGAACATATACAGAAATATATATTAGAATCTACTATTTACAGCTAAGACCAAAATACATATCTGGCCCAAGAACAATCATGTTTGTACCCGGAGGAAAAGTAATAGAGGATCAAATAAACAATATTGAAGGACTCGTTATTAGAGAAATAAATAGTGTAACAGGTAAAACCATTCGTTCCTATGAACCATCTAAATTGTTCAGTCTAGGATATAAAGTAAATTTATTATTAAGCGTTGATCGATTATATGTGGTGATGACTTAGTGGCGACACCTGCTATAATTCATATGATCGGCACCTTAGCATTAGTGATCGTATTAGCATTCGTGATACTACACGTATCAAGCACAATTACCGTAATGAAAAACGATGCCCTAGTTAATAATTTTAAGAGAATAGCTGATTCAGTTTCTACCCAGATCCTGTATGCTATAATGTGGCATAATAACTTGTCAATAAGACTGATGTATCCTCCACAAGCTGGGTATGGTCAACAATATAATATAATAATAGGCACAGGAGCAGCTATAAGATCCCATTATAAAATATTCAATGTACCAAATGATAATACATTATATATAGTCATAACTACGCCGGATAACACTATTCATGTAGAGAAAAAAATAATAGAAACCACAAATGGTTATACAACGATAACTATGGTAAACGATCCCATACTATTCGGTAGTTCAACAATTACTTACTTAGATATTAGAGTCGTTAACAATAATATATATGTGAATATAGTTGTTAAGGGGGAAATATATAGATGAAAGAACTTATTGAATATGTTTTAGCTGCTTTAATAATTGTTTCCTTCATACCCATATTTGATGTTATAGTCACCGATTTTTCAAGAACAAACCCCCCTATAATAGAGAGTAGTACCCTAGTATACATGTCAAGCGGTATAAGAGATGTTTTAACAAATATTTCTTCCCAAGGAAACTTCACGCCTCAATTAGTCGATATCGCGGGAGCTATTTCTTCTAGACTAAACATATCTAGAAATATAGGATATAATGTTAGAATAGTTTCTTCAGGAGTCAGTAAAATAAATGTTCAAGATAATAATATACAAGTATACACGACAAGTCCTGGAAAACTATATGTATGCATAGTCTATAATGATCTATCATATAGTAACTACCAATTATATAAACCAACCACTACTTTAGCAAATGGAACATTTCTCTACACCATAATCCCTTCCAGAACAGACATAATAGCAGTATCAGCAATTCTAGAAACAGGCGTAGCCAGATATATAGGATACTGGATCTCGGATAACATATACGAAGCACACGCTTATAACGTTAATAACACAGTCACCATAGCAATACCCGACACAGTTCCACAACCAAACTACTATACAGTATCCGGTTTAGAAGCTATAGACGCTATATTAATTTACTATACACAGGGACATTTCTATAATTACTCAATAGCTAGTGGTAGCTTTATAGTTAATCTAACATGGATCCAGTACTATTCTTATTATTGGGGTGCTGGATACTATAAACAATATTTCTCCAGATACATAGCATCTTACTATGATCAAACAACAATTGATGGAATAACTTATAGTCTGCATAAATTACAGAATTATGTGGAAAAAGACACTCATTATATATTATACGAATATTATTCTGGGAACCTTATAATATACTATGATAGTATAGTAGGGACAGAATCTCGGTTCTTCAATATTCAATATCCAATTTACAATTTAGTATTTATATTTCTCAGAGATGCGGATAATAATATATACTATGCTGTAATTTATCCGCATGAACTATCTATTGGTGAACCAATACCTTCTAACTGGGTCACATATAAAACAACATATACGGCGAGAATAGGAATGGTTAACTATGACATAATAATAACTGTGTGGAGGAGGTTTCAGAGATGAAGTCGCAGGCTATTGTTATATCAGCATATCTAGCATCAATACTTATAATATTATTGATAATTACCTACTATATCAACATCCTACCCTATTCTACGACTATAAATATTCGTACACGCAACTACGATGTATACTCGATCATATACTCAAAAGTTTCTTGGACAGCGCGAGAACTAGCATATACTATTATCGATGAGTTAAAGGCTAGCTACGTTGTTGTAAATATAACTGTTATCAACATTACTGATCGCCAAGTTAACAGTACCGACTACTATTCAATCATTCCGAATAACCAAAATGTTACCTTAATCTATGAATACAACGTTTCCAGGCTTGATGATAATGGTTTATTCTATAGTTACTATATAAAGGTGGGGTTTAGATGAAGGCTCAACTACCCGTAGTAATAGCTATAGTTATATTGGGAGGTTTAATAATAGCCAGCTTATTCTATGTTACATCAATCACACTATATACTAAATCCCTCAGCAAAGGCACGGTTAAGAATGAATGGGACCTCATAGATCAAGAACTAGACACATTGGATCTAGTTGCACTAAAATATGCTAGTATGAAAGCCTATAAAGAGTTTAGTTCATCTTTTGACACTATATATAATGAGATAAGCTATACTCTATCTCTCGAGGATAGAAGTGCAATATATTATTCGGACTTTTCAACAGATAATACAGCTGGCCTAGTAATTATAGCGGATAATTATTATGTTGATACAAATAAGCATGTCTTAGTGCTTGAAAGCAGTAGCGATTTTGCCATAGCATATGTTAATATACCTATAAGCGGTATTTTTTATGATCAGGTATATGTAGCTTATAGAGGAACAGCTGACCAGCACATAGACTGGTTTCAATTACGCATCCGCAGATCTAGAATACAGTATATGTATATACTGGGCAATGACATTAATTCTCAAATGCTTGAAGTAAGATATTATAGGAGAGGAGTTTATAGATTGGTGAAAACATCGGAGTCAGTACCTGATCCTTATGTTTATTATGGTGGTTATGATTATATTACAGGAACACTTAGCTTAGACGTGTTTGATAGAATTAATAATGTTTGGGCTAGTATAACTTATGATAGGAGATCAACTTCTCAGAATTTATACTATGGTGTTGGAGGATATTATCATGTTGAAATAGATAAGCTTGTATTATCGGTTAATAGGGATCCCAAATATATATATGTTGAAGGCTTATATCCTGGGTGGAGAGTCGTTGTTTCTAATGGAACAAATAGTTATGAGGGAGTTGCTGATTCTTCGGGTTTAGCAATGGTCTTTTTCCCTGATCTAATCTTTAGAAATGGAGTTATCAGTGTATATGATGATACAGGTGAATTGGTGATCTCTAAGGCTTTCGATGTTATTGTTGGAGGTGATAGGTATGTTTTTGGAGCCGGTAACTTGGCGGGTTATGATTATTATCAAGTTCTAGAGAATTTTAAGCAGTCTTTAAACAATGCTAGTTTAGAGGCATTATCTGTTCTTAGGAAGAGTGTTTTAGAAGTAATTCATAATTGGATATCTTATAAGATACGTGATGGATACTCTATTAATATTACTTATTTCAAGCCATTCTATAATATTACATTGTGGAATAATGGCTATATATCTAATGGTAGGGGATCGATCGGGTTTGAAATAAAATATTTTATAATAGCACCGGATGGAGAGTATAGAGAGTTTGTTAAAAGCATAAATGCAACATACTTTATGTCTTTTGATTTAGTTTATACGGGTTTATGCGTTGTATTTGCTTTATGGGAACAGGGAGGTTCTTGTTCCTTGATCATTTCAAAATATTATATTAAGCCCCTTCCTCCTCTGGTTTAGTGTTTTTGTTTTTATCTTAATTGTTTATGTAGTGTTTTCTTTTTCTCCCTTAACAGCTACTAGTGATTCGTTTTCATGCACTGTTGTTTCTGGGTTTGGTGCTATTATGTATTCATTGTTTGTTTTTACATATGCTATTATTCTGTAACGATATTTTTTATCTTGATTAAGGATTTCTTCTATTTCTCTAATTGTTTTTCTTTCTAGTTTCTTGTTTATTTTAATCTGTATTAAGTCTCCTTTTCCCCGAGCCGATATAATATCGGATAATACTAGTAGTACTCCGGGCTCAAATAGTGCAGAGGTTATTGTTCTTCCAAGCATTCTCGTTGATATTACTGTTTTTGCACCTGCAGCTCTAACTAGTTCCTCTGTCTTAGAATCAGATGCTACTGCGTAGATGTTTATATTGGGGTTTAAATATTTGATTAGAAGAGTTGTATGTATTGTTCTACTATCATCTCTTAAGCATAGGAAGACATGTTCAGCTTTTTCTATCCCTGCACGCTTTAATACCTCAGCATTACTTGGATCACCTACTAGGAAATCAACATCACTTATACTCCTAGGTTCTCTTGGCGTAACCCAGCCAACTTCGTCCAAGTAATTATTAGCTATCAATTCATCTATTATCTCCCTACAAGAATCACTATCCCCAATAACAAGTATCTTCTTATTCTTCAAAGGCGCTCTCCCCAAGCTCCTCCTAATACTTTTAGACAGGAACCAATCAGCTATAACTGATACTGTTAAAGTATATGCTAGAATACCCATAACAGCGGAGAACCCAGCAACAAGCCAGCCAAGCCCTCTAACAGGTGTAATGTCTCCGTAACCAATAGTAGCCATAGTTATAATGCTCCAGTAAAGACTTGCAATAATATCTATCTCCTCCCTACCAGCAAAAATGTGCTCACTATAATAAAACAATAAACCATTAACAAACCATGTAGTAACAAAGAAGAGGACAACATAAAACATACGAGTCCTAGCAATTCTTTTAATGATCCTGTGCTTAGCTAAAATCCTATAAATAATAAACGACACCATAAAACCTCCCATTTACCTATTCTCTATGTATAAGTGAATACTGTAGCAAAGTTCTAATAAAACTTAATATTTATCGATGACCGATGCGGATAAAACATTAGTTTCCATATTTAATGATCGAGTTTTTCGATAAACAATCATTGATGCATGCCCCGTTTAGACTTGGGCATAGTTTCAATATTCTTATCTGGGAGGAGAGGTTTTCTATTAGAAAAAAGCCTTTTTGAAGCGTGGAAATAGTGTTTTCTGGGATCAAATTTAATAACCATGAAGTAATAAGGATCATGTAGTTAGAAAGTATTTGTAGGGTGTTGTTCATGAGTGAGAGGAAAACGGCTAAGGAGATAATATTAGAGGTGCTTAAGAAGGAGAAGAGACCATTGTCTCCTAAGGAGATTCAGAAAATAACAGGGTTAAACTATAATACTATTCGTGGTAGACTTCAAGATTTGAAGAAGGCAGGACTCGTTGTTAGAACTGAGAAGGGCTGGATATATAAGGAGTATGCTAAGTAAAATTGATTTATACCTATATAATCCAAATAATTATTTTTTAAAACATTGTTTCCCTTAATGTATTGCGGGGATATTTTCTAGTACAATATATGCTATGATCGAGTAAAGTATTGTTAATAGTAGGTCTCTCAACAAGTTTTTCTTGTTAACACCTGTAATGCTTATCTTCATCAATATTATTCCAGCAATATTTGTTAACGCATAGCCTGCGCTGAATAATATTGCGAAATCAATTCTTATCAAGCTATGTATAAGGACTGCGAACAAGTATGCTAATGGAATATTTATGAATAAATCATTCCACCATGAGAGAGGAGATAATATATATCCTGCTAAGAACACTGCTGACCTAACCACTACTTTTAACTTACCTAAATATTTAAGCGATAACAACCCAATGATCCCATTATAACCTTGTATATCCACCCGTATTACACATGTATTACCGGGTTCTATTATAAGGAGTAAGATAGATCAGCTATCATGGCATAAACAATATAAAGCTTTCTGATCATTAGGTATTACCAGCCAGTACATAATGGTTGATGTAGCCATGTTAAGACATAAAGATGTTGCGGCAAGATACGAGCACAAGTTTACATGGAAAGAAATAAGTGATCCAATATATGGATACACATATTTCAACAGGGAAATAGAAGAGAAAATTATAAACAGCCTCATACTTCAAAGACTAAGATATATATTACAACTACAAACAGCCCACCTAGTATATCCTGGAGCAGTTCATACACGTTTCCAACACGCAGTAGGAGTAATGCATCTAGCCGGCTTAATGGTTGAAGACATTATTTCAAAAATACTAATATATTATGGAAAAGAATACTTGGAAGACTATGATCCAGACTCATTAATACAAGCAGTAAGACTTGCAGGACTACTCCATGATGCAGGACATGCTTGTTTTGGACATGCATTCGAAGAAGCACTACTATGGGGCAACAATAGGGTTCCCATAGAAGTTAATAATCATGAAAAAATAGGCTATAAAATAGTGCAACTATTACTGGAGGATAAGATTAGAGAATTCGAAGACACATATGGACTGGGTCATTTATACGATATATTAATGAGTATATTGGACCCCGATGAGCCCAGGGATAAAATACTCTTAATCATGAGGTGGTTGATAAAGGATAGCTTGTATCCAGCAGATATTCTTGATTTCCTACGTAGAGACAGCTATTATACTGGAACAAATGAGTATGGATACATTGATTATGAGAGACTCTACAAGAATACTTATCCATACTTTGAAAACAATAAACCTCTCCTCCTACTAGACAGGAATACTTGGGGAGAGTTTAGAGCTTATCTATATGCTAAAGCAAACATGTTTGAACACGTATATTATCATAGTGTTAACAGAGCTTTCGACAAATTATTAAAAACTATTCTTAGAAAATTAGATGAAGAACTAGATCTTACTGGTAGAGTAAATGATCTAGCCAAGGGCGATCCATATGGGTACTTGGCTCTAACAGATGTTAAAATGTATGATGTAATGCTTGAAAAAGCACTTAATACTAATGGTGAATTATCCAAGCTAACCTATAGGTTATTGATTGAGAGGAAACCAGAATGGAAGAGAGTGGGTAGAGAATATATTTTAAGCAGTTATCAAGGATCCTTAGCAGTTAAGCATATATTAAAACTAGTATTCGATAAAGAATATCGTAGAAGAATCGCTGATAAGATCAGGGAAGAAGTATATGATTCCTTAAAGGATAAAGGAGTTGATGAATCAGATATATGGATTGATGTACTAGATATATCACCTGTTCCAAGAAGCATTCTAATGCCTGGAAAAAGTGGTGGTGCAAACCTCTTAACACTACATATTGGGAAGAAGAAGGATAAACAAATCATTAAGGATAGAGACGTATTCTTAGTCGAGGAGGGTATACCGTTAATGATAATATTCAGAGCATATATTAGGAGAGGACTACACAGACTAGAATATGAATCAATAGTTACCGAGAAAATAAGGCAAACAGTAAATTCAGAACTAGGAATAAATATTGACGAGTACAAGAAGATAATCAAAGAAATATATAGTGAATTATCCCCCGAAAAATACGAAGAAGAAAAAATAACCGTTTAATAATAATAGACACCATTACTTTAATAAGCACTCAATTCTAGGGATTTAATAACATGTTCTGCTATTATTAATTTATTTGAAGACATAAATACATTGATATCCTAAAGCGATAAATTGAATATGTTAGAAATAGTGGTGGACAAGCTCTAAGTATTGATGCTGTACATATTAACGATAAACTTGTTACTGTTCAAAGCATTTACGATGCTGATGATCCTGATAATTTCAAATCACTATGAAATAGGATATGATCCAGGCACAGACAAAATTACTACATGGACTTTTCACTCAGGATACAAAGTAACAATCTGGTATATCAAACTATAATATCGTCACAATATTGCTATAATGGAAAAATCTAGTGTAGAGCAGAGAAAATGACATGCTCTGTAGAAAGATTATTTTTCACATGTAAAGTTTTCATTTCCTATAATGTTTCTTTGGGATAAAGATTATTGTGTTCCAAGGTATATTTACTTGATTTGTATGTGTATGGCAATTTTCTAAGAGTTTCGGGAATGTGTTGAACTTATAGATTTAATTGTCTCTTACTCCATAATTATTCCTATTAGAGTGAGTAGAGCTGATGTGGTATGGGTAAGATTGTTTTGTCTTTGAAACATAAGCCTGAGGAGTATAGTGTTTTGATAAAGGTTTATGGTGGTGATGGTGCATTAGTTAAGGAGGAAAGCATTGATCATATTAAACAGGTTATTATTAAAGCTGGAGAAGTTAGATTGTCTAGGCAATTGTCTCCGGAACCCCTTGTAGTAGTTATTGATGCTGAGAAACCATCTATAATGGTTAAGGAGGGAACACTGCTTTATATACGTGACGAGGGAGCTGGAAAACAATGAGTCAATATGTAGTTGGAGGCTTTAAGCTTGAGGAATCCCGTAGTAGGAGAGGGAAGCATATTGCGAAATCAGTAGCTTACATATATTCTAGAGATAAGGGATTCATACCTATAGATAAGGCTAGCGAATACATTGTGTCTCGAGAACCGGATAAACCAACATATGTTAAGGGGGAGGCTTGGAAGTTCTTCATAAGGCTTGGTCACGGCGAATATATTGTTTATGGATGGTTTGTACGTAATTTTCTAGGCAAAGTCAAGGGGTTTATCAGTGTATATAATTATAAGGGAGAACTTCTTTATCGAGCAAAATACTATGATGGTGTCCTTAGGAGAAGCATGGGGGACCCAATATATGCTTGGCTAGTAAGGTTATTTATTGAGAAAACCAAGCTACCAATAAAAAAGACGAGATTAGGTGATGAGAAGATATGAGTGAACTTCTCGATCTAGCTAAGAGAATGGTTAAAGCTTTCAGGACTTTTGAATGCTTTGTTTTCGAGAAGGAAGAGATCGATAAGGTTAGAGAGCTCTTGGTTCAAGCTGATATTAGAAGTCTTGTCAGGATAAGAAAAGCTGATCCAAGATATCCATATATATACGTAGTTGTTCCCTGGAGTAGGGAGTTTGAGAATATATGTGTGTCTAGAGTTAAGAAGATGCTTGCTGAGGGAAGAATTGATCGGGAGACATATAATAAGAGATATAATGAGATGATCACTCAGTGTATTAGGCATTATGAGAGGGAGAGGGTAAAAGAAATTATTGAGAAACTAGAAAGATATATTGGTAAAGGCTCAGGTGGAGGTTTTGGAGGAAAAACTACTATCTTTCCCCTCGAATTCCCGTAAATACTTAGCAATAGGTTATTTTCTAAGAATAATACCTATAGGAAACATTGTTGGTTCAGCACTTATACCTATTGGATGGTTCAAAATCAAGAATTGGGGTAAAAATACTCCTTACGATTTAGCATTTATTGGTTCAATTATAACACTTATCATACTCATCTATAGTAGTTTTATTGGCGGAGCAAATCTTCTCCCAGGAACGCAGAGTGTTCCACAAATACAGATAACGGGTCAAGAAACAGTATCTGAGCTAAAAGAGAAGATTATCCCATATCTACAGCAATTAGTTGATTTAATGAGGAATCCCAGTAGCTATATACCACCATTAATTATGGGGTTGGGAATTATGCTTGAATCATTTGGTGTGAGGAGATTGAGTAGAGATACTAGTAATGTTGTTTCCAAGTATTTATTCATATTAATGATTCTCCTAGCATTTCTCACAATGCTCTCATCACCCGCAACACTATATTCTGCTCAAAACTTGGAGAAGCTTATTCCACAAGTAGAATCTGCTGAAACACTAGATGATATAACATCTATTCTATCCATAGGATTACTTTCAGCACTAATCCCGGTTCTGATCGTTAGTGGATTAACTTTTATCATAGGATTGATCACATATATTATGCTCGGCTATAAAATATGGAAAATAGAGGAGCATGTGAAGAGAATAAAACTATTATCTGAAGTAGAGGAAGAGGAGAAGCCCAGCGAAGAATTATTAATATAAAACAATATTTAACCGTATACTAGCCTATATATGATTCTCCTTGAACCTTTATATTCATAGATTATTTTTAAAAGACACCCACTCCTTTCTTTAGATATATTGAACATAAAAGTTCTTGATTCATGTGGTTTTATTATGGTGTTTAATTGATAAATTGAATTACATATTGATACATTGATTATGAATACTTTTTCATCATAATTATTCGTTATATTAACCATTAATGTAGACTTATTCTCTAGTATATTGTATTGAATAAATAATCCACCCCTTATAGATGAGAAGTTATTTTTTAAGCTTGGATGAAATATTCGCGGTAGAAACACGGTTAATGAAAACATTATTGTTAATAGTAGTAATGCTACGAAAGGTTTAGCTAAAACAGATTTACTACTACTTATAACGCTCATACATTACCCTAATATATGTATGGAGACTATAAAAAGTGTGTTAGAAGATGGCGAATTGTAGAGTAATATATAGTCCTATCGAGAAAATAAACGATATAATCCACAATAATGGTTTCCAAGAAATAATCTTTGATCCATCTAGTGGAGGGATAGGTAATAGGTTAAAGAATGCAACCCAAGAATTAAGTATTGCTGTCCAATATGCGAGACTAAGTATTATTGAGGTACATAACATGGTTTTTAAGCAAACCACAACGATGAAGAAGGATATTGTTGCGAACAATATATTAGTTATTGGTCCAGCCAGTGATACTACTCCATTAATCCTCTTATTCTCCACTGGATCATAGTAGTGGCTTATAACGAGAGTATATCCAGGCATAATTATTTTGAATGGTATAATTGGTATAGCTGTTATAAGTGTTAATAATAACCCGGTAGGATCTAGGACATACCTGCTATAACAACCCATTCTCCGAGCACTCCATCTATGAGCTAGTTCGTGGGGAACCATAGCTATTATTGCCCCGATAGAAATGATCAAGAAAACAATGTATTCATGTGATAACAAGTAGCCTAATCCGAATACTAGGGATACAACAATAGATGCTATAATCAAAGATAATGCTTCGTTAAGCTTAATTATAGACGACACTTCTATCCACCATTCATTCTAGAGCTATCTATATAATTACTTAGAATAATATGTTTAATAACTGATTATATAAAACTCCATGGGTAGGCGGTGCTTTTAATGGTCGGTGTTGATGATAGATGCATGATGATAGCTAGGTTCCAGCCCCTCCACTATGGACATTTCAATGTGATCAAGTATTGTTATGAAAAATTCAAAGAGGTAATTATAATAGTTGGTATGGCTAGTCAGAGCCACACACCAGAGAACCCGTTTACAGCTGGTGAAAGAATAGAGATGATCCGAGAAACAATTAAGTGGGCAAAACTACCCCTAGATAAACTAATAACTGTGACTCTCCCAACTCTAGAAGTTAGTAGAGCAGCTGTTCATTATGTGAAACTATATAGTCCACCATTCAAATACGTTGTAACATTGAATCCTATTATTCAAAGAATATTCATTGAGGAAGGCTACCACGTTATACAGCCACCAATAGTTGAGAGAGGAAACTATAGAGGAACAGTTATTAGAAAACTAATAGCGAATGGTAGTGATGAATGGAAAAAGCTTGTTCCACCACCTGTTGCTGAAATTATTGAGAGAATAGATGGTATTAATAGGATAAGAATGCTTTACAAAGAGAAACTGCCAGGATACTATGTTACGGTTTAAAAATATTAACGCACCTAGTGGAGGAGCCGGTGTGTATAAGAGGTTTAAGTGTATTTTATGCGGCGATTGCTGCAGAGCTTCTCCAATATCTCTACTACCATATGAGGAAACTATTCTTAGACTACTAGCTGGAAAACTAGGATTACCGTATAAGAGCAGGATCGGCTATAAAGTATATGATGCTCGTCGTAGAGTAAATATTGTTTTAAGCTATGCTATGGAATTAATCGATGGTAAGTGCCCTTTTCTCACTAAGAGGAATCTATGCTTAATAAACAATATCTATAAACCATTGATTTGTAGAAGCTATCCTTATGTTCCAAAACAAGTAAGATACACTATAAGTACTGATTATAAAATAATATTTGCAATTGCCGATTATAGTTTAAGCGTTAAATGCCCAGTTATAGAGAATGATAAAGAATACATTAGTAGTTTGATGCAGAACACGATTAATTGGCCACAAATATATTTGCCAAACGAATACAAGGCTGCTAGAGAAATGGAGGAGAAACGTAATTTACTTCTTAAACTGTTATCCGATTTATGGAGGAAAGGAATAGTTGATTTAAAAGATGAAAAACCTAATGCTTCGGTAATTAACTTATATGATTTGCTGAGAATTTATTATCCAAACCTACCCTATATATTGGAAATCGATAAAATATATAAAAAGATGAAAAACCTCTAGTAATTGAGGGATGTAGTTTATTGATTAGCGAAGAAACAATTATTAAGTTATTGATAATTGATAAGCTTATTCATAGACAAGAATATGTGTTGAGAGAATTAGCTTGGGAAATAGGTGTACAGCCCGATCTCTTGGAGAGAATAGCTGATGATATGAGTAAGAATTACTTGTTAAATATTGAGAAAGGCAAAATTATATGGAATCCAGCAGATAATCCCAGCACATTGAAGCCTTGGGGATGGCTTCTCATACATAAACCATTGCTTGGCTCAACACAGGAGGCTGCTAAGGGGGCTAGTCCTTGGAGTGTTATTGTTGCGGAGTATATGTTGGCGGGTAGGGGTAGGCATGGGAAGAAATGGTATAGTAATCTAGGGGGTTTATGGGCTACGTTCAAAATATTAACTAATGCACAGACAGCTAGTATGGCACCTATAATTATACCTATTATTCTGGTCAGAATATTTAGGAAAAGCTATGATGTAGAGGCTAGCATTAAGTGGCCTAATGATATAATTATTGATAATAAGAAAATTGCGGGCATACTCATAGAGGGAGAAGCATTCAGGGATCAAATATTATTATATGTAGGTATAGGAGTAAACATTAACAATGATCCACCTCTCCCAGACACTATATCTTTGAAAAATATATTGAATAAACTAACACCTAGAAACAGGTTTTTATCATTATTAATTGGATGGATGAGCAGGATGGAAAAATTATCTCTAGAGCCAGAGAAAATAAGGGAAAACTATATGGAATACCTTGAAACACTAAATAGAAAAGTTCTAGTTAAAACTCTTCAAGGAGAACTAATTGGTAAAGCAGTAGATGTTAGAGATACTGGTGAATTAATCGTTGAGGTTGGGAGGGGGGAGAAAAAAGTTCTTGATCCAACTCTTACATTTGAGCTTAGACATATTGACTAATATTATTTACTAGCAATTCTCGCTTTCTCAACAATTATTTGCGGTGCATAAATGTTTTCTACCCTATAAGTCTCCTTGCTGACGCTGACTAATTGTTTTCCCAGCCAATCATAAATGTTTCCGCCAATAACCAGTCCCTTAACTGGATACTTTACTTCACCGTTTTCAACGTAGAATCCATGAGTAATTGTTGCTTGAACAGCTCCATTCACATAATTAGACATCCAATACCCGATCATTCCATGAATTATTATTCCTCTCCCAACATCTCCCAGCATATCATTTATATTAGTAGCGTTTTTCTCAGCTTTCAACACAAAGTTTGTTGGAGATGGCGAGGGCGGTGATGATGGTTGTCTACGGAAACCATTACCGGTAGATTGTTTGTTTTCTTTTCTAGCAGTATAGTAGTCATATAAGTATCCTGTCAGCACACCTTTATCGACAAGAGTTTTTGTCCTAGTAGGTATTCCTTCATCATCAAAGCTTCTTGTACCTATTCCCCAATTTATTCCTGGCTCATCTGTAATTGTTATGTTTTCTGCCAATACTTGTTTCTCTAACTTATTCTTTAATGGGCTACGGTTTTGTTGAATGTTCTGTGCTGAAAACGCTGGGATCAAAGCTGAGGATAAGAATAATGCTGTCATATATGGATCTATTACTACAGTGTATTCTCCGCTTGGAACAGTTTTTGCCCCGATAAATTTAACTGAGAACTCGCCTGCTCTTCTAGATTGCTCCAATATTTCATCGATATTTATTTTCCTACTGCTAAAATATGCGTTAAAACTGGATTCTTCACCGGCTTTTCGAGACTTGACAGTATAGATTAGTGATGCTATGGTGAATTCTTCATATATGTTTTCACCATAAGTATTTGCAACATATACTCCTCCAAGCCCTACTCTGAAGCTTCCCCTAGTAATTATTGATTCTTCAGCTCCACATTTTCTAGCAATATCGTTTGATTCATTGAAGGCTTGGATCATTATATCTATTGCTTCCTCAGGAGTGATCTTAGCGGTTTTCTCATCGTAGACGTCGCCCATAACCCCCCTACTATAACCTGTTGCAAAACCTGGCCAATACTTGTCTTCAGGCGATGCTTTTATCATGGATAATAATTGATCAGCTAGCTTAGAGGGATCAGCTTCTAAATCTTCTGAAGCAATCCCTGCAACTCTTCTCTGAATAGCTCCTCTAACACCATAGTTTACAACATACCTGGTAGTAGCTGTTTTCACATTATCTCGTGATACATTTATTAACATGTTCTTTGTCCATACACCATAGAACTCTGCTTCTTCAACTCCTCTCTTCAATAGCTCGTTGAATATCTTATCTGATAATTCAAGCATGTATTCACGCATATCAGCCACCTCCACCAATTGTTATTTCACGTACACGAACATGTGGTCCACCATCACCTACACGTGCTAATTGCCCAGCTTTACCGCATCCGCCGAAAACACTTGTTCTAACAACCAAATCGTTTGCGACAGCATCAACATTCTTCAACGTCTCCAAGATAAAGCCTGAAAGCATTACTCCGCGAACAAGTTTTGTTGGTTCACCATTTTCTATTAAATAGCTTGGGCCAGCTGTGAAAGTAAATGTACCCATTGCCGGATCTACTTCTCCACCCATAGCGCCTTTACCTCTAACATATATTCCCTTCCTCGTATCCTTGAATAGTTCATCTACTTTCCAATCGCCGGGCTCCATATATGTGTTCGTCTGCCTTACAAGGTGTGGGTGGGCATAAGTCATAGCTCGAGCATTACCGGTTGGTTCTTCACCTAGTTTTTCAGCTGTGGATAAGCTGTGGAGAAATGTTTTCAATACTCCTTTCTCAACTGTTTTAACTTTCTTCTTAGCTGTTCCTTCATCATCGTATGGAACATAGTATCCTCCAGCTATTCTGCCATCATCCACTATTGTTACATACTCACTAGCAACTTTCTCACCTATTCTATTCTCCAACACGCTTCCACCAGATTCAACAATATCACCCTCCGTTGCATGCCCAAATGCTTCATGTAGCATTAACCCTACAATCTCATTGTCCAGGATAGCGACATATTTACCTGGTTTAACAACGGGAGCTTTAGCGGCTTCTACAACAAGTTTAGCATTTTCTGATGCAAACTCCTCAATATTCATGTTCTTAATAAATTCCCATCCAGCAACATTTGATCTAGAATCCCATAATCTCTCACTAACTCCTTCAACCATTGATACAATAAATGCACCCACACCTATTAATCGAGTGGTAACATCTACGTAGTCTCCATTACTTGAAGCAATAATTCTATGATCAACCTCGTATCCATATCTAGGAATAACACTAACAACTCCCCTAACATTTTTACTAATATCATATATACTTTTCAAAACCTCAATCTTCTCGACTGGATCTATTTCTAAAGCATCAACAGCATAATGACTAATTATCTTATCCTTATAACTAGGCCTACTATATAGCTTGGTTTTAGAACCATGCAGACTCAACGCTTTAGCGTTTTTAACAGCTTCCACAACAGTTTTCTTGATCTCCTCCCAATCAAAAACATTCGTAGCAGCATACCCCATAAACCCATCAACAATAACTCTAACACCAACACCCCGCAACCTATTAACACTATACTCTCGTAAAACACCATTATCTAAAGTAATAAGCTCATATACTTTCTCATGAACCCTAACATCAACATACTCAGCACCAAGCTCCTCACCATACCTTATTAACCGGGCAAGATCTAGGCTGGATAAATTCATACCACATCATCTACTAGCACATATTCATTTAAACCATATAGAAATATGCAAGTTAAATGCTTTTCAAAAACCCATAACCCATTAATAAACGAGAAGATAAAACAAGCAATTATAGAGGGGGCCCTCGCAAACTATAGATAAATAAGCACTAAATCAGAGACTTTATTTTACTCAAACTAAAATAATATATATGAAAAACCGGGTTCTGGTTGTGATCGTATATGAAGGCTATTTCACCCGTTATTGCTACTGTTATTATTGTTGCTGTTGCTATTGCTATTAGTATTGCTGTAGCATTATGGATAACAGGATTAACATCTAGTTTTACAGGTGTTGAGAAATTAGAGGTGGTAAATGCTTATGCTGAATTAGATACTGCTAATAATCAGTGGATTGTGCATTTACATGTTAAGAATACTGGGACAAAGGCTGCTACAATAGACGATATATTCATTAATAGCAAACCTTACTCAAGCTATAATACTGCCACCAGTACCTATGTTACACTATCGGAAACATTACCTAAAACCCTAAATCCCGGAGAAGAATTAACAGATTTACAAATAACTATTAGTACGAATACCCCCGGTTTTGCTAGCGGCCAGACAGTTAGCATAGTTATTCATACTGCTAGTGGTGGACAATACCCAGCAACAGTAACATTACCTTAAAACAAATATTTTTTCAAACATTATTTGTCGGAGATAAACGTTTTAATTCTGCCCTCTATTAGAGCTAAACCTACATAATTGTATTCCTTAGATAGTTTTAGGGGATCGTTGGTGTATAGTGTTTTCTGTTTACCGGATGATCTCGGCTTTATATCTTGTCGTAATTAGTATTAGTTATTAAGTTATTAGCTAATCCTAATATTCAGTTGTATATAATATATTATGTGGTGTAGGAGATGGTTGAGGAGAAGATATGTAGTGTTGAGGGTTGTGGTCGGGGGGCTGTTAGGGAGATTAGTTATTTGGATGCTAAGGTTCTAGAGGAGAAGGCTGGGTTGAAGCTTAAGGTTTATCATGCTCATCCTCCTAGGAGACCTGGTGTTGTGTATTTGTGTGAGGAACACTATAAGTTGTGGAAAAAGCTTAGTAGGGAGGAGAGGAAGATCAGGGAATTATCTATGAAGGGCTAGATAATATTTTTGGGTAAGTTGTCAATGATTATTAGGGATCAATTGATCCTAAGCATAGACAATGATCTCCGGGATCTTATAAAGGCTAGAGATATAGGTGTTATCTATGTTTATCGTGAAGAAACAGGTGAGCCAGAGCCTGGTCCTAGTATTGAGGACATAGATTTACCTGAGCCATTACTTGAAGCTTTGAAGAAGAGGGGGATTAGGAGGCTTTATCGTTTCCAATACGATGCATATAAGAGTATATTGAATGGCGAAAACGTTGTTATAACAGCTGGTACGGGAACAGGCAAGACGGAGGCATTCCTGCTCCCAATCCTATCAAAAATATATGAGAAGAGAACTCCTAATCCGCAAGCAATGCTTGTATATCCGACAAAAGCTTTGGCAAGGGACCAGCTTCAAAGAATAAATGATTATCTAGGCTACGGTGTTTTCTCTGCAGCAGTATATGATGGTGATACTCCGCGTAGAATTAGGCAGAAAATATCTGCTAATCCACCCGATATAGTAGTTACTAATCCAGACATGATACATGTAGGCCTTGTTCTCAGCCCTACTATTAGGAGATTCGTTAAAGCTTCCCAGTTCATGGTTATAGATGAGCTACACGTATACGAAGGCGTTTTTGGATCAAATGTTAAATGTGTTTTCGAAAGAATCAATAAGTATCGGAGAAATAATCCACCACAATATATTGGTTCATCTGCAACAATTGGTAATCCAAGAGAACATGCTGAAACATTGTTTGGTGTCCCAGTAAAGGTTATTGAGGGACCGTTGAGAAGGAGGGGGATAGCTTATCATGTCCTTGTATCAGCTGGCAAGCTTAGTAGGTGGACGGTTACTGCGGCGTTAGCTTCTGTTCTTGCTCGTCGAGGACTTAGATTCATAGTATTTGTTGATAGTCAGCAAATGGCTGAATTAATAGCTAGGATTGCTTGGAGAAGCTATGGTGTAGATATAATGGTTCATAGAGCTGGTTTACCGGCTGATGAGAGGAAAATGATTGAGTCAAAGCTTAGAGCCGGAGAGATCAGTGGTGTCGCCGCTACACCAACGCTTGAACTAGGAATAGATATTGGGTTCCTCGATGCAGTAATTATGGCTGCTCCACCCCCTAGCTTCGCAAAATATTTGCAGAGAGCTGGTAGAGCTGGGCGTAGAGGTAGGAAAGGATATGTTTTCACAGTTTTAGCAGATGATCCTATTGATGCATACTATGAGCGGAATCCTAAGAGGTATTTTGAACAAGAAATCCCGCCACTATACATGGATCCTGAGAACGAAGAGGTTTTAAGGATTCATTTATTGGCTCTCCTATTAGAGCAGGGGAGGATTAGAAGAGACGAGTTGAAGAGGGCTTGGCTACGTGTTGCTGAGAGGCTTAGATATGAGAGACTAGTTGCTTGGGTTGGACCATATATTTATCCAAACTATAGGTTGGCGAGAAAAATTTTCATGGAATATATGAGTATTAGAGGTAGTGGTCCACAGGTTGTTATATATGATGTTGATGAGAAAAACATTGTAGGTTATAGAGAGCTTCCACAAGCAGTTCTCGACCTACATCCTGACGCGGTGTATTTGCTTAATAGAAGAGTATATAAGTCTATAGAAATCGATGTTGATAAGAAGATTGCACGAGTTAAGAGATTACCAGATGATACACCATACTATACTAGGCCACTCTATACTGTTGATTTGGTTGATTACAGTATATTAGCTTCTAGAACAAGTAGTAGAGGCATACCATTAGCTTATGCATGGGTAAAGCTCAGCATAAATGTTGAAGGATACATTGTTAGAAATTATTGGGAAACAGAAAAAGCCGGTATAAAGTACTGGTTTGATCACCCTATAACATATACTTATAATACAAAAGCACTACTATTAAAATATCCAGAGAATCCCGAATGGGATTATATGAGCAATGCCGAAGCTTTTCACGCAATAGAACACGCATTAATCTCTGCTGCCAGACCAGTATGTGGAGCAGCATTAGGTGAAATGGGGGGAATAAGTTATCCAAGCGGAGACATAGTAATATATGATGGAGCACCAGGAGGATCAGGCTTAGCCAAACTATTGTTCGAAAGATTTGAAAAAGCAGAAGAGATAGCTTATGAAATAGTATCAAAATGCGACTGCGAAGATGGGTGTCCAAGATGTATATATAGTCCATACTGTGGAAACAATAACCAAGTATTATCCCGTAGAAAAGCAACATATGTTCTAGGAAACATATTGAAGAGAGGAGCAGTAAAGGTTATGGAACCCATTAAGAATAGATATGGTAAACCAATTGTCTAGATATAGCTTAAAATCATTTATTAATAAAAAATATAGAAGGGATGACCGAGGCCTCTACTAGATGACCAAGCTTGTGAGAAGGGATGATTGTTTCACGGACCGGGGGACCCTTTTTTCTAACTATATCCTTTCTTCTTGTAAAAATATATTATAATGAGAAAAGCTAGAGTTAAGGCAATAATTGTTGGTAAAACCCATGTGTTAAGTGAAGGCTTTTTTCCCGTTACTGTGTTTGTGGTATTCGAGTTTTGCGTAGTTGTATTTGTCGCAGTAATAATGACTGGAGTGCCTGTGGATTTATTTAGTATAGTGTTAATGTCTGGTATACAATAGTAGTCTTTTAGATCGTTTATCGATGTATTTAAGACGCCGGCTTTTAGACTATTTATTATAAAACGTGGGTAATCAGCTTGTTTACCCGTAATATTGAATGATGAAACATATAGTTCTTTAAGCTTGGGAATATACGAGAGATTATATTCTCTAATAGAACAATTATCATATACAACAACAGCTCTACTAATATTAACATCAATGAATAAGCGGAACTTTAAATTAGGCTCATCACTATCCCCGAGATAATACCATTCATTTTGTGTTCCAAGCATTAAATACATAGAATAAGCTTCTTTATCAGGATCCTTTAATACTGTGATCCCATAAGCATATACTCCATCCGGTTTTAAATAAATAGATATCACACCATAGTTTCCAATTCTATAAATATTAATGTTCACATCTAAAAAGTATAAGTTACCCTGCTCCTTTATCGAGTATTCTTCTCTATACGCTGAAAATACATGTGTAGACTGAGAAATAATAAGTAATAATATGAAAACTAATATCATATATTTAAGAACATGTTTTCTCAATAAATTAAACATTATTTTAAGCCTCTGAAAAATGGTTTCATTTAAACTATTACTAGGATAAAATATCGTTCCTTATTAAAGTATTCATCTATCTCCATAAACTATGTTTTCTCTACTATAGTCATAGCAGCTACTCCGCTAACCAGTTCTGAAACCTTATTGGTAATGGTTTCTATGAGGGTTTCATATGCTTTTTCCTCTATTTTCAAATGAAGTAATTCGTCAACTTCAACATGTACACCGTTAACGCTTACAGAAGGTTTTGTGCCAGGCATATATACTTGTATAATATTTGCTTCAATACCTTCCTCTAATAGTTTAGATACTGCTACCGATACAGCATTAACAATTACTGCTTCCTCGGGGGATCCGTATACTACAGTTATAGTAATATTTTCTCTCACACCACTCACCATAGTGTATAGTAGTAGGAGATTTGTTGCTTGAATAATTTTTATGCTTCTGATTCAACTGGTTCTACAATATTTGTTAATGCTTCTATTTCATCCAGTAAATCATCTACATACTCGTCTTCATGATAATCAATTCCCAGCTCTTCTGCAATATGTTTCTTTATTGCTTTAAAACCTATCAGCAATAATAGGTCCTTCTGTGTCTTCACAGGTTTAGATAGGATCTCAGCCTCTTGGGCAACAATGTCTTCAAGCATTAACAAATATTTATGCTCGATAAAACCAGCTAACTCAATGCTTCTATCATATATTTCGCTCTGCTTAGTAGGCATTTATCTCCACCTCAACCATGATATGGTTTTTGAAAATATTTTTAAAACAAGTTTAGAGTGTTAATGAGATATTACATGTGTATATTTTCTGAATAAGCCGGAAACCAATTTTCTGTTTCAACTTATGTTTTAAGCATTTGTCTATGATTATTGATCTTATTCATAACTGTTATAGCACTCTTTTTATCTTTTCAAATGTATATATGCATAAGGGACGTATATGGATAACAGAACATGTAAATAGTTGTTTTAGAAGAGAAAACTTGTTTATATTGGAGGGAGTCGTTGATGTCTAAAGAAAATATTTCATTTGTAGATGTTTTAAAGGAGAAAATAATGTCTGGTTTTTATCCAAGTATATTAGTTGTAGATAAGTATCCATGGATCACTCCTACGATAATAGGTAGGTTAGCTGAAGAACTAGGTATTGATTTATTCGTTATCCTTACTAGTCAGCATGTCGTTCAATCGGTTGAGCAGAGTCTCCAGCATATTAAGGAGGATGTTGAGGATTTAGGCGCGATTATTCTTCCAGACTATGTGTTTGGTCAGTCTTTAGTAAAGGATAATGTTTTTGATACGGCGTTTACTCTTAACAATGTATTTAGTAAGATAAGTGATCAAGTGGAGAAAATAGTAGTTGATTTATCGGGTAGTGATGGAGCAATAGCTGCAACAACAGTTTACTCAGTCAAGAAAATACTTGGCGATAAAGCAGTATTCACAGTTGTAGACACTATTCCATTATATGGAATACCTGCTTATCCAGGTAGTCCTAGATGGCTCCACAAAGTATACGTATATGGAGATGCAGATATTAGGAAGAAGGGGTCAATAGTTGATGATTACCCAAAAAACATTGAGTGGAGAGGTAGTAGGGGAATATATATTGCTATATCAAAATTATTCAATACATTAACAAGATGTGGTTTCATAGAAACATACCATAATAGCAGGCGATACATGCCCGGTGAAAACAGTAAGTTAGAAGCATGGATAGAAACAATTGGTGCATTAGGGGAGAAGCGCAGGCTCTTAATGATTGAGGAGCTGAAAGGCCCTGATCAAAACACTAGTAACATGTTATATAATGCTTGGAAACAAATTTCTGAACTATTAGATATGACTATTGGCGATAAAGATAAGCAGAGCATTGATAGATTAGTTATGCAGATTCAAAGATATGTTGGCGCAGCTGATCTGATAATTAAAGAATCTGCTTCATCTAGTCCCCAATGGTTTGATCATGAAGGCGAGAAGCTTCACAGAATAATTCTTAGATCAACAGGTGAAAGAAACAAATTAGCGGTTGTTCCAGACACTAATCTATTCTATCAAGGACTACATATGGTATTGCTTAAAGCAAGTATAAGACAAGGTTCTCCCTGGAGCACTCTACGGAATATCTCGGTATATATTCCAAGATGTGCTGAAACAGAAATTAACGGTAAAGTTGCAGAGACTAATCCTGATGCAGGGGGATTACAGCGTGTATCATATATTATGGCTTTACTAGCTAATAGAGCATTGCTCGAGACAAAATATTATTATGACGCTAAAACATTATCGGCAACGGCACAGCCTTGCGAAGCATCAATGGCTGTTGAAGCACCGAATCTCCCGGAACACAGAATATTATTGATAACAGCTGATCACAAAGCATTTACTGCTTGGCAAACACTAAATGTTTGTAGAGGAAAAGTTGCATGCGCATATATTGGACACAGCGATAAACCATTAGATACAGATACAATATATGGTAGATTCTATGCCAGCATAGCCTCCAGCATATTATTATATGTATCCAGCTTATTCCTCCCAGTAACAGTTAAGGGATCAAGTGGCGAAGCTAGATTAATCGTTAAAAACTTAAAAGGCTCATCAGCACCAATAGTTAGCGTTCATAGAATAAGGAATGACGAGAAATTATAAACATTTTTACTATTCATAAATACATTGTGTGAGCAAAACATGAAGGAGAAGTATGGTTTCCTGACAAAGATACAGCTATTATCTCTATACTATAAATCTAGAGGCTATAGTTATCGTAGAATAGCTGAGATAATTGGTACAAGCCATCAAAACATAGCAGTAGCTTATAGGAGAGCATTGAAGAACATAGAATTATCTGAAAAAACAATTCTCTACTATAAACTTTCCACAGCAAAATTCATAGCACTTATTAATAAAGGAACACATTTAGCAGAGATACCAAAATTAATTATTGAAGAATGTGATAAGAGAGGAATTAAGCTAAGAGCAGACTTTACATTAATCTTCAAACAAATACGTTTCTACACCCCTCAATGCGTGTCTGGTTCACGGCTTGCTGGAGAAATAATAGTGGTTGTAGATGAACATGGATTTATCCAAGTATATTCTTACCGGGAAGTAAAAGATATTATTAAGGATATAGAGAAAACCCTTGGCAAACAAATAATCAGTATAAAGCATGGATACTAGTTAAAACAACACCTTACATAGCCATATATATATTGCTGTGTATTATTAGTAGTTCTTATAAGAGCATATAATCATAATGGCATAATAAGAAGAACTCTAATGGTGTGTATAGATGAGCTATTCTAAAGAATTATATGATAAAATAATGGAGAATCCATGGCTTACTATTTATGATTGTCTTAGAAGCAAATGTGATTTCTCCGAAATAGGAAGAATACTGAAAGATCTCTTATTGAAGCCTATGAATACTAAGGAATACATAGTTGGTTTAGAATTATTAAAAGCTATTAAGAGCCAAGCACCAGTAGAAATACTGTTTCGATCAATATCTATGGTTGTCGATGATAAAGTAATAAAGAAAATTCTAGAAGATACAAAACCAGACAAGATCTTAGAGGAATATAAGAAAAACTATTTCAAAGGAATGGGCCTCATAACTCTATTAGAGATCTATCCGTTTCTCAATCTACGGGATGAACTAGCTGAGAGAGTAAAGGAATTATTGAGGGAGGCACCGGAGAAGATAGATAATGAAAAGGATCTTAGGGAATTTTTGAGAGCACTAACATTTGGTCCATTATCTGTTCTCTCACCAGCTAAGTTAAAAGATGTACTGGTATTTATTAGAAATAACCTCAGCAATAAACCACTATGTCTCCAAACAAAAACTGACATCATATCTATGATTGTAGATAATTATCCTCCTCAAATACTAGGTGAAAATATTGAAATAATCGATATCATAGCGGATATTCTAAGAGAAGTTGCTGAAAACACTATATTGCTGGCATCAAGTGAACTAGATAGAGCGGTCAATATTTATAGTGATATAAATATATTCATGTCCAAGATCAGAAAACTATGCGAAGATCTCGGCAGATTCGATCTATGCAGGAGAGTATGGGATAGAGCAGGCGATGCTTTAAACGAGCTATACGAGAAAATAGGAAAGATCATTGTTTCACTAAACGAAATTGCTGAGCAATAATTCAATCTAACATGGAATATACACTATATTGTTAAATCTACTGGTTTCTTGATAGGAATCATTTTATATACTGGTCTTATTAAGAAGATGATAATGTTCTATACAGGAATTAAAGGAGGTTTAGGTGGTTTATGACTAGGAGAGTATATGTAGCAGTTGCAGCTTCTAGTGAGGAACCAGATGAAAACATGTTGAAGAATTCTATGTGTTTCATTAATGAATTATCAAAATTTAAGGAGAACATAGTAATTGTTCTAGGAGGTTATTGGGGATTAATGAAGAATATCGCTGATTACGCTATTAAAGCTGGTATTCAGACAATGTTCATACTTCCCGATAACCCGCCTATAATGCCTCCAAACAATGAATACACTATTATAGTTCAATCTGATCTAGGCTTTCCTACTAGGAGCACTATTATGTGTAAAACAGGCGATATACTAGTAGCTATGGGTGGCAGTATTGGCTCCATAATAGAGATTATGCTTAGCTATGATTTTTGGAAACCAATAGTTGTTGTCAAATCTGGGAAGGAAACGGATAAGGTGCCTCAGTGTTTTGGTAAATATATTGATCATAGAATGAAGGCTGAGTTATCATATGCTAGGGATGGATGTGAGGCTGGTAGGATAGTTGCTGATTTTATTAGAGAATTATTGAAAAGATAATTTTACTATTGTATCGAGTAGTTTACTATATATGTTTTTCCTCCAACACTTACCTTATAAGCATTATTAGGTAGTTCCTCTACGTCTACAATAATATCTTTTCCTCCAAAGCTTACTTTAATCTTTGATTTAAACAATATACCAGCTAATGGTAGGAGCCGGGCTAGTTCGGGGAAATCCTTGAAAAGATCATATTTTTTCAGCGTAGCTGCTTTGTATTCGTTAAAAGCTGTGATCGTTGCTGAGAGTAGTGCAATCAGTTGTGGATCAGTTTCTCTCCTAGGTTTTTCAGTCTTAACAGGTTTTTCCTCGACTATAATTCTTGTTTTTCCGGTCTCTTCCTTTTTCATCTTCTTAACTGGTTTGTAAATGGTTTGTTTTAGAACATGTATAATAATGACTAGGATAGATAAGATACTGAAAACTATGGCTACACCTATACCTGTTATGTATAAGCCTGTTATTATGGTGTTTATATCCATATTAATCACCCAGATACGATCAGCCTCCAAGCATTGATAGGAATACACCTGCTACAACTGCTGTTCCAATTACTCCAGCCACATTGGGCCCCATTGCATTCATTAATAAGTGGTTTTCAGGATCCTCTGCAGTAGCTAATCTTTGAACTACTCGTGCACTCATAGGTACAGCTGAAACACCTGCTGCTCCTATCATTGGATTAATTTTTTCTTTAGAGAATAGATTCATTAGTTTAGCGAATAATACTCCTCCAGCTGTTGCAGATGCAAATGCTACCACTCCTAATCCAAGCACTAGTAGTGTCTTATATGTTAGAAATGTCTCAGCCCTCATAGTTGAGCCCACTCCTAGTCCTAAAAAGATCGTTACAATATTCATTAATTCTTCTCGCGCAGCTTTGCTTAGTCTCTCGACTACGCCGGATTCTCTAAACAAGTTACCGATCATGATCATTCCAATTAATGGTGCGGCGCTGGGAACAAGTATTCCGACAGTTATCATTGAAACTATTGGGAAAAGAATCTTTTCTGTTTTAGAAACAGGTCTTAACTGTTTCATTCTGATTTTCCGCTCTTCTCTCGTTGTTAGAGCTTTAATTATTGGGGGCTGGATTAGGGGGACTAAACTCATATAGCTATAAGCTGCAACAGCTGTAGCAGCTAACAAGTGAGGGGCAAGCTTAACTGTTAAATAAATAGTTGTAGGACCGTCTGCTCCTCCAATAATGCCTATACTAGCAGCTTCTTTTAAGTTGAAACCTAATAGTAATGCAGTTAACATTGCAACAAAGACACCGATCTGGGCAGCTGCACCCAATAATAAGCTTTTGGGATCAGCAATCATTGGTCCGAAATCAGTCATTGCGCCGAGACCAAAAAATATTAAGAGAGGCACAACCTCGGTATCGATCAAATAATGTTTTACAAGGTATAAGAAACCATATGGTGCCTCTGTAAGACCTGTCAAAGGAAGATTTACTAAGACAGCAGTGATACCTATGGGTAAAAGGATTAATGGTTCATATTCATGTTTTATAGCTAAATATACTAGAATAAGTCCGACGCCAATCATTATTATATTGCCCAAAGTGATATGCATTAAGCCTTCAAACACCAATCATGATCACCGCTTGAAACAAGTGTATCACTACTAGTCATCATATAGTGTCTAGCGATTAAACATCAACATCTTTAGAAATAAAAATATATTTACCTAAGCCTTTCTTTTAATGCATACACACCATAACCTATGAAAGCTATAAGTTCAATAATTGCTAGTACATTATGTGCACTGTTCGCTTCATATCTAAATCTATAAGCATCTATTCTTTCAAGTATATCCCATGTTTCCAGTACATCTCCTAATAATTCATCTCTCAACATTATTTCTACAATATAGGGTTTATCAAGCACTAATGGTTTTACCTCGCCTTTCCTAAGCCTATTAATTGCTTCAGCAATTCCTTCCCTAAGCTTATCGAGAACATCACCAATGCTTTCATATATTGCTGCATAACGTGTTATTCCCTGTTTAAAACCAATGAATACAGCCCATGGAGTATATTTTGAAACCTCATCTCTTAATAGAGAATCTCCCGCAACAAGTATTACTGGAACCCCTTTTTCACCAGCTACAAGAGCGTTTATCAAGTACTCACTAGCTCTTCTACCATTCAATTTTATTTCAGCAAATACTTTTCCGCTCATAGTATGATCGAGGAAACCATGCATTGTTCCAGCAGCTGTATGGTATCCTATAAATAATACAGAATCATATGAGTTATCAAGTCCCGTCAACATAGAGTATGGTCTTGGAAAGCCTTGTATTAGAGAAGTATTTTTGGGTAGTTCTAAATAATCAATATTGGTCATATATCCATGACTATCCGCAATAACTACTTTATCGAACCCATTATTCAGTAATGCCTTAGCTGTCTCCTTAGCGATCATTGTCATAATTCTTGATCCACGACTATACTGGGTATAACCGGGAGAAACCATAGTTGTAGATGCTATACCGGGTAACCCCTCAATATCGATGGAAACATATGCCTTCAATTTTTTCCACCAATTAGGAATTATTTTAGTTCACTAATTAAAGCCTTATAACTCTAGGAATAATATTCCTGAACAACTCTATATCTCTCGCTTCATGAGCATCTTCAATGATCACGTAGAAAGAACCAGTAATTCTTCGGCTTAATTCTTTATTGAGTAAAATACTTCTCAATGTAAGATAAGCCCTTCTAACACCCATCATTAAGATTAGGTCTGTCAATGTATTATATAGAACAATTACTTGTTTATCACTATACTTATCAACTACCTCGTTAAGTATGCCTAAGATATGAGTAGGCGAAGCAGCAGCTTCATAGTATTCAATAATATTTATGATTTCATCCTTAACCCCTGTTCTAGAGGTGAACCCCCCATATTCTTTAATATTAACATTAATTACTTGAATATTTCCTAGAGTAGCACGTAAAATGATCTTTTGAAGAGTATTTAGTTCACCAATAACTAGTAGGATCTTGTTCTTAACACCTCTTATCTTATCCAAATATAACCGGATCATTGAGAAAATTCTCGAGTTAAAAGTAATGGGATCATCTATTGATGTATTAATTAATATATGAAAATTGCTGAGAGTTTTTCTTAGAATAAAGGGTTCTACTGTTCTGAGTAGATTGAATAATCCATTGAAAACTATTGTTAGTAACGCTAATATCAGTGATAGATCGAATGTAAAATACATATAAATTACCCATAACTGGCTTTTATACAAGAAATTATCAATAATATCTCCAACATTGTAGCCTATAATTAATAATATCATAGCATTTACAATATCACCATAGTCTTGGAGTTCAATATATAGTACAAAATTGTATACTTTAATCAAGTAATGGGCTAGAACAATTATGAAAAACAAACCAATAAGTATGTCGCCTATAGTAAAAGCATCTAATGTAATTGGGTTATTTGATATAGTTAAAGTAACAAAGAATACAACAATAGGTATTAAAACAATAAATAAAGATAACAAGGTTAAAGGAGATTCTAATAATTTTCTCTTCATCATAGTGCCAGAAATAATCATTAGATCATATACGAAGTCAAAGAAACTAGCTAAAATTATCACTATTAATACATCATTTATTAATGCATAAGGAAACATATTATACTGGACAATACCTGAATCTTCAAATAACTCGATCAATACCGCTATACCTAGTGAAGAGAAGAATAAAGCAAAGTATTTCTGATAAAATGATATGTTTGAGATCTTGGTTTGTCTCAATAACTCATAGCTTATAATGAATAAGAGAAATAATGTACTTAAAAGAACAATTTCTAAAAACGACTCTAAAGGACTAATAGTACCGCTCTTTAAGAAACCCGTATATCTTCCTATAACATAGAACCCTATTGTGCCTAACTCAATAACTATAGTAGTAGCAAGTATTTTTATCCATATTTCTCCATGACTCCAAATATGATGCTCTGACATAATATCAGCAACTTTTTATGTAATCTTCCTATCCACATCTATTCATTATACATTATTAACCATTAGTTGTCTAATATTTTAAACCAGTTCTCCACTTAAAAATTATCTGTCTATAGAAGAATATGTTAACCATTATAAAATAAGTATATTTCCTAGAATATATTAATAAACAAATTATTACTCTATTGTTTTTGATGGATTTTTCTTATTGAAGAAGACTATAATATGTTAAGGTTAGCGTTAATATTTATTGAAGAGATAAATTTGTTGTACATCTTGGATTATTTCTAGGAAGAACATGTTGCTCCTGCATTATTTAGCATGAACAACCACATAACAACTAAAATATTATTAAACAATCATAGTATTCATGGTTTCCAAAAAGAAAAACACCTGAACAAATGAACAGTGGTTGCCCGTGCTTTATTTTTTGGTTGTTTTGGAAACTTTGGATGCTTGCACGGGCTTCCCCCTCTTGGGTTGGGGCTTCGCTCCTTCATCGTGGGGGTTATCGGGTCTCCACCAAGACCACTTTGAGCCCTTCATCCGCATTTCCCAAATCATTAACCATTATATTAGTGAGGGTTTATAAAGCGAACCCAATAATTAAAACAATCATGGTTTCCACAATTTTCCAAAACAACTATAATATCCAAATAAGCGAATAGTCTTCAATGGGTGAATGGGTATGAGTATACGAGTTGGTTTGAGGAGAGAAATGGATTATGTTGTATCTGAAAATGATGCACCAAAGTTCTTGTTGGATAAGGGGGTTGGTGTTCTTAGTACTCCTAGAATGATCGCGTTGATGGAGGGGAATTCGAAGAGGTTGCTTGATCAGTTTTTAGGAGAAGAATATACTAGCGTAGGCATACATGTGGATGTGTATCATAAGGCACCAGCACCTGTTGGTTCAAGAGTTAAGTTTGTATCGGAAATTATAGAGGTTAAGAAGAATAAAGTTTTGTTTAAAGTAAAATGTGTGCTTAACGACATAGTTGTGGGAGAAGGTATTCATGAAAGAGCAATAGTTTCTTGGAACAAGTTTATAGAACATGTTAAAAAGATTATGGGAAAATAAAACTCTATTGTTTTTTATAACAGTTTTCATAATTCTTATAGAATAATTAATATATCTGAAACACAAAAATAAAATATCTATGATAGTATTAAAATTCGCAAATTTAGTAACGATATGAACGGGCGAGGAAAAATGAGATCGCTTGTTGACTTATTAATTTTTCTTGGATTACCTGCAGTAGCAGCTTCTGCATTAGCGGTTTTAATAAAGGAATCCATACCATTATCACTTAGCGAGCTTTCTGAAAAAACAGGTTATGCTAAGAGTCATCTCTGCACGCATTTAAAGCATTTAGTATTTAATGGTTTAGTTAAAGTTAAGAAAGTGGGGAGGAAGAAGTTGTTTTATACTGATAGAGACACATTAACCAGACTGATCATTAAGCATCTCAACGAGCTTAAATCTAGAATAGATTTCGTTGTAAACGAGACAAATAATAGTGAATTCTCAAATATTTTGCTTTCATATTCACGTAAACTTCACGAGGTAATATATCTTGGAAGAATTTAGATTTTGTGTTTAGAGGTGGCTGTCTTGGAGTATCTTAAAGTTTTAGAAGAAGACAATATCCATGTCGTCGTAGGTGTGGGAGGCGAGGAAAACTCTACTATTGATAGAAGCGGGGTTATCTATAGTGAGTTGGTGAGGCTTGCAAACAAGTATAATAAGCGTAGATTCACACTACATGTTGTCTCAGATAAGCCGAGGCCATTATATATAGAGAATATTAGGAGTCTCATACAGAATAATATTGTATATTCTCTTACAATTAGGTATCATAACTTGAACTTCGAAGAGTTGGAGAAGATAATTAATGATCTCCTAGCTCGGAACAAACTTGTATACGGGGTTGTTGAGGAAGAATTTGCTGAACTAATTAGTTTTCTCAGAAATAAAGGTGTAGAAGTCGTAAAGATCTAGGTTTGAGGTGATACGTATGAAGGGGTTTGAAATAGTTTTAACAACAGATAGAACAATGATGAGTAATCATCATGGAAAAGAATTCTTGGGCTTCATAGCTACTGGTCCAGCTATAGGTATGCCTGAGAAACTGTGGATGTGGATTGCAGCTCCAAAAATTGATGTTGACGAGTATGGTAGGCCTAGAGAAGCACCATATGGTATGAGGAAGGTTGAGGCAAAACTTGTTGATGCAGGATATAATGCTGCAATAATTGATCCTGATCACCTGCATAGATATCTTGACACTATGAAGGTTCTAATGATTGGTCACCACGACTACTTCGCCTACGGGCCTCCAAGCAGTGAATGGTGGAGTTTAACAGGGAAGGAACCAGTTAATAGATTGAGTTTTAAGAGATTCATGAATAGCCCGGTTATTAGGAAAGCTAAGGAGAAAGGTGTAAAAATAATAGCTGGTGGCCCAGCTGCTTGGCAGTGGTTATGGGAGCTGGAGCTTTGGAGGAAATGGGGTGTTGACACAGTTATTGATGGAGAAGTAGAGAAGGTAATTGTTGATCTCGTTGATAAAGCATTGAATAATGAGCCTTTACCTGACTACATATATGTTGGTCCAAGAGATGCTCCAAGCATTGAGGAGATACCAATAATTAAAGCTCCAAGTATTAATGGGCTCATAGAGATTATGCGTGGATGCCCGCGCGGCTGCAAATTCTGTAGCGTAACCCTCAGACCCCTCAGATATATGCCTCTGGAAAGAATTAGGGAAGAGATAAGAATTAATCTTCGCGGAGGAACTAAAGGTGTTATTCTTCATAGTGAAGACGTACTATTATATGGTGCTGACGGTGTTAAGCCAAGGCCTGAACCACTAATTAATCTCCACAAGACAGTGTTTGAAGAATTAGGTGAGAAAAAAGAGTTTGCATGGTCTCATGCAAGCTTAGCAGCCATCAAATATGCTGAAGACGAGTATGGGCTTGTATCTAAGCTTATGAATGAATATATATTATCTGATCATAGACGTTTCCTAGGCGTAGAAGTTGGTATAGAAACAGGTAGTCCAAGGCTTGCAAAAATAATAATGCCTGCTAAAGCAGCACCTTATCCAGCGGAGAAATGGCCTGATATAGTTGAGGATGCGTTTAGGATTATGCATGAAAACAAGATCATACCTGCTGCAACCCTTATACTTGGACTTCCACAGGAGACGCCTGATGATGTAGTTAAAACAGCAGAGTTAATTGATAGGTTAAAACCTTATAGAAGCGTAATAATACCAATGTTCTTTGTTCCAATGGGTGCTTTAAAGAAGAACACGTGGTTTATGAGAGATCATATTACAAGAGAACATATAGACGTGATGCTTAAAACATTTGAGCACACAGTATATTGGGCAGAAGATATTATGAACAAGTTCTATTTGAAGGAAACATATCTATACCCTGTAAGACTTGGTTTGAAAATGTTCTTGAGATACGCTAAACACAAAATTAGGAAGATAATGAAAGAAGGACTTGAACAATACATTAAAGCCTAGAAATATTTTTATAAACAACGAAGAGATAATTTCATATTTCTCCAATACATTATCTAGATTAAAACAAGGAGAATCAATAGAGATATGAATAATAAGCACGAGTAAGGGGTATAGATGATGAGTATATTTTACATAACAACACCAATATATTATCCAAACGCACCACCCCATATAGGGCATGCTTACACAACGGTTTTCGCCGATGTCTTGGCGAGATATCATAGGCTTATAGGGGATGAAGTATTCTTTATGACTGGTAATGATGAGCATGGATTAAAGCTTCAGAGAGCTGCGGAGAAGAAAGGTGTTCATCCTAAACAATTTGTTGATGAAATGGCTGATGTTTATAAGAAGTATTGGGAATT
Organism: Staphylothermus marinus F1; assembly: GCF_000015945.1. NCBI lineage: Archaea > Thermoproteati > Thermoproteota > Thermoprotei > Desulfurococcales > Desulfurococcaceae > Staphylothermus > Staphylothermus marinus. The sequence continues at coordinate 1,480,705 of NC_009033.1, forward strand.
GCTTGATATAAGTTATGACTACTTTATACGTACAACGGATGATTACCATGAAAAAGTTGTTAAGACAGCTATTCAGAAACTATATGATAAGGGATTAGTATATAAGGCAAGCTATGCTGGATGGTATTGTGTAGACTGCGAAAAATTCTATAGTCCAGGAGAATACATTGAAATCAATGGGAAACCACATTGTCCTATACATAAGAAGCCTCTTGAATGGCTCGAGGAGGAAACATATTATTTCAAACTAAGCGAATTCGAGGATTTCATAATAGATGTCTTGAAAAACAAGGATATAGTATATCCTCGTAGCTATGCATTAGAAGTACTCGGCAAAGTTGAAAAGGAGGGATTAAGGGATGTATCAATTGCTCGCCCCAAAGAACGCGTTTGGTGGGGTATAGAGGTACCCTTTGATAAGAACTATACTGTCTATGTATGGTTCGACGCGCTCCTAAACTATATTAGTGGTATAGGCTACTTAGAAGATATGGATCGTTTCAACAAGTATTGGCCGAATGTACACCATGTTATCGGAAAAGATATCTTATGGTTCCATACAGTAGTATGGTTTTCGATACTTAAAGCACTAGATATTGAGTTGCCAAAGAAACTGCTGGTTCATGCATTCTTGATTAATAGGGGGTTGAAAATAGGTAAGAGTGCAGGCAATGTTATAGCTATAGAAGATCTAATTGATAGATATCAGGATAGTGATGGTGTTAGATATATTTTAATGAGGGTCTTTAACATGGATAAAGATGTTGATGTATCAACAGAGTTGTTCGACTCAATATATAATAGTGAACTAGCCGACACACTTGGCAATCTTGTCCGCAGAATTGGTGTATTAGCTAAGAAGAAACTTGGCGGAATAGTTTATAAGCGAGAAGTAGATAAAGAGCTCTCAACAAGTATTGTGGAAACACTGAATAAATACAATGAATACATGGAAGCCTATGATGTATCAAGAGCTATCCAGGTAGTAATGGATTTGTTAAGGAAAGCGAATGCATATGTGAATTTGACAAGGCCATGGGAGAAAATGGATCCAGGAAAAGAACTATATAGCCTACTAGAAACAATTAGAGCATCAACTACAATGCTATATCCAATAATACCTAAAGCCGCTAGTAAAGTATCCAAAGCATTTGGATACCGCATAGGTAATCCATCAGAATATGTTATAGGAGAAATCGAAAGATATAATATAGTTGATGCACCCATACTTTTTAGGAAAATAAAACAGTAATCTATTTCTTCTCTAATCCAAAGATCTCCCCATATTTTCTCCCAATAAGTGCTTCTAATAATTTCTCGTTCTTCTTAATATAAGATAATAACATGCCTAAAGCATCAGATAAAGAACTATAATCTTTCACAACCAAGTAATGAGCCATTTTACGTATAGTACCCATTACTTTCTCATCGCTCATCAATGCTTAAACCCCTCTCCTACCTCTTTTACTCAATAAATAGTTACTTATAGCTGGTTGGCTAACGCCGAGCATTTTTGATGCTTCAACCTGAGTATACTCATATTCCTCAACTAGGATCTTAGCTAGAATAGCTCTAATTGCTGGAAGAATATATTTGGAGACTATTCGCTTATCTAGATACTATAGTTATTTTGGAAGCTATGGAAATAATGGTTGTTTTGGAGGCTTTGGAGCTTGGGTTCAATTTATAAACCCCCTACAATATAATGGTTAATGGTTTAAAACTGCAGATGAAGGGCTCAAAGTGGTCTACGTGGAGCCCCGAGAGCCCCCTCCGTGAAGGAATGAAGCCCCAACCCAAGAGGGGGAAGCCCGTGCAGATATCCAAAGTTTCCAAAACAACCAAAAGATAAAGCACGGGCAACCACAGCTTCACACCATGTTTTCAAAGTCAATAGAAAACCCCTTTTATCCAACAACTAATCTATACTTGTTCTGCTTATAACTCTTCTATTTCTATATTATTTAAATTGTTTGTGGGAATAAATATATATTTAGAGAATCATGTTCTATTTGGGGAATGGTCTTGATCGAGGAATCATATAATGTTGGAAAATATAGGTGCAGGATCATCTATAACAGTGTTCCTGGATTACCAATAGTCTTCCTTCACGGCTATAGTTTTACAAGTGATGTTTGGAGAGACATAGGTGTACTAGATAAGCTCGAGGAAGAAAAAATTCCATTCATAGCTATTGATATGCCTTATGGAGCTAGAAGCATATGTAGTCCTCATACACGTAGCGTTGATGAAAACTTATTTGTTCTCAAAGAGATTTATAGAGGTGTATTTGGTTCTTTAAAACCATTAATTGTTGGAGCAAGCTTGGGAGGATATATTGCTCTAAGATACGCATTAGAAAAACCTGTGGCGGGCTTATTTCTCATAGCTCCTGCTCATGCTTTAGAAAAGGAACTAGTTAAAAAATATAGATCATTAAGTGTTCCAACAATTATAATCTGGGGATCTAGGGATAGAATTGTTAAGCGTGAAGAAATGGAGAAGCTTTCACAACTATTAGAAGCTAAGTTGTTAATATATGATAAAGCAGGTCATCCAGCATATCTAGATTACCCGGATAAATTCATTAATGACTTGTTATCTTTTCATAAAGCATTAAAGCTTGAATAAAATAATGCTTTAAATAATACTATTTAAGAGGTGCTATTGTTTTGGCAAATGAATACTATTTAGCTATTGATATAGGAGCGACAAATACTAGGATAGCTATTGGTTCTCGGAATGGAATAATAAATAAAATAACCTATAGGACTCCGAGGGAAGGAAACGAGCTGAGTATTCCTGTTAAAATATATGAGGAGATCAAGAAGAATTATGGGAAATACATTGACCAGATCAAAGCTGTAGGGATCGGGACGATTGGTCCCATAGATTTGAGGCGGGGAAGAGTTGTAAACACACCTAATCTACCCATACACACTTTTGAACTAAGAGATCCATTGATGGAATGGTTAAAGAAGCCTGTATATGTATTAAATGATGCAGTCTCTGGTGCTTGGGGAGAGAAATTCTTTGGTTTAGGCAGGAATTATTCCAACATAGTATATATAACTATGAGCACAGGTATTGGTGGAGGAGCAATTGTTAACGATCATCTCTTGCTGGGGAAGATGGGGAATGCCCACGAGATAGGACATATTGTTGTAAAATATGATTCAGATATTAAATGTGGTTGTGGAGGATATGGTCATTGGGAAGCATATGCTGGGGGAGCAAATATTCCCAGAACAGCCCGGGTCTTAGCTGAGAAGTATAAGCCATTAATCGAGACAGAAGCTTATCGAGAAGCGTTGAGAGGAGAACTAACTCCTCCAAAACTATTCGAATACTTTAGAAGAAACGATTTATTCGCAAAATATGTTGTGGAAGAAATAATTGATGCATCAGCAGCAGGTCTCGCTACAACGATAAACCTGTATGACCCAGAAGTAGTAACTATTGGTGGAAGCATATATTTATATAATCAAGACATACTCAAAGAACCAATCATTAGGAAAGCACTTAAACACTTAGTAACTGAGCCACCAATTATTGATACAACACCTCTAGGCGGAGACATAGTATTATATGGAGCTTTAGCAACAGCAATTAATCCTCCAGAAGACCTATTAAGGTTTTATAGATGAAACCATTTTAAACCCCTTAATACTCCTCGTTAAAATAGATATACTGTACATATGGGTTGTTAAGCCTTGGAGAAATGGTGGAAAAAACCTGTTAGAGTAATACAGTTCAATATAGAGGATCGTTATGGTAGGTATGTATCGAAAATAAATGGTAAACAACTAGTCGAGCTAGCGAAGAGGCTTCACGCAAATGTCCTCGTAATATTTGCTAGGGATCCTTGGGGCAGAATATTTTATCGTGGAGGTAGTGTTGGGAAAGAGCATCCGAAAATGATTGGTGATATTGTTAGGGAAGCAGTAGAGGAGGGGCGTAGAATAGGAGTTAAAGTAGTCGTGATGGTTGGTCATACTGCTAACAAATACTTATATCATCTACACAGTGATTGGGCACAAGTAAATCGTAATGGAGAAATCATTGTGTTAGAACACATACCTTTCTCCCTTGAACACTATGAGCCTGAATGGCCACAGTTATGTATAAACAGCCCGTTCATAGAGCATGTTAAGAAAGAAGTAGTTGAAGCCCATAGCTTGGGAGTCGACGGTGTATTCCTGGATAGTTTCCGTTATCAACCAGATATTGAAAGAGCATGTTATTGTGAATGGTGCCGGAGAAGGTTTAGAGAAGAACACGGATATGAGATGCCTAAAGAGCCGAATTGGCTGGATAAGCGCTGGAGAGAATTATGGGAGTGGAGATATAAGGTAGTTGTTGAAAGAATTAAGGAATTATACAAGTTATCTAAAGAGACCGATCCCGGAAAAGTATTTATGTATAATAGTCACCCAGGAGGATGGGCTGGTAGAACGAATCGAGTCGTAGAAGAAGCAAGGAACTATATAGATGTAGTATTCGCTGAGTGTAGCGAAGCAGATCATCAACCACCAGGCTTTATTACTGAAATGACAAAGCTGACACGAGCTATGAGCGGCGGGAAACCAGTGTGGAGTTCTAGAAACTATTTCCACTTATATAGAACAGTGATGTCAACAACGCCTATAGTTATTAAGCAGGGTTTAAGAGAAGCTGTACTTGGAGGAGGCTCGCCATGGGCACTGATCTTCTCGATCAGCTATTTCCAAGACCCATCCTCACTAGATGCTATAGGGGAAGTATTTAAGCAATATGAAGAAATAGAAGAATACCTTGAAGATACTGAACCATATCGTTTCGCCGGCATACTTGTCTCAAACCATACACGAGATTATTATGGTAGAGGGCATCCTGAAAGATACGTTGATGGAATACGTGGAATGTACTATGCATTAATCCATAGCCATATACCAGTAGAGTTTATTTCTGAAAAAGACGCTGTGAATCCAGATTATTTATCAAAATATAAAGTATTAATTGTTCCAAATACTGTGTGTTTAAGCGAGGAGATCGGTGACTCTATTAAAGAATATGTCCGTAGAGGAGGTAAACTATTATCAACGTATCTATCATCAACACGGGATAAATACTGTATTAGAAGATATGATTTCTACTATCCAGAAGTTATAGGTGCTAGGTTTATAGGAGTATTGAGGAAGCCATGGACATATCTAATACTTGATCTCGATAAGAAGCATCCATTATTCAATAATGTAAAAACAGAAACTATACTATGGGGAGATATGAGCTATGAATTCATAGCATCTAGGACAAGACCTAATATTGGATGGCATACGATGCTAGATGATGTTATTGGAGAGGTTCTAGGATACATTGGATTATCAAGTACTGATTGGGGACATGAATACACTCTCGGCCGCTCACCCCCCGCACTAGGTGCTCGAACCAAGTTGCCGGGAATAATATTGAATAATTATGGAGAAGGTAAATCACTCTATTTCACAGGCCAGCTCGGCAGACATTATTGGAGAACAGGATTACCAATATATAAGAAATTGATTGAAAACAGCGTATTATATCTAGGTGGAGAACCAGATATACAAGTAATTGCTCCAGAAACTGTTCATTCAGAAATATTTGTTCAGGGCGAGAGAATAATTATTCACTTACTTAACCATACATATAATCAGAGAATAATGGCTAAGGGGATCGGTAGAGTAAAACAGCCTCTCCCACCATATGGTAGTGTAGACGCTGTTCATCCAGCTAGAGAAATTATACCTGTTAGCGGTGTTGAGATAAAAATAAAGAATAAAATGAACAATATAAAAGCATATACTCTCATATCTAGGAAGAACCTAGAAATAAAAACTACTGGGAACCAATTACAGATAAGGCTAGATAAACTTGACGACTACGAAATAGTAGTGGTTGAGCCTAGGAAATAATTTATCTCACGGCTACAACGGATAACGCTTCTATAAATGCAGCAGTAAAAAGGATCAATGCACTGATCACAAAGTATATTGTAAACTTGGATTCTTTTTCAATAAAGATCCTCATAGATAATGATGCGAAGAATGCGTAAGCTAGTAATTCTAGTATTGCATGAGGCATTAATGGCAATAATAGAATAGATAGATTACCTTCAGAGAGAGCAATGTTTATTGCAACTCCATAATATAGGGCAGCATTACCTAAGCCTACCCCTAAATATAGTGGGCCTATGATTGGGATTGTTGAAATAAAGGATATTATGAAATTGTTTATGAAAATATTCCTCGTCAAATTGAATAGATCATTTGTTCTCAGTTCAACTAATTGCTTAGATGTCTCTTCATAGAGGCTATAATATGTTTGTGCACTAGTATATCCTATTATTGAGAACAATATAAATGATAAATAAATAAAACCATAAACTCTTCCCACCTGCGAAGAAAAACTTTTTCTCCTATAATAAGCAGCTATACCAGCAATTAGCAACCCGTATCCTATTGTGCCCGTTAAATGGTTCATGAAACCAATTATTCCCAGTAAACCATATATGCCTGCACCTAGAAAAGCTAGTGATAAAGCTAGTATTGGTATTTCTCCTCCATGTTCACCATATGTTAGTGTTGTTGTAATGGTTAATGGTGGTTCTGGATGGCTTCCATGAATAATTTTCACATGTCTATTATAGTTTCTAACAATAATGTAGTCCCAAATAATTAGGAATAATCCTACTGTGAGAAGTGTTGCCGCTACATATACTAGTCCATGTTCTACGTTAATCCTATTAGTAATGTGTATTCCGAGAAACTTCCCCTCTTCACCATAGTAGTGATCCCTCATGGTTTTATCCACTACATATAATAGTATAGGATAAGCTATGCCTCCAGACAATAGTGTTGCTATTAATCCTGTTAGGGGCGAAGGTAAATCTCTCCTCATAACACCTGATCTATATAGTTTTATTATTGAATCATAGTCATCGAGTTTTTTCAGCCAATAATAGGATGTTATACCGCTATTAACTAGGTGTGTATGGGTTATTTTCAATAATCTATAAATAGATATAGCTGATGCAAGAATATATCCAATATATAGTGTTGCTAAACTAGTGTACCAGCTACTGGTTGCTTCTTGGACACCGTGGAACATAATATTATATATTAATGATATATACGCAGGCAATGATATAATCAACATTATCCCTGGGAAAATATGTGGTATATATGTTTCTTTTCTGAACTCAAAGCTTCTAACAAGTTTTTCTAAACCATTAGGTATGCTTGTCTTATTTTCTGTCTCCAGAGTACTCAAAGCTTCTGCACCGTATTCTTCATATTTCTCAGTATCTGTTAATCTATATTGCTATGTATAAAATAATGTGTTTGGTGAATGCTTATGGCTAAATCCATAATCCTACATGGTGGAGCGGGTAGTTGGAAGGATTCAAGAGTTAGGGAGAAAGCATATATTGTGATGGAGAATTGTACGAGGAAAGCATGGACAGTTCTGAATAATAGTAATAATGCGTTGGAAGCAGTTGTAGAAGCTGTTAAATGCATGGAGGATTCAGGATATTTAAACGCTGGTGTGGGTAGTGTGCTCGATATATTGGGTAATAGAACGCTTGATGCAGGCATAATGACTTCTAACGGTTTAATAGGTGCTGTATCAGCTGTTAAAGCTACTCGTAACCCAGTAGTTCTAGCAAGAATAGTTGCTGAGAAAACACCACATATAATAATCGGTGGTGATGGAGCAGACACTCTAGCCAAATTATATAGTCTACCACCCCTCCCACCCCCGCCAAAACATGTTGTTGAAAGATACTATGAGAGCCTCAAAAAACTATTGAGTGGAGAAATAAAGAGGGATTATTGGCGAAAAATACTGAGCTTTATAGAAAGCAATGAAAACTATAGGAGACTAGTTGAATCACTAGCTAGTTTTGCTGATACTGTGGGAGCAGTTGCAGTAGATGATAATGGATTATTGGCAACAGCAGTTAGTACGGGGGGAGTAATACTTAAGCTTCCAGGTAGAATAGGTGATTCACCAATACCAGGTGCTGGATTCTACTCATCCAGAAAAGTTGCATGTAGCGCTACAGGCTTCGGAGAAATGATTATAAGATCAATGCCCTGCTTAAAACTTGCAGAATACATTGATCAAGGAATGGATTTTGAAGAAGCACTAGACAATGTTATAACATATGTTAATGAGACAGTTGGAAAAGACACAATGGGCTTCATTGCAGTGGACTATGAAGGGAGAATTGGGTGGAGATATAATACGGAAGCAATGCTTATAGGGTATATGGATAGAGAAGGCAGAGTAATAGTAAATCATAAACCATAACTCTTCATGGATAAAGAAAATGACCCATAACGCTCAGGAATTCTGCTGGAAAAAATATGGAGACCTAATGGAGAAAACGATAGAATGGTTTAAAATAAAAGGATCAAGATACCGTGCTAAGCCATGGAAACAACTCTTCATCGAGAAATATACTCATGGAGCAGTATTGGATCTAGGTGGGGGAATTGCTTCAACCTCTAGATATTTTTTAGATAAGAAAATCATTGAAAAACTAGTGATCGTGGATTTAGCTGAGACACCACTACTAAGTATTAAGAACACCAATGCACTTGCCATAGAGATTTGCGGAGACATATTAGATAATATGTTTTTAGAAAACTATTTCAACACAATATATTTATTCGCAGTTCTCCACCATATCCTAGGCAGAGAATGCAGAATAGAATTGTTAAAAAATATAAAGCATATGCTTAGGAATAATGGACATGTAATAATTACTGTTTGGAACCCAGATTTAGATTCTCTAAAGAAGAAATACATGATCAAAACCTTAGAATCCGAGAAAGATGTATTAATATGTGATAGTATAAGTTGTAGATACTATTATCTCTATGATATTGAAGAACTATGCAATGAGATAAGATACGTAGGACTCGAAATCATTGAGAAAGGATATTTTTACCAAAACACTAAGCGAAAAAACATAACCCGCAACATATATGTAGTTGCCGAGAAAAAATAATAGGGTATGAGTATAGTTGATTTTGTTTTCTAAGCGTTTTTATTTTATGAAGTCCTTATTGATCGCTTTGTAAAATTAAGATAACAAATACTGGTATGTGAGAGTTAATGTAAAATTTAAATGTTTTAATTTATTTCTTGTCTATTGGGGTTGTTGAGAGGTTATGTTTCATGTACATGTATGGTGATCATTTTAAGAGAGCTGTTGGCTTCTCTGAAGCATCCAATATTAGGCGTAATGAGACAACTGATATTGTTCATCGTCTGGGTGTTATTGCTCCTAATCGTGTCTATTTGAATAATTATCCTATTAGTAATCCCATAGCTGTTTTTAATTCTGCTCTAGCTGTTGATGAGGAGGATGCTATATTATATGCTAGGATAATAGTTGGTTATTTCATGTATGTTTCAGCAATTATTGCGATCAGGGTTCCATTAGACGATATTTTCTCGGGTTCAGGAGATATTAATATAAACTATTATGCTGGTCAACCAGTGGTTTATCCTTCGACAAAATATGATTTATGGGGCACAGAGGATCCTAGGGTTTACGTGATCGATGGTAAACTATACATGACATATACTGGTAGAACAGTAAATTATTTTAATCCACGTATTGGTAGGGAGAGGACTCTGCCTGTTACAGCTGTAGAGGAGGAGAAATATTATAAGTGGAAGAAGATACACGTATATGTTTTCCCTCCAGGATTAAGAGAGCATGTTGTAAGTAATAAGGATGCTTTCTTAGTGAAGCTAAGCAATGATCTATTATTGTTTCATAGGCCGCACATGGATGATGATGGTTTCTATCTGTTAACTAGTAGGATAGGCTTAGAAGAACTATATAGCGTAGCTGAACAGGTTAGAGAAGTCGTATTAAGGGATACTATATGGGTAACTGATAAAGCTAGTTTTGAAAGCAAAATAGGATGGGCCACGCCACCAATAAAGCTTAGGGATAATGAAATAATTGCTCTACTCCACGGTGTAGACTATGAATTAGAAGCATATCGTCTCTTCGCAATGCAACTAGAATACTCGAGGAACGAAGGCATAATTGTGAAAGCTGTTACACCAACATATATTATGGAGCCCAAACTACTATACGAAATATTCGGTGACAGACCCTACACTATATTCCCCTGTGGATTATGGAGGCTTAGCAGAGACAAGATACTGATAAGTTATGGAGCCGGAGACTATATGATAGGGCTTGGAGAAATAGATCTAAACGAGCTCTTAAGCATACTTGATAAAGGACGCATATATTAGTATTTTATGATTAATATCATAGTGATCGATCATAGATTTTTCTAGGTAAATGAATATAGATCGATTTATATGTTTATCATATTTATATCTTGTCTAGCTAATTATTATTCACTGGATTAATGGTGGTGTAGTTCTGTGGGCGGAATATTTGGTGTTGTTTGTAAGGAGAAGATCCGCAGGGGAGTAGTGTTTGAGGGGCTTAGACGCCTCCTCTACAGAGGCTATGACGGTGTTGGTGTAGCTTTTCTCGATGATGAAGGCAATATAGTTATTAGGAAAAAACCTGGACATCTTGAAAAGGTTGCTAATGAAGTAGACCTATTTAATATTCCATCGAGAATAGCTTTGGGGCATACTAGATATGCTAGTCGTGGATGGCCCACGGTTGAAAATACTCATCCTCTAACTGATTGTACTGGGAAGATCGCGGTTGTAGGAGATGGTTTAATCGAAAACTATGAAGCTTACAAGGAAAAACTAGTTAGGAAAGGACATAGTTTCTCATCTAGAACAGATACAGAGGTTTATGCTCATTTACTAGAGGAATCAGTATTTAGGGAGAAAAAGGATCCATTGGAAGCTATTGCTAGATATATGCGTGAGCTTAGAGGTATGTATGCTGTCGCAGCTATCATTGCTGGGAAAGAAGTATTTTATGTTGCCCATAATGGTCAACCACTCATAATTGGGTTAACACATAATAATGAATGTATTTATTTATCAAGCGATATTCCAAGCCTATATGGTTACGCTGATGAAGCATATATATTGGAGGAGGGTATGGCTGCTGAGATAAGCATAGATAATATTAGGATAATTAATGCTGAAAACATGGAGCCAATAAGTATTGAGAGATTAATTAAGAAGAGAGTAAAATACCAAGTAGAACTTGTTGGAAAAGCTGGGTATCCACATTATATGTTGAAGGAAATATATGAAATACCAGACTCTATGATCAAGACAACATATTCCTTAATGGAAAAATATCTACGATTAGCAGCAATGATAATTTATGGTGCTAAAAACGTATATGTTATTGGTAATGGTACAAGTCTTCACGCAGGAATGGTGTCATCATATTACTTCACTGATCTAGCAAATATAAACGTCAATGTAGTTAGCGCGGCTGAATTCCCCTATTATGCTTTGAAAAATGTTTCAACAGGTACGGTTATCATAGCTATTAGTCAGAGTGGGGAGACAAGCGATGTCATTAAGAGTGTAAAACTTGCCAAACAATATGGAGCAGTAATTATAGGGGTTACAAACGTTGTAGGCTCTCGTCTCTCGCTAGAATCAAATGTTTATCTACCAATAGGTGCTGGCCCGGAACTAGCTGTTCCAGCAACAAAAACTTTCGTATCAAGCCTTGTTGCACTAGCATTACTTGCTGGATACACTGGATTATATACTGGTAAGCTTAGCCAAACCGAGTATGTCGGGATCACTGAAAAAATACGTGAGACAGCTAAAGAGTTAAGAAAAGATCTCCAGGTCTATGATAATATTGCGGAAAAGATCTCTGAGAAACTGTTAGGATGGAAAAACATGTATGTATCAAGTAGTGGAATAAACTATCCCGTAGCACTAGAAGCTTCTCTGAAATTCAAGGAAGCATCCATAATACATGCTGAAGGTGTTCAATTAGGTGAGTTAAGGCATGGACCATTAGTGCTTATAAGAGATAAGTATCCAGTAATTATTATAAAGCCTGTTGAAGAAGAAGCTTTACCTCTATATAATAAGGTTGCCGAGTATGTATTGTCAAAGAATGGTTTCCTAATAACAATTACACATGATGATATAGGCTATGGCGAGGTAGTTAAGGTTAAACCCACCCATAAAATATTATCGCCAATAACCACTATTATCCCCCTACAGCTTATAGCGTATCATCTAGGAGTAAAACAGGGATATCCAGTAGATACACCGCCCGGATTAGCCAAAGCAATAACTACATAAGATCCATTATTCATTTTATAATTCACAATATATTTTCTCCCCGAACATATACGGATTCGACTCTTAAATTATTATTTAAGACTACGAGGTCTGCTGTGTATCCAGGAATTATTGCTCCAGCGTCACGTATACCTACTGCTGAGGCTGGATTATATGTTAATGTTCTCACAGCATCTTTTAATGGGATCCCTAACTTGACAAGGTTTCTTAGTGCTTTATCCATTGTGAGAGTGCTTCCAGCAAGAGCTCCATTTCTAAGCCTACTAACTCCTTCTTCAACAATTATTTCTAATCCTCCCAAACTATATGTTCCATCAGGGAGATCCGTTGCAATTATTGAATCGGTAACAGTTACTATTCTCTCTATACCAGCATATCTTATCGTGAACTTTATCATAACAGGTGAGACGTGGATAAAGTCACATATAAGCTCTAAGTATACTTGAGGGCTTTCTAGGAGAGCAACTACAACACCTGGTTCTCGATGATGAATCTGTCTCATCCCATTATAGAGGTGGGTAGCTCTATTCGCCCCCACATATATGGCGGCTTTAGCTTCTTCATATGTAGCATTTGTATGGCCTATTGAAACATTTATTCCTAGACTCCTAGCATACTCTATAAGCTCTAACGCCCCCTTAACTTCGGGTGCTAATGTTATGGTTCTTAATTTTCCTCTTGACGTTTCCCAATACTCCTTTAACTCGCTAATACTTGGAGAACGTATATATTTGGGATTCTGTGCCCCCGCCTTCTCCCTGCTTATATATGGTCCCTCCATGTGGAGTCCTTCAATCAATGCCCCCTCGATTCTATCTCTTTGATAATCCATTGTTTCAGCAACACCCTTAGTAGCTATTAGGAGAGCTTCATGTGGCGCCGTCATAGTAGTTGGTAGAAACCTTGTTACTCCATGAACAGCATAGGCTTTACTCATTTCTACTAATGTTTCCACTACTTTCTCCACAGATCCTCCTAGAGAGCTTTGTGTAATATCATGTCCTCGAATACCATGGGTATGTATATCTATAAATCCGGGAGTCAGTATTTTTCCCTCCAAGTTTTCGCCGCCGCATCTTTTCCCATAGTAGACTTTCTTAATGATCCCGTTCTCTACCTCTACGGTTCCTGGATATATCTCCTCAAAAGGTGTTATTATCCTCGCATTACTTAGAATAATTCTTCCCATAATCACCACCCACAAATATCCGGAGACTATATATTTTCAACATCATTTATTATGCTCCCGAGTATTAAGCAGAGCAGAAATGATCTAATATTCTAATTTATATCTCAATAAGTTCATCTACAAACTTCTTATATAATTCCTCACACTCTTTAGGAGAGACTATTCGCTTATTTAAATACTAGGCTTATTTTTAGGGAATTATGAAAAACATAATTATTTGATATGATTAGTTGTTGAATTCACTTTCAGAAACGAGCTCTTTCATTTCTCATCGTCTTCTCTATGTATTCTCTGCGTCGCAGTACTCTAATATACAATTATTATTACTCTAATTATTTATGGTGAAGATTGATTATTAATTATGTAAATAGTACTTGTTGGAGAAGAGCAATGAGCGTGGTCATCATAATTCCTCGCAGAGTTGCAGAGCATGCTAGACGAGAGGCTGAGAAAAAGGGTATGACGCTTGAAGAGTATATTATTGAGCTATTATCCCATAACCTCGATCCTATGGATAAAGCCATAGAATATGTTGAAGCAGCACAGGAACTTCTACGAGAAGCTGTGGAGGAGCTTGGAAAAGGCAATCTCAGGCAAGCATCTGAGAAATTATGGGGGGCTACAGCTCTAACAGTGAAAGCTTATGCACTACATAGAGATGGTAAGCAGTTGAGAAGTCATGGAGAATTATGGGAGTATAAGGATAAATTAGTAATTGAGCTGGGTGAATGGGTATATGATGCATGGATGGCTGCAAACGGTATGCATACATGCTTTTATGAAGGATGGTGTAGCGCTAGGGATGTAGAAATAGCGATTAAACATATAGAAAAACTAGTTAATGCCGTGAAGGAAACTATGAATAAAACAAGACACAGTACAAGCTCGAGGAATCAGGGAACCTCATAATTTATTGAGCTGTTCACTAAGTTGACCCTACTATTTCCATCCACAAGTTTATAAGTGTATGAACCACTGGTTTGTTTTATATCTTGGCTGTTTTTAGAACGTTATATGTGGGGCTTGCTTTATAAACCCCATATATCCCAAGTTCGTGTTAGGGGAATTTTAGCTTATATTTTTACGTGGAACTTTAAAATGGAGGAGGTTTGTGGCTGGTGCTAATGTGATTTATACTATGATATCCAAGCATGTTGCTGAAGAACTATGCTTGGAGAAGATTAGTAGGAGTATGTTCAGAATTGCTAATAGTGAAGTAGCTGAATATTCTGTTTCAGAAGCATATATAGTTGTTGAAGATAGAGATGTTGTTTTTGTTTTCTATCTAGATTTTAAAGTTTATATTGTTATGATGAACTTAATATATATTGGTGTGAGTAGTCTTGGGTTTTTGGGAATCATATAAGCGGTTCCCTGTTATCTATAAGGTTGCTATTGCTTTTGTTCTAGGTATTGTTGCCGGCGTCATAGTGGGTCCGCCGATAGCTGTTATTAAGCCTCTTGGCGATGTCTTGATAAGATTATTGAAGATGATTGTTGTCCCAATAGTGTTGTTCTCTCTAGTGGTTGGTTCAGCGAGTATTTCTCCTCTTAAACTCGGTAAGGTTGGTGTAAAGATTATTGTCTACTATATTGTTACATCGGCTATAGCGGTTTTGATAGGTATAGCGATGGGGTTATTGTTTCAGCCAGGTGTAGGAGTACACCTTGCTGGGACAGGTTATAGTGTTAAAACAGTTACTCCACCATCACCTATAGATGTATTACTTAACATTATACCTACAAATCCGTGGGCTGCATTAGTTAATGGAAATGTTCTCCAAATAATATTCTTCGCAATAGTACTAGGTATTGCGCTAGCATATCTAAAGGATAGTAAGGATGAGAGGTTAAGAAATCTTGGCTCAACAGTTCTCAACGTATTTGATGGCCTCGCTGAAGCAATATATAAGATTGTTAGGGGAATTCTTGAATACATGCCGTACGGTGTCTTCGCACTCATAGGATACGCTGTTGCAATAACGGGGCCCGGAGTCTTAGGACCTCTAGGTGTTGCTGTAGTTGCACTATACTTGGGACTTTTCATACATATCTTCGCAACATATGGTAGCATACTAGCAGTGTTTAGATTCAATATAATCAAGTTCTTGGCTAAAGCGAAGGATGCAATGTTAACAGCATTCGTCACCAGGTCATCTTCAGGCACACTACCAATTACAATGAGTGTTGCAGAGGAGAAAATGGGTATTAAGAAATCCATTTATGCATTCACACTACCATTAGGAGCAACAATAAACATGGATGGAACAGCAATGTACCAAGCCATAGCAACAATGTTCATTGCTAACGCTCTAGGAATACATTTAACCGTAGTACATTATGGCATGATAGTTCTCACCGCAGTCCTAGCATCCATAGGAACAGCAGGAGTACCCGGTGCAGGACTAATAATGTTAGCCCTAGTACTACAAGCAGTAGGACTCCCACTAACAGAACCCAACGTCGCCCTAGCATATTCGTTAATAGCAGGCATAGATGTAATCCTAGACATGGGTAGAACAATGGTCAACGTAACCGGCGATCTAACTGGAACATTAATTGTTGCAAAAACAGAGAACGAAACAGACTTATCCAAGTGGAAATAATACTAAATACCTTTTTATCATCCATAAATAAATTATCATCGTTGACAATTCTTTTCTCAGAGAGAATTCTTGTTCTCAAATAGAATTATTTACCTATTCAAGTTATATGTATTGCTACATCCTTATTTTATGGTGTTGTTGTTGAGGATTACCGCTACCGTTCTTGCTGGCGGTGAGAGTAAGAAGTTTAGGCGTTTCCCCACCCTTATTATTTCTGAGTATTTTTGATTATTTTCCATGGGTGGGGTTAGCTCTTGGTGTGGGATCACCTGCTTCACCCACACCTCATGGGGCTCGGTCGAGCCCAACGCCATGGGGCTCCCATTTGTGGATAAGTATTTTAAGCCAATATTTATTGCACCTATCACGTCTCTGTCTAGTATTAATCCATTTTTTAGTTTGTTTTAGAGTAACAGTGTGGGGCCGACAAGTCTACCTCATACTCGGATGACTTGTCGCTTGGTTGAGTGCCTCGGGAGTGCTAGTCAATATCCGGGTATATTATTTACTGTTTTATCGACTGTTTTGGCTTCTCGGCGTGTAGCGAATGCTAGGTTACTACTAGCTCTAGCAGGTTCTTGGAGATAGCCAGCTTTAACTTTCTCGCCTTCCTCCTGCCCATGCTCATAGGCTCATCCCAGTATAGGAGTGAGTAGGGGCTCCCGTGGATGTAGAGGTTGGTGCCCGCAACTATCCTACCCGAGAACTCGAATACTTTAACTTCGAGGTCCTCGGTTATTATGCTCTCTAGGCTGAAGGGGCCTATAATACCTGGCGGGAGCTTCCTTTTAGTGGCCTCGACGAACCTAGTTCCATACTCGAGCACTTTGGGGAGGAGACTCTCCCTTAGCACGAGCGGTATGTTCCCCACGACTACGAAGCTGGGCTCGACTTCCCCCGCCAGGGTTGGGGGCAGCCTCTTGGCCCCGTCGACGTTGGATTCATACCTTATGTCGGCTCCCAAGATTTCGAGCCTGCCCAGGATTGGGCTGTAGAAGAAGTGATAGTATGCCGGTGTGCCGATAACATACTCCTGTACAAAGAGAAACGAGACATACTGCTAAACTCTCTTGAAGAATACGTAGGCTCGGCTAAATTTACGAAGCCTAAGGCTGGTATGTTTGTTATGCTATATCTTCCAGAAAAAGCTAGTGGAGAAGAGTTCGCATCCAAGCTCATTGACGAATACAAAGTTGCAGTTGTACCAGGAAGACCATTCTATACTGATGGCTCGGGAGCGAACACGGTAAGACTAAACTTTAGTAGACCATCAAAGAACGATATACGTGAAGCCGTAAAAAGGATTGGCGAATTATATAAAAGGTTGTATAGTTAATGTTGAGTAGCTAATTCCTAACTCTCAATGCTAGGAGTTGGTGTCTTAGCGCCCTTAATAGGATTCATAGCATATACCGTTATCGGACTAATCATGACATTAATTGGTATATTAGTAATGAATGATTTTGGAAACCCTTATTAAACGATATATATTTCCAACATGACACACCATGGAGAAGAGGCTGATGTCCGAAGCATGAACAACTATACTAACACATAGTACATTAACTGGTAATCCTGCATTCCCATGTTAAAATCTAAAAGTTTAAGTAAGCGTTAAGATCTACGATGGCTTCCATCCTCTGGGTAAATCCTGTGCTCGCTTCAACTATGAATACTTGTAATTAAATATAATTGGTTCCCAGAATAGATACTAATAAGATCATCCAAACACTCCTATGAGAAGGTATTGTTAGAAGAATATTCTTGTTCAGAAACCTTAGGATTTATAGGTTTACAGGTATGTAAACATATTATTTTAACATATTATTTTTTTACTACTACTACATGGGCGACTGACTTATGAGTAGGTATGTTACTGTTTCAGCTAAGGTTAGGAGGGAGCTCTTAGAGGAGGCTAAGCGTTTAAAAATTAATGTCTCAGAGCTTATAAGGAGAGCTCTTGAGGAAGAGGTACGTCGCCGTAAACTAATTGATTTGGAGAAGAGGTTGAAGGAGAAGCGTAACGTGCTCGCCAAGATAGACATCGATGAGATAGTGAGGCTTATTCGGGAGGATAGGGAGGCTAGATAATGAAGCCAAGCTATTTGTTTGATGCTTCTAGCCTTGTAAAAGCGTTGAAAGAAGCTAAACTAGTACCATTAGGTGGACAGGTTTTACAGTGGCTCACAATATACGAGGTTTTAAATGTTTTTTGGGAGGAGTCCTACTTATTACATAGACTTAGTATTGAAGAAGCGGTTTCCCTAACAAGAGACTTCACAGATCTAGTCCTGAACATGATTATACTAGAACCTAGGGGTCTAGAACATGATATTCTCCAAATAGCGGTTTCAAGGGGTATAACAGCTTATGATGCATCATATATAGCATTAGCTAGGAAACATGGGCTAACACTTGTAACTGAGGACCAGATACTAGCTAAAGCCTCCACTAATATGGTCAAGACAGTGAGTCTAGACGATATCAAGTAGTAGTGAATAGGGGGCTCAATCCATATAATACCCCTAATTAATTTCTGCACAAACCCGTATACCCTAATAATGGAAACAGGTAATAGTTAAGTGGGCAATTACTACTAGTAAGACTATTTGCTTATTTGGATACTATAATTGTTTAGAGGAGCTTATTGTTGGGTTCGCTTTATAAACCATTTATAATTGTTTGTAAAATGCAGATGAAGGGCTCATGGTGGTTTGTGTGGAGCCCCAATAGCCCCTTCCGTGAAGATGATGAAAACCCAACACAAGAGGGGGAAGCCCGTGCAAGTATCAAAAATAACCAAAATAACCATAGTTTCTAAAAGATAATGCACGGGCAACCACTGCCTGTTTGTTTTGGAAACTATGAAAACCATGGTTGTTTTATGAGTTCTTAAACAAAACTCCTACCATGTTATATTATTATTTATTAGTATATGGTCTTGGCTTAGATTTTTATGAAAATATTGTTTATTTAACAGAAATTATTCTTTCCTATAGACAGGTTCTTATTCCTAACTTATCAGCTGCGATATGTTGTCTAGTATCAAAAGTTGCTAGGCAGGCGTTGTATTGTTGAGCTAAGGCTAGGTATAGAGAATCATATATGGTTGCCTTCTCTTTTATAGCTATATCTAGGGATTTCCCGGCGATCTCATGTGCTGGTATAACTGTGAAACCATTCCATAAAGATAATAGGTCTTTAAAAGCATTCCTAAAAGAACCTAGATCTAAATCCTTGACTAAGATGTAGTGCTTCCATAAAGCATTAGGTGATTCATATAATGCAATATTTGATTTACTGTAGCAATTATTTCCCCGCCCCTAATCCATTTCCGAAACAGTTTTCTAGCAACCTCAGAATTCTCCCCTCCAATAACTAGTTTTACCGTGAAAGAAGCATCTAATACTATCATCTACTATCCCTATCCTCTCTAATAAGCCTGGTAGAATCTATTCTAACCCTCCTCTTCCCAGCCCTAACACTTATTTCTTCAAAACCTCCAACAACCCGCATCTCTTAATTCTGTCCTCAATAAAACTTTCTATCTCCCTACTCTTCAATCAATATATGCCTTCTCCATCTTCTCCTTTAACTCCTTGGGAACCCTGATCGTTAATATTTTAGAGCCCATATAGTACAACATGTAATACAGTCATGTAATATAGAGATACAAGGCTTATCAGAAAGTAACATACAATGATAAGTCCTTGAGAACACTCCCAGACTTATGAGAGCTATCTTATACTACTCTTCCTATCCTATATTTATAAAAGGGGCTGGTAATAGTGTTTGAATAGACCCTGACGCTTTGTGGGGAGGAGCGGTATTGGTTTATGCGACTGTTGTGCCTAGAAGGTTTATACTAGAATCTGGGAGAGTTGTTACTCTTGAAGCATGGGAGGTTGAGGAGAAGCTCACTAGAAGCACATTGTTCATGCTCTGGGCCCCCGATGTTGAGAAGGTGTATAAGTATCTCGTTCAAGAGCAGGGGTTTGAGCCTGCTATTCCCTCCACTCCTAAGGGGGAGAAGTATGGGTTGAGACGCGTCCTTGACCAAGTATGGGAGCTCCACCTCAGGCTATACAGTAATGGCTTCATAGAGGCTGAGGTGGAGGTTAGGAGGGATTTCTTGGAGCACCTCCAGCCTAGGAGGCTTAACGTGGTCTACGAGGCATATGAGTACTATAGGGGGGTCTACGATAAACTCCATATATGGTACACTCCAGAGAAGGAATGGATCACGAGGATAATAGACCACTTCAACGTCAAGCTAAGAGACCCCGAAACACTAACCCCCTGGAAACCAATAGTTCTAGGAATAGTTACAACCGGACTATTCATCTACGCTCTCTCAAGACTCACAAGAGGGAGAGTGTAGTGGGTGAGGCTCCAGCAACTCATATAGAGAATCTAAGGAAATGGTTTAGAGAGGCATTAGAACTACTCGAGAAGGGGGATGCAGTTCAGGGTTCAGAGAAGCTCTACAAGATCGCCGAGGCAGCAATAAAGATACTGGCTAAAGTGAAGCAAATACCAGAATATGAGAAGGCTCAAAGAGAAGATAGATGGTGGCCAAGACTGCTACAACGAGCCGCGAGAAGGCTTAGCGAAATCTATGGTAAAGAAGTCCTAGACGCTTGGAACACAGCATATCACCGTCTCCATATAGATGGCTTCCACGAAGAGAGGCTTTCAGCGGAGGAAGTGTTGGAAGAGGCATATATAATAGAAGACCTCGTCAAGCTTGTGGAGAGGGAGGCAGGAAATAATAGGTAAAACCGATAATTGAGCCTCCCCAAGTAAAAGCACTGTGTAAATAATAGTGAGCAATGATTATACTTGGCTATGGCTGGCAGTCATCATATTATCTGCTTTCAGAGCACTTCTACTCTTCCCTAATTATACTTATGCATATAGTTGTAGATGAATATCTTAATCAACTAGATGAGTTAGTTCTATCCAGTACTTAGAAGCATCTCTTAACACAATACTCTTGTTTATTCTCTCATAGAATTCCTCACTAGTATATGGGAGTACTTCTATGAATGGGGTGATGTTTTTTATGAAGATAATCTTGTTGATTATGTCAAGCCTCTTTGAGAAGGGAATGTTCTTGAAGTCTCTAGAAACTATTATTAAATCTATATCACTCGTTTTAAGCCATGTACCCTTTGCATAGCTTCCAAACAATATGATTCTATCTATTCTAAACCCTTCTCTCTGGATAGAGTATACCAGCTCCTTTACTGCATTCAGTATTCTAGGAGGAATATTCTTGTATCGCCTTCTTAACAAATTCGACCACCCTTCTAGCTATATCATAGGCTCTCTCAGCCTCCCCACGATCAACTGCTTCACTCGGCAACCCATTAGCTGCATCAGGATACCTGGTTATAGTATAGTATTTGTTTAGAATAGGAATGCCCTCCTCTAAATCACTTGGCAACTTGAAACCATACCTCTTTAAATCATTATAGAGCACAGAGACCCTATGTGTATATGGAGGCAGCTCTCTGGCTAGAACAAAATATAATGCCTTTAAAGCTTTTTTAACAGCTTGCTGAGCAAAAAATGCTGTTCTAAACCAGCGCTTATTCTTTAAAGCAAGCTCGGCATCAAATAAGTCTTCCTCAGCAGCAGATATCCATAACAAAACCTCTTCCCGAACCACTACAAACCCTCCAGTAAACACTTACTACTCCTATTAATACTAAAATAGCTGTTTAAACCCCTATAAGATCCTCATCACCTTTAACCCCCCGTGTAGGAGTGGTTGTCTGTGCATTATCTTTTTGGTTGCTGTGAGTATTATATGATGCTGTGTAGCGCCTAGGGATTCATCAGCTTCCTTCTTCTCTACAAGTTTAGCCAAGTCATCAGGATGGGGGGCAACAATTCATTAAATAGTTCTAAGCCTAAAGTTAACATCTATTAGCTTTATGGCATCCCTTAAAGGCTTAGATATTAACGAGGTAATAGCTTATAGAGGAGCCATATAAAACTCTAACAGCTACTTGAACAGGATTGCCAATATTATTGTTATCCACATGGATATCTGTATCCCTATAACCCACCAAATCCTACCCCTAAGCTCCCTAACCTCGGATTCTAGACGATTTAGCCTCCTGTTAAAATCTTCTCTAAACTCCATCATACGCTTATCCATCTGCTCCAATACACCCTCAATCTTAGCAACCCTCTCCTCTAACCCAGCAACTCTATCCTCCAAAACCACGCTCACCCAGAAACCCCCAATAAAACCATATACTTCCCAGGGTACTTAAACACTAAACATACCCTACAATGTGAGGAGGAATCCCCCTAAAATACATGGTTACCCCATAAGACTTACCAACTCTTTCCACATTCACTTACTCCCACATCCTCATACTACTCCAAGCACCTTAGCACATTCAGCGATAGTGTCAGTTAGCTTAATTAGTAGAGTCTTAAATAATAACTCAATCCGGTGAAGCATTCGAGGAAAGGTTTAAAAAGGAAGGTATGGAGTAGAAGTATGGTGTTCGTATGGAGGCTGAGGAAGCTCTTGATAAGGCTATAGAGTTCTTAGAGAAGAGGGCAGGCTATTATTTCCATAGACTGGAAAGTATTAGCTTGAAGGAAGGAGTATGGATTATAAGATTCGATGTCGGCATCTTCGCCAAAGAGGTAGTAGAGGTAAGGATAGATGATAAGACGGGAAGGGTGATAGGGTTTGGGAAGATTAGCCGAGGTGCATAGGAGGAGATTTGAGGAATACTACCATAATGCCCTAGAATACATGGGGAGAGGTGATTTCCCAAAGGCCTCAGAGTTTATGTGGGGTGCTATAACTCAGACACTTAAAGCATTGGCAGCAATAAGAGGGTACCGTATAATTACTCACAAAGACTTCTTCGAATTCATGCGTCTTATCTCAAAGGAACTAGGAGACGAGGAACTATACAAGAAATTCCTACTATTAAACAATCTTCATAGAAACTTCTACGAAGAATACATAGATCCAAGAGACTTCCCCATCTACTATAAGGAAGCAGAATTATTCCTACGAAGAATATGGAGAATAGCCAAGGAAATCGAGGAATTAAGGAAAGGATAAATCTCCCCTAAACAGTTATACCAGGATACATCCTTAAATATATGGGTTCAATGATCCATTAAATCCTAGATCCCAACCATGTCAAATCTAATTAGGAGCCACATGCTCCACCCATACACCATCTGTCTTGCATTCTTTAAAGCATTCCACATAGATGTAGTACCACATTATAGGGGCAGCTTTAATAACTGGTAGCTAACCTAATCATATTGTGTGGTGGAATAGTTGACTACAATCACCATTGTCCTACCCGATAAGGTTTTAGAGTATCTTAAGAAGAAGGCTGGATACGAGGATAAGTCTATAGAGGAACTAATCGGTGAAGCTATACTCAAAATCCTTGGTATAAATGATCCCTAAGTCAACGCTGAACTACATTTAAAGTTATGTGAGAAATATATACGTGAAGCCGAGGAGCTCCTACTTAGGAAAGATTATACTCAAGCCTCCGAGAAAGCCTGGGGTGTAGCCTCCCAGATAGTTAAAGCATTAGTCGCTAAGGAGGGTGAAGAGCTAAGAAGCCATGCCAGCCTCTGGGAATACGTGGATAGACTAGCTGAGAAGCTTGGAGACATAGAGCTAAGACGCCTATGGAGAACAGCTAACACCCTCCACCAGAACTTCTATGAAAACTGGATGCCCCCTAGGGAAGTAGAATACGCAGTAAGAGATGTTAAAGCCTTCATAGAGAAGCTGAAGACCATATACGCTAAGAGCACCGGGAACCAAAATAAGAATAAATCCCTCCCCAACCCCTAACCACCCTCCTCAATGCTTTAATTCTAGGAGAAAACTTATCCCTCAAAGCCAGAATACTCCCCCTACTCAGAGGATTATCCCAGCTCCCACCAGCCTCTCTCAAAATCTCCTCATTCAACCCAAGGAAACAAGATCCTCGAAATGACCCAAAGGATTAGACCAACTGGCACCAAGCAACCTCTCCCCCATATACACCCCCAGGATATTTAGGATCCCGGCAATCATGGAAGTATCAGACCTATGCATACCTAAAACAACTACCGTTCTCTCCTCTTCCACACCACTTCAACCCCCAACTTTTCAACAACAGCATTCCCCAACATTAGATCGTATAGTCCCCGAAGTATTTAACCCCTCTAATAATATTTCTCTAAAGCAGGTTTACAAGATATATCAAACCTATAGCAATATGGATCTTCGTCAAAAATATTGCCGCAATCCTTAGGTAGTGATCGACAAAGTAGAACATACCCCTGTTTTCCCGTGGAATAGAAGCTATCCTACATACCTTCTAAGAAAAGACAAAACTAAATCCACAGAAACACTTTCCGGCTTAACAACCCTCCCAACAATCCTTCTACCAAGCCCATTCACCAGCTCAGCAAACTCCAAGACCTTAATATCATAGGCTATATTCAACACTGGTGTTCCACACATATGCGCGAGTACTAGTGCATGATACCTGACACAAATAACAGCTTTAACCAGCTTAAAAACACCTAGGATAGTTGACGGCTTAAACTCCTGGCTCAACACGTAATACCTATTACCCGAGACATCATGCAAGAATCTTCCTATAAGGTATCCAATACGTAAGTCGTCATCGAAAAACATATCAGGAAAACTACCACAACCAAACGGTATGTAGAGCAGCTTAACATGCTTATTAGCCTCAAGGTATTTAGCGAGAGTCTTAACTACACTATAGAGAACCCTAGCAAATACTCTTCCCATAAAAAACCTAAGATTAAGTCCAATAACTACATCTTCTTTACTAAAACCTAAACTCCTTAAAATATTCTCCATACCATGAATGTCAGGTTTAAGCCTTAGGAAAGGATCAAGTTCGAGAGTTATCCTCCTACTAGTAATGAAGCCCTTAACAAACCTCTAAGACTGAACGCCTCTAATATTATATATTATTTTCTCGTGAGTTTCCATAAATATTGCCTGCTTGTATCTATATCTATAAAATTGTCTCTAGTAAGTATTCGTATTATATATAAAAGAATAGTCCGTTGCATTCTGAGATAACTGAGTCTCTCAGACGTGCTCTCTCTACTCTTCCAGCGAGATCTCGATGCTTCATTATCTGCGTCTAGGAAGACTGTATATGTAGGGCCTCCTGCATGGTAGAGCCTAGTTATGAGGCTTAATAGGGGGGATATTGTTTTAACCGGTATGTTCAGGATCCTGCATAGGTAGATATAATCTGCTATAGTAGCTGGTATGTACTCTTCAAATAGTATATGACAGCTGAGCTTCTATGAAACATATGCAGTGATTAGAGGGGTTGTTAGGTTTTGTGGAGTATGTGTCTGAGGGATTAGATGGCTCGTATTAGTGGTTGTTCTGTTTACAATGGTTTAATATTTGTGGAGGCTTATAATTTATTAGGGGCTGTATTGCTTTGAGGCTTAGTATTTATGGGTTGGATGGTTTCACTTTGGGCATTATACAATTTATAGGAGAGGAGAAGGGAGCTATTATAGACAGATTAAAAAGTGTGGGGGTTGGCGACCTGAAAATGTTGATCTCAAAGACTCTGGGCTCTGAAGTGAAGGGTCTGGGCTTAGCATTCGGTAAGCTACAATATAATGATCAAATTCTTGACATGGCCTATTTACACATATCCTCAGCTGACGGCGACGAGTACATATTAGAAATATATAGGGAGTCAGGAATGCTGATAACAAATATAAGCGTGCCCGAAACATATGAGAAAGTCGTGAAACTATTGAAAGAAATATGTCCTAGAATAAAAACACCTAGGTCAAGGCTGATAGGTATTTAGATCTTCTTCTCCCCGATAAGTATTGTGTGAAAGCTTCTAAGGAGCCAGAACATATTATTTTCGAAAATGAAGAGGGTTCTGATAACTATTCTGGTTTAGAAAGGTTTGGTGATCAAAAATGTTTCTCTAAGGGGCAAGGATCGATCTGCATGTTCTAACTCCTACAAAAGCGTCTTCCTCACAATGCTTATAGTGTTTTTCAAGTCTTTTAACGTATAAGTTTTTGTGTATTGTAATGTGATAATTGATATAGTAGTCATTAGTACTGCCACTATAATGCCTGGTATGGATGTGATCATTAGTATTGCTGTTAAGATGTGCAGAATCCATAGAATTATCAAAGTCTTCAATATCCTTACCTCTTCTCTCAGGGCTATCATTAATGCTACAGTATTCGATAATAGGAATGAAATAGCTGCACCATATACCCCCATGCTTCTTGCAAGGAAGTATAATAGGATTAGAAGCGTTATCAAACGTATTGAACCTATTACCGCTATATTCCTCGTCTTGCCTTCCTTATTCAATTTGTTAATGATCGTAGTTAATGCAGTCAATGGCGCTATAGATAACAATAATACTTCGAGCGCGGATGCCCCGGATACAAGATTTGGATTAATTAGTTGTAGGATTGGTTTAGTAAAGGGTATCGTTAACACTATAATAGGAGTTGCAAGGGATAGCCCTATTCTGAAGCTTTCAGGGAATGGATCGGTATTGCTCCTTGTCCCTATTGGTAGCGCAGCCCCTATTATTGATCCAGGTACAGCCAATATTGCTAGCATAATCATAAGCGAAATATAAAGTATTCCTGTCTGAACCTCCTCACCAACTATTATTGCAAACACATAGACGCTTAGCACCGTTAATAATTGGTTAGCTATGATGTAGGGATAGTTCGAATACGTTAGCTTAACCAGATCTTTTATTTGTTCGCTTCTAGTCTTCAATGATATCTTATGCCTATGATAGATCATGACCAATAACACAGCAACTATAAGGCCGGCAACAACATATGCCATAAACCCTGCTAGAGGAGCTAACACCCCCACCTCCAACAAGGCAAGCAATGCGCCAACAGTAAGCTTCGCCAGTGCACCGATCGATATTGTTTCGAAGTATTGTTTAAACAATGTAAGCCCTAGAAGTATTGAAAGAAATGTTATGAGAAGTATGTTCAGCCCAGCATAAAGAGAAGCTAAATAAACCAAGACATGATTTGTTCCTAGAAGATAAGTTAATGGAACCGTTAAGATCATAGCCACAAACGCTAAGATAAGAGATACAAGCAATGATGCACCAATAGCCTCCGCCCCCTCAGCCGCCACCTGCCTCACAACAGCTATGTTCAGCCCTCCCGATACAAGTGTTAAGGCAATAGTCGCAGCACTAACGATAGCTGAGGCCTCACCAATTGATCCAACCCCACTCATATAAGTAATAACCAGCCAAAAAACTAGCCCCAAAACATTATTCACCAATGATCCCAGAAAAAGCCAAACACCACCAGCAATGGATTCATTAACAGTTTTCTCCATAACCAATCAATCCACAGCATATTTTATACGTCTTTATACGTCTTCATATAATCTTTAAAAAATGTTTTAAAACCACTTCTACTAAACCACCATAACAACCAACACTCCATAGAAATAAGCCCAAAAACATTAAATAAATAAACTTGTAATTTTTTGATGATTAAATGCAGTCCAATATATTGGTATATACTCTTGTTTAGAAGAGAACATATTGTTATATTTTTCACTTCACTAAGGATATATTTACTTGGTACTATATAGATTCAGATATTGATAACTCGTGGCGAAGAGTGTTGATGAAAAAGAATAGTTGGGTCTTCATCGAAACAATAGGGGTCACTTTAATTATTAGCTTTATAATACTACTTGTCATAGCAGCTGTGCTTTTAGCCTTAAACAATGAAGAATATGCAAACAAGTTCGCCGAGATCGCATATTATATGCTTGTAGGCGGAGTAATAATGCAATTAATATTATTATATAGAGAAAGAGGTGATAGGAATGAGGGCAGGATGCAATCTACCGGGAAATAGGCTTCCCATTATAATTATAAAAGCTTTGTAAGTAAGCTAGTTATTTTCGATACCTTATTCCTAGTGTTGCATCTGAATTTGGATCTTTTAAGAGTGTTTTATCCAAAGACTTATATATCTTTACTATGTCTTCTCCATTTGCCAACCTTTTAGCTATTACTTCTAATACCTTGTCTCCGAAACTCCATGTTACTCCTCCTTTGAAAGATAAATATGCATAGGCTCCTTTGCTTAGGAAAATATTTGCTAATATATCATCATTTAATCCATAGCATCCAGTATATATGATTACTGAATTACTTTTCAATTCGCCCAGTCTAGTTTTGAAGAATATTATTCATGCATTTAACAGCTCTAGATAATGTTAGGATTGGATTAGTGAAGGTTAAGAAGATGTCTAAGGAGGAGGCAACACGTAGAGCTAAAGAAGCTTTAGAAATGGTTGGTATCGGGGAGGATTTATGGAATAAGTATCCTGCACAATTATCTGGCGGTCAACAACAACGTATAGCTATTGCTCGAGCAATAGCTATGGAGCCATCAATAATATTAATGGATGAACCAACATCTGCTCTAGACCCTGAACTCGTGGGTGAAGTTTTAAGAGTTATTGAGAAGCTTGCAAAGAGTAAAACTACAATGCTTATAGTGACTCATGAAGTAGGCTTCGCATTAGAAGCCGCTGATGAAATAATGATAATGGATGGCGGAGTTATAGTTGAGAAGGGTCCGCCGAGCGAAATAGTTAGAAATCCCAAACATGAGAGAACTAAGAGGTTTATCGCCACAATCAGGGGTAGAAGATCTTGGGTTTCTTCGACGAGGTAGTTAATATAATATATGTTTATTATCCAATGTTTCTCGAGGGGCTTAAAAATACTCTTATCTTAACATTTACATCATATACTATGGGTTTCATTCTCGGATTCCTCATAGCTATTGGTAGGGTTTACGGTCCCCGACCACTACGCTATACTTTACTATCATATGTTGAACTAATACGTGGTACACCAATGCTTCTCCAATTATTCATGGTATACTATGCATTACCAGAGATAGGCGTTAAACTAGACCCTCTCACAGCAGCATTTCTAGGCATGGGTCTTAATAGTGCAGCTTATCAATCAGAATATCTTAGAAGCTCTATCAAAGCTGTTCCTAGAGGACAGTGGGAAGCAGCTCTATCTATTGGAATGACGCGTTGGCAAGCAATGACATCTATAATTGCTCCAATAGCGCTAAGATCATCCATACCTGCATTAACTAATGAACTAGTATACTTGTTAAAATATAGTTCACTAGCATACTTCTTAACAGTCATAGAACTAGTATATGCTGGAAAAATCATCGGTGCCGCTACATTTGCTTATCTGCAAATATATACTATAATAGCGATCATATACTTTGCATTATCGTATATTATGATGCGGATAATGAAAATTATTGAAAAGAAAACAATGATACCAGGATTCATAACTGCACATCCGAGAACATGAAAACTCCATACTTCATTGCTAATCAAAATACACCGTAGAAAAATCATTGATAACTATTTGTTTAAACTTAGTACATCATATGGCTTTATATGATATCATAAGTGTAATATATAAGTAAATATAAGTGTGGTAAATAGGTGAGAAAATTGAATAAAATAAATCTTTCACTATCTATATTTATAATGATTGTAGCTATCATGGTTTCTGCAACATACGTATTTGCAGCGAATACTAGTACCAATATTAGCTCTATAAACATAACTAATACTCTGCTAAGTAATCCTAAAGTTTTAATTGTAATCATGATACAGTTCCTACTAGGTTTAGCACTTGGTTATTTCTCTGTTAAAGTCTTAAAATACTTACTAGCACTTCTAGGAATAATAATATTAGGTGCCGTATTATCGGTTTGGAGCATTGGCGGAAGCATACAAAACCTACTCTTAAACATGGGTTCAGAAGCTCAAAAGCTATGGCCTGTTATAATGGGTCTCATACAAACACTAGGAATACTAACAATGGGACCTGTAACAGCGGGAGTAGTATTAGGGTTAATAATAGGATTACTCAGAAAGTAATCTTATAGAAACCATATTGTAGAATAAATTTTTAGCTTTACTAATCTTTTAATAAACATAATTAAAAAGCCTTGTTACTGTTTGATCTTTGATTAAATAAATCAATATAGTTTTTCTTAAATCTTATGCTTGATCCGTAAATTCAAGTGGTAAATCAAATGTTCTTAGCTAAAATATAGAATCATTTATCGAAGTTATATTCCAGAAAAACTCGGTTAAAATTTTTCAGGCAATACTGATAAGAATAAATCTTTTATAATTGAAGAATACGAGATTAAATCTCTCAACAGTTATTTCAAAGATTCCGATATCATTACAATATCAGAATTAATGAAATATTATTAGCACTTGTTGAGTTATGTATAGTTGAATAGATTTATATTTTGAAATTGTTAGGATCTAATTATTATATTTAAATGTTTGGAAAAGTATTTTAAGTTTGAATAATATTTTCTTATCTAATTATATAGTTGGGGTTAGATATATTATGGAGACTTCTCTTGGTATTGAAGAAAATGTTGAGGCAGCCTTATCATATGTGCTTGGATGGATTACTGGTATAATATTCTTAGTTCTTGAAAAGAAAAGCGAATTTGTCAGGTTCCATGCAATGCAGTCAACTATAACATTCCTTGGATACACGATTATATTAATTATTCTGGATGTTCTAGCATTAATACCATTTATTGGCTTGGTCTTTGTTTTTCTAGGCTGGCTTGTTTGGATATTAGCTATTATAACAGCGATCATATGTATATTGAAGGCTTTAAAAGGAGAAAAATATAAGTTGCCAATAGTTGGAGACCTAGCTGAAAAATATTTAGCGAAATATACATCTAGTGTACAATCAGCTTAATAATTAACGATCACCATGCTTTAGATAAAATAATACTTAGTTTAAAACATATGGTTTCCCTTACATCATTTTGCTACAATAAATACTTGAACAAGCTTCTCCCTCTTACAGTATTAGGATTTTAATACTTTTCATTGAGGTATCTTTAGACTATTCGCTTGTTTAGATGCTATGGTTGTTTTGGAAATTATGAAAACTATGATTGTTTTGAGGGTTAGTTGTTAGGTTCGTTTTATATATTTTTGTATAGTTTTTATTGGTGGTGGGGGTTGGGGGTGAGGGTTTATGCAACCGTTAAGATAAGGGCGGTTGCCCCCAATCCCAGCCTCCACCACAAACTCTATCTATTTCTTAGATCATATTGTGACTGGACACAGTATATTATAGATAATATATGGTTTGAAGATAAGATTCCATCTATGAAGAAACTACACGACAAATTTTATGGTTTGTTGAGGAGCATGGGTTTTCGTGCACATCACTGCCACAAAATTGAGCGTAGAGCAAAAGAAATTGTTAAATCCGTTAAGAAGAATAGGGGTAGGAAACCAGTATTGAGAAAATTAACAGCTAGAATAGATTATGAAGACTATAGACTAGATTTGAGGAGTAAAACATTGAAGATAGCTGTGCTCGATAATGAATGGATAGTTTTGAAGCTTAAATGGTACAGTTACATAAACAAATATATTAGTGATGATTGGAAGCTTAAGGAAATACTTGTATCTTTTAGAAACAATAATATATGGATATACTTGGTTTTTGAGAGAGAAGTTGTTTTTAGGAAGCCTAGAACTGTTATGGGTGTTGATATTAATTTTGACAACATAACATATACTATACTGGACATGAATGGTAGATTAGTATCTATGGGTATTATTCCATTCAAGGGTTTACGTAGAGCACTTCATTATAAGAAGCTTGCTGAGAAATTGCAGAAGAGGTATCCTAGGAATTGGAGATATGTTAAATGGGTTAGAAATGTTAGAGCTAGATGGTTGGGGAGAGCTAAGAACATATTGAGAGACACATCACACTATATAGCCAAAAAGATTGTAGGGATAGCAGATGAACATAACTCGGTAATAGTATTAGAGGATCTAAAAAATATTAAATCAAATAATAAGGGTAAAAGGTTTAATTGGAGAATAAATTTCTGGACATATCGTAGAATACAGGAGTACATCTACTATAAAGCATTAATAAAGAATATTCCTGTAGCATTCATTGATCCAAAATACAGTTCTAAGAAATCACCTATAGGTGATAGATTAATTTTCATAAACTATAGGTATGTTAGGTTGCCTAATGGATTCATTGTTACTCGCGACATTATTGCTTCATGGAACCTTGCACTCAGATATCTGCGGATGAAGGGCTCTGGGTGGTCTATGTGGAGCCCCGATAACTCCCTCAATGAAGGAATGAAGCCCCAACTCAAGAGGGGGAAGCCCGTGCAAGTATCAAAAATAACCAAAATAACCATAGTTTCTAAAAGATAATGCACGGGCAACCATTAATATTTCTATCCAACCCTAAACCTTTTCATCACATAGGGGATCAAGGTAATAGATATGTTGGAGACGTAGTTGCTGATCAATTCCTTAACGGAGTCTAGCCGAGATAATTTATATATATTCATATAGGTTTATAGAATAATAATAGTAGATACTTCTTGTAAGTATTGTGTTTTAAACAATTGTTTTAAACAATGTTTGGTGCTGGATATGTCTAGGAGATTAATTATTATCTTAATCCTCATTGTTGTGGCGATACTGGTTAGTATAGTATTTTATATGTTTTTGTTTAAGCCTGTGCATGAAGTTTATCCAAGCCCTATCAGAGAATTGATTATGGGTAAGCAGGGTTCTATCAGGGTTTGGAGCCCAGCATTCAGTAATGGTTCAAGAATACCCTCCCAGTACACATGTGATGGTATAGATGAGTCTTTCCCTCTAAGAATAGAGAATATCTCAGAAAATACTAGGTCACTCCTCCTCATAATGTATGATCCAGACGCCCCCCACGGAGTATTCTATCACTGGATACTATACAACATCCCACCAAACACAACACAAATACCTGAAAACATCCCAAAAACACCTATTACAAAGTATGGATTGCAGGGTAGAAACAATTTTGGCAAGATAGGTTATGGAGGACCATGCCCCCCCAGAGGATTTGGGAGTCATAGATACTACATAATAGTATTAGCACTAAATACAAAACTCAAACTACCACCAGGAGCAAACATTAATGAGGTAATTGATGAGGCAAAGAATCATGTAATAGCTTATGGTGTATACATGGGAAGATATAGTAGATAATAATTATAAATTATTGAAGCAATTCACCGAACACAATCTGTTTTCGTAGAGGAACTCTTATTGGGTGGCAGTATAGTTTTTGTTTATTATCGGAGATATTTATGTTTGTTAATGTTTAAGTGTTGTATCAGTGTGTTTGTCTAGTGTGTTGGCCTGTATTTAAGAGTGATTACTGTATTAATGAGGCGGGTTGTAAGGGTGTGGTTAGGGCTTCTAGAACAGTAATTGGGAAAGGACTGTGGACAAGATATAACTTCCCAGATACAAGAATAAACACATATAAAATAATAAAAACAAGCATTTAGGGAGAAATGGTTATTGATTATTCGCTATTTTATGGATCTAGTTTTTCTGCTTCCCCCCATAGAATTCTCACTAGATCCATAAATTTATCTAGCTCGTTTCTAAGAGTATCATATATTATGTCATGCCTTATCTCAGCATAGCCGTGAACAAGTATGTTCCTCATACCCGGAACAGCTAGTAGGATGTCAGAATATTTTCTTGGAACAATATTGGCATATATAATTGATTCAACCACCTCCCTATAGCTTGGCCCCCTCGAGACCCCTTTACGAGCAGCTATGAATGCTGCTAGGTCAAGTATGGATTCTAAAACTATGTGTAAATGCCTCTCAGCCAATGCTTGTAGATCCTCGTTTACCCTGTATTCATCCCATGGTGTCTCAACAATATTTCTAAGCTTCTCCAAGCTCCTCCTAGCCCTAGAAATTCTTGCCACCAGACCTGGTGAGGGCGTAGTGCATCTCCCTCCTAAACAACTTTATTAGGGGCTCTAGATCAGCTACTTCATCTATAGCTTTTGCTAAGTCTTCATAGTATTCGTTCAAGCATTCCCTGCCACAATAATATATTAGGTCTCCATTGGAGAGAGCCTCCCACACAGCTATAGGGTTCCAGTCATCGATCACCAGTAGATCAACTCTTCTACCAGCACACTTTTCAAGCATAGATAATATGAGTCCTCGCTCAACAAGTGATAGATTTCTCCCAGCCTTAACGGCAACATCATAGTCGCTATGAGGACCAGCATATCCTCCAGCATGGGAGCCGTAAACTACTAGATACCTCAGACCATATTTTGAGGCAATACTTCTAAAACAATCATATATTCCCTTATCCAAACACTCAACACCTCATCACAATAAACTCTTAATAATAAATAAAATGATCTCCCATAATTAAAACATGTTATATACCATATTAAAAATAATATGTAATTTACAATTTATAACCCAGCGTTACAGGGGGATATTATAGTGGGTTTACTGGGTAGAGGTTTCGGGTTAGGTCTTCACAAATATGATCCATCCAGGTTTAAAAGTGCATACTTTCTAGATGTTTCCGATGCACAATATAATCCCCTAGACCCTGAGGAAATTGTTGCAGGTATTCATAGTGCTAGAAATCCAGGCTTCTACGGTATAGCTAAGTTTAGGAATGAGTCAATGGTTGCAGGGGTGGAGACCCATTATAAATGGGGAGGATACGAGCTATATGTTGATGCTGAGAATGAGCATCTCTACGTAGCTACGGGTAGGAATATTGTTGAGGTAAGGGATCTAGGTGATCTAAGATTTATTAAGAAATATGAATTACCTGTCAGTGGAGTAGTTGGGTTGGCATTAGATTCTGAGAACAGGATCTGGTTTATTTCTAATAGTCTATATGGTTTAGAGTAAACAATACTCTAAACCAGCTAGTATTGATTCTCTAAGAATATCTCCTTGGGACAGAAGATCTTGGTGGCTGATTATGGTAGGCATATAGTTGAGTGTCATGGTGAAGATGGGGAATTATTGGGAGTCCTATACTTCCCATATGTTTCAGGTGTGAAGTGGTGTGTTGATGAGAGAGTAGTGTTGTCGAGCGGTAAATACCCTAAACACACATTCTTAATACTTATAA
Organism: Staphylothermus marinus F1; assembly: GCF_000015945.1. Classification (NCBI taxonomy): domain Archaea; kingdom Thermoproteati; phylum Thermoproteota; class Thermoprotei; order Desulfurococcales; family Desulfurococcaceae; genus Staphylothermus; species Staphylothermus marinus. The sequence goes on from NC_009033.1 coordinate 1,515,899, forward strand.
CCGGCGCCCCACCGAAACTGTTAAATATTGCATAGGTATTTATAGGTGTTGGGCCTGCTCGGGATGCGGGTTTGTGGATGGAGACCTGAGGGGCAGGTCTTTAAGTGTTCAAGATGAAGGGTTTACCCCACAGCATAGGAGCTGTGGGCAGGGGTTACCCGGATCGGGGAGGAGGCCGATGATATGCTCCCCGATGAAAGGGGGGCTGAGGTTGATGAATCCCAAAGCCTACATAGGCCTATCAAGACCTACGTAGGCTGAACCCCCTACATAATACGATGTATTCTTGCTGGTCAGGCTACTTAATGGATTATGGTACTCAAGCATCTAACCGTGCAGATATGTTCTATATTGATAGAGTATTAATTCAATGGTATCTAGGATTCTTCGAACTAAAACTACCCCTTCCAAAGAACACCCCCTACATAATCCGTGTTGGAAACGGTATGTATAGGAGTGGGGAGTTGATATGGGAGGAGGGGTTTGATTCATTCACACCCATACTAGTATTCAATAAATGCTACCTGATCTCTAGGCCTAGAACTGCTGAGTTATTATTGGAGAGGATGACGCCATACTGTAGTATTATAGCTCCAAAACCAAGTATTGAATGGGATAAGATAGCATTGTTTAAGGGGGAGTACAGTATAGATGTGCCAGGAGTTTATAGAGTTAGAGCAGTGAAGAAAGGATTTGTCGAAGTATATGCGATCTGTAAACCATGATCGCTCACTCAACATATTCATTATCATCTCCAACCAATACATCATCATCTCAATACATGTTTCCAACAATAAGTACGCATTCTCTAAGAGTTAAATTGTAGACTGCCACATTAAAAATGTATGAATAAGTCACAAACTCATTCAATTACTCACTATATCACCCATACCTTGAAATACTAATTTATACCGTGGAAAATCTTTATCTGAGGAAAAAATAAATACTGATCCCGGAGCTAAGAGGGAATAGTGCATATTAGTGGTTTTAAGTAGTGAGGAGAAAGAGCGTATTCTGAGAGCTGTCGAGGAGGATAGAGAGTTCCGATATGCTTTAATGGGGCTACTAGGGTTCAAGGAGCTACTTGAAAGATTCGCTAAACTTGAAGAAAGAGTTTACAAATTAGAAGAGAGACAGCAGATGTTAGAGGAGAGAGTTAATGAGTTGAGTTTAGAGATGGCTAGGTTCAGTAAGGTGTTGATAACTATTGCCCATAGGTTTGGTGTTATTACTGAGGAGGTATTTAGAGACACTATTGCCGGGTTATTATCCAAGTATTTCGGTGCATCAGCCTCTAAGCAGAGTATATTCGATGATGAAGGCATAGTTTTTGGTTATCCATCAATGATCGATGTAGACGTTGTTGTCAAGAATAATGTTCATATACTTGTAAAAACAAAGAGCAGAGTTGATCCTGGAGATATATTGATGCTTCTACGAGTAGCAAAACTTTATGAGAAGAAAACAGGTGTTAAACCAAAACTTGCAATAGTAGCGGGGTTTGTTTCGGGTAAGGCGAGAGAAGTTGCATTAAAATATGGAGTAGATATTTACACCTACATAGAAGAATAACTAACTTACCTCTTCTAGACAAGTTCTAGTATATTATGGAGAATAATTTACACTGGATAATGTTTGTTACAGAGTATTTACTTGTCTTTAGAGAGTTTACTACATAGTTTTATAGCTGTTCTAAACATTTCATCATATATTGGATCACTTGCTTGTGAAGGAGTTAATACTATGAGGTCTAGTGGGAAACTATGCTTCCTAAGCCTCCTAAGCCTCACAGCCTCCTCTAAGGGGTCGCTGGATTCCCTAACAATAACCACTACATCATAATCACTATATGGCAAATAGTCTCCACGAGCTCTCGAACCAACAAGATATGCTTCCAAAACATTATCCATACATAAAACACTAACAAATTCCTTAAACCCCTCCTCCCAACTCTTCATCCTCCTAGCATACATGCTAAGCTTACGGATCCGCAACCCCATCAACCCATGAAACAATCCTACAAATTATACACTATCAAGAAAAATTAAGACAGTTTATATTTGAACACTCTTCAATCTCTAAATAGAAGTTTCGTTTCAACCAATTTAAATTATAAAGAATTGTTCTAATATATTAGTAAAGTAATAGATTTTTATTTTTCTGGTTTTATTTTTATATTTTATTATATAAACAGAATATAAAATTTTCTCTAAAAATAGAAATTCTGTTTGTATAATAAAATACTGAAATAGCTGGATTAGAGGAATGTTGATTATGAGAACTATTCCTGCGAGGTTGTTAAGTGTCTTGCTGTTCATTCTAGTAGTTGCTTTAGTGTTTTTATCGTTACCAGCAAGTGCAGAGTTAGAACCAGTTCTTTTATCATCTGATAGCGGATCTCATGGATATAAAGGAGCAGATACGACGATTGCTTTCTCCTTCAGTTATGGTGGTAAAACATTTACGGTCAATGTTTATGTTAGTGGAGCTGATGCATATGATGCTGCAGCATTAGCTCTGCTCGGCGTTTATGACACGGATCTTCATGAATGGACTGGTTTCGGTGTATTTGATAGATATACTGCTAAAGATTGGTATGGACCTGGCTTATGGGAATCCTATCATTTCACTTTAACGAGTGAGCAGGTCCATGGACCATTGAAAACATATTTTAGTTATGGCGTTATGGAAGTAACGGGATCAGCGAATATTGTATATGAGGTTACCCATTGCACGTGGTGGGGGGTATTATGTAGTAGTTGGGAGGATGTATATGTTCTTACAGCAGATGCAATTGTACGTAATGGATTTATATAAGTAGTGCTCAGAATAATTGATATTCATTTTATATTCTTTTTTAGACAAATATATATGAAAAATCCCCTATATATCATTATGGTTTTATAATATGTTTTATAATTAAGTATATTACGGTGAAAATATGTTGATTAATAATATATATGTAAATAGTGTTATTATATTGTTTATGCTATTCTTCAGTGGGATAGGCATAATTGATTATTCCACTGTTTCTCAGCGTCCTAGTGTTCTTGAGTATTATGCTGAGAACGTGGAGTTCTTATTTAAACGTGGAGACTCATTTGTGGGGAATGGAACTTATTTAGACGGGGTTAGAGTTGTTGTTGATTATAGATTCGTTAATGAATCATTTGCTCTAGTATATGTTAATATTAGTGCTAAATATCTTTATTGGGATCCGTCTTATCATATAGTGTTTCACTCTATTAACAATGTGGAGCAATCTACTGGAGGAGACATTATTAAAATTATTGGGGAAAACTATCATTTATACCTAAAATTCCTTGTTAACACAACGAATAATTATGCATGGCTTAACGGGAAGTTTATAGGTTTCTTCCCACTATACTTTTTCAGAGCATTAGGCTACAATAATGTAACGAAGTATATATATGTATATCTAGGTAAAGAATTACATGTTGATCTTATTCAAGGTAAACCTAAGCCTGCAAATTATCATCTTTGGAAAAACCTTACTTTAACTACTTTACATATTTATAATGAATATATTAGTATTCATTTCATATATCATTATCCAGTAGTTATTGAAGGTATTCTACCTATTGGGAATAATACTTATCTCTACTGCTTTCACTTAGGGATTACTGGGGATTGGATACCTTATTTAAAGTCTATTGATGATTACCCATATGCTGTTACTTATATTAACTGGGATAGGCTGGTAGTGGTTGTAGGTGTTTTTGCCTCAATCATAGCGTTGGCTATAATGCTTATTAAGAGGAGGAGGCGAGGGTGATTGGTGAAACTGTTTCTTAGAGAATCATTCTCAGCCTCTATTATTATTGCTGTAGTTATTCTAATTTCTACTCCATTACTTATTGCTTATGCTTTCAACGTTATCCCTCACTATTCTCATGCTTATGGAGGTATTATAGAGTTTTACAACACTTCTACTGCTGGGGGCGAAGAATATGTTCAGCTATGTCCTCCTACATCTCCAATATATGTTAATAGGACACGGTTGCGTTTAGCTTATATGAATTATCTTGACGGAGTCTCGGCTGTTTCCTTCTTATTGATTGGATCAATTACGGCTTATATTATTGCTAGGCCTATCGAGTATAGGTATTTCTTTATTGAGGCAACATATGGTGGGGGTAGGTTGCGCATGTTTTTATTGAGGCTTAGCTCAGCTTACATGTTGGGTTTCATCTCCTCCCTGCTTGGAGCAGTTAATCTTAGCGGTATTATGTATGTTTTAAATCTTTATAGTGGAATGAATGAGTCTTTCCTATATTCTCTAGAGATCCTGGTTCTTGAAACCATTATTGCTGTAGCTGTCGCTTCTATAGTATCATTATTTACTAGAAGTTTTTCGACAAGTATATTTGCAATTTTGGGTTTTATAGCTCTAATACTAATATTGGGTACGAGATATGATCCTCTGACAAGTATTGTTTTAGCTAATAGAATAGTGTTGAAGGGGGAAGGTGTTGGATTATATGTCTTAACAGTTCTTGCTTCAATCACAGGATCTATTTGGAGGGCGGACAGAATTGAGTATTAAGATCAGAATAATTGTTTCCATACTTATATTGATTGCTATAACATCTACTGAGTTTCTATTATTTATGCAGGGTTTCCTGCCGGGATCGCATGTTCATGTGGTGTTAAAGACCCCGCTTTACCCAATGAAAACCATTTACTCTGCATCAATCAATGTTAACCTTGGGAGAGGCGTGTATGAGGTCATAATAGATCCATTAACAAAACTCACTATATGTATTGTCTCAGGTAATAATACACGAATACTAAATGTTACCGAACACACTGTGATCCATGTTTATAGTGAGACCGGTGTGTCGATTACTGTGTCAGCATTGATTAAGCCTTATCAGACTAGCATAGGATCGATCACGGTGGTTAGACGATGGATCTAGACAGAATAATTGTAAGAAATCTTGTCAAGAAGTATAGGAGGTTTGTTTTAAAAGTGGAATATGCAGAGTTTAAGAGGGGTTTAAACCTCGTAGTTGGTTCTAATGGTAGTGGTAAGACAACACTGTTGAAAATGATCGCTGGCTTTGCATGGCCTAATAATGGAAGCATAGAGATCATAGTTGATGGTTTAAAATATTCTCCAAGGGAGGCGATGAAGCTAATAGGCTACGTCGCAGAAGACGTTATATTTCCAAATATTAAGGTTCGAGAACTCCTAGAATCCTTCACATTAGATAAGCAGGTTCTCAGAGAACTCGTAGACGAATTAAAACTCACTGATCATCTAGATAAAAAGTATATGGAGCTTTCAGCAGGTCTTAGAAAAAGGGTTCAAATCATTATAGCACTCCTCAAGAAGCCCAAAATACTATTATTAGACGAGCCATTCTCAAACTTAGACATACTCATAATACCTGTAGTGAAGGACATTTTACAGAAGCTTAAACATGAGACAATAATAGTTGTTACAAGCCATATAGGGTTAGAAATAGATGTAGATACAATAACAATACTTGACCAAGGAAGATTATTATACCATGGAGAACCCTCAGCTCTAAAACCAAAAACAATTCTCGAAGCAGAAGTTGAAGGGAAAAAATCTTAATGGATCTGGAATCATTTAACAAAATAGTACAACCAATAAAAATATACTCGATAAGAACAAGTAGTCAGACGGATAGGATAATAGAATTCATGAAATCCGTAAAGAAGAGATAAGCATCAACACGATATGTAAGCATAAATTAGTATATTCAACAAGCACCCATTGCATATTATATTTTTAATTATGAACATATCTAACAATACATCTCTACGTTGCTTATTGAACAGCTTCACCATTATCTTAGCCAGTATCCCCTGAATCAATCCTATAATGTACTATCTACGGATCTATGCCTTCTCTACGAATATAACTGGTTATTTTGGATAGGATTGTTCTAGCATTAAATCTTAACCTATATGCATGTTTAAATAATTGTTCATAGTCTATATCTGCATATACATGTACAATAATATTTCTCAGCCCAGCCAAGCTCTTCAGAATCCTACCCTCCTCCTCATTGAGGACTCCATGTTTTGCAAGTATTGATCCTATTTCTCCATATGTTGATGGAGGATCCCATCCCTTAACCGATATAATGTATCCTCCAATATCTAGTAATCCCTGTATAATTACCTCAACCTCCCTCTCAAGAATTGGTAATAGGTCTTTACTATATATTTCCTCAATACCCATACTTGCTAATTTGTCAAGCCGCTGAATTGCTTTCAAAACCCTATCCACTCTTCTACTAATGCCCGGCCTCAACTCTCTGACCCCTCTCTATGTATTATTTATTGATAATACTTGTTTAAGGTATGAATTATGAGTTGAACGATATATTTCCTCAAAGTCTAGCCATAGCATTAGTGTCTTCCACTTATCCTCTACATATGCTTCTCGATCTCCAGCTATAAACACTCCTCTGACAAGTGCTTCGTATAGTAGTGGGAGCATTGCTTTCTCAACAAGCACAATATCAACCCTCCTACCAGTACATGACTCGATAAGCTCAGCTATTCGAGAAGCTTCATCAACACTTAAACCCTTAACAGCAAGGTCTATATCGCTCAACAGATTATCTCTCCCCTCAGCCACACTGCCAAATAAAACAATATATGAGCCCCTAGGCAATGATACCCCAGACAATATCCCATGCAGAACATCCATCAACTGATCCAAACCATGCAAAACAAACCCCTCAAACAATTATAACATAGAAACCCCTAATAACTACATAGCACACTATTGAAGACCTCAAAACAATAAGGATATTCATCTTTCATAGGAGCAGTTGAAATAGGAGAGTTTTAACACAATATACAAGCCCTAAAAATACCTAAGTTAAACAATATATGTTATTGTGATGTAGAATGAGCGGCGATTATCCGCAACTCTTGAAATGAAGATCTGAGGCGTTGTTAAGGAATGCTGTTAGATTGCTTGGTGAGGGTAAATATGATCTTGCAGATTTTAATGCCGAGTATGCTGCTCAATTACATGTTAAAGCAGTCCTCTACTAATTAACTGGTGAGGATTGGAGAGGGCAGGGTATCCGACGTGCTCTAATATAATTAGCGCAAAGCTCCCATAACCCTCTCAATAGGTATTCACTACAAAATAATATACACTAAATCATTAAACTAGTATCAAATGATTTAATAATTATATTAATACTTAGAATGTTTATCATAAACCTAGCCACCGAAAAAATAAATGACTATGTTAAACAGAATAATATGCACTCATATTATAGGGGCAGGGGAGGATTATGAGAGCTCTAGGTCCAATTGCCGTCTTAATCATTATAATTGTGGTTGTTGTCGGAGCATCTCTCATAGCATATTATCTCAATGAGACAAGACAAATGTATGTGAGTGGTTGGGAGATTGCATTTAAGGCGGCTTGCACCTATAGTGGCACCACAGATGCTGGAACCACAGATGTAACATTAGACACTGGTCAAACCACTAGGGTAGGCTGGGATGGAAAAGCTGTAGGTGTAATAGCAACTGTTCAGAAATATTGGGGAGTAGATAATGGACCAAGATACTATGGTAGCATAAACTTTGCCCATGGATCTAAAGGAAGTGATCCAGGATGGATTTTACCGGGCGAATGCTATAAAGCGACATGGATGGGTTGGGTATGGTATTACCCTGCAGGGATAGATTCAAGAAAGTTTAAGATGGAAGTTGAGAAAGATAATGTATACAGTATATCCAGCGCCCTCGAAGCTCGTGGTTTTAAAGTAAGTATAGGTTCTTCAACAAGTAGTCCAACAAAGTATATAATAGAAGTTGAAATAGGACTGTATGATGCCCATGCATACGGAAGGTTCGAGTTTTCACATGGATCCAAGGGATGGTTCTGCAGTTGCAACTATGATGAATCGTTCCAAAAAGTCGTCGAACTCGAATCAACTATTACAGGACCCTAACAACATATATTTTTTATAAAATTTTATTAGTTGTTTATAATTATTCAATAGGATCCAATAAGATATATGTAGGAACAGAATGGTTCCAACAAGGGTTTCATGGGTGAGATCAGTATGGTGAGAATAACGTATTTGTTGATTTGTATATTTTTTATCTTGGTATGTATGTCAGCTACCTTGCCGGCTACACATAGTGTTGGAATGCAGGTTTTTAATAGTGGTGGGAGGCTAGTGTATCATGTAAGTGGGTATGCTATTCCTATTAAGAATATTAGCTCATTTGAACCAGTAACAGTTGATCTATTGTTGAGGGGGGTTGATGAAGTCTACTCTATGGATCGTAGTTATGTTGAGAACTTACTAAGTAGGATCGGTGCTAATGTGAGCTTTAATGCTGGAGGTATTCGTGTATTTTATAATTATAGTGAGGAGGCTGGCAGATCTGAGATTACCTACAAGCTTGGACCCGATGGATGGTATTGGGTAGATGTGCCTGCAGGACCATGTATGGTTCATGGCTTGCCGTTGCTTCTAAAACTTAGTGGAACAGTCCATGTTAAGCGTATCAATAGTTCAGCTATAAAAGTGTGCATGAAGGCTTTGATCTCAGATATTTTTCAACACAATCTCTCAAATTATAAGATACTGGTTAAATACCCCTCCATGTTCCCAGAAAACTTTAATGGTAGTATAGAGGTTAGCTTAACATATACTATAATTAATAATACAGCTGTTTCTGGAAACGAGGTTATAGGGTTCTCTCCACTATACATTGTTTATCCTAGGAATGCATTAGAGGTTAAGGAAGTATATGATAAAGGACTCATTCTAACATTCTACGGTATCCCGTTAAAGTTTAGGATGGAGAAAACTACTAGTAAAATCTTAGGACATGTAATTAGTTATAGTTATATCGTAGTATATGCTCGCTCAAACAGGTTGATCAGTCTAGCACGATATATTAGTAAGATGATGAATCAAGGAGCATTCACTGAAGACATGGAGCCGAGGTATAGGGGTAAACCATTAACAAAGGATCTTAATAAACTAGAAAACCTTGCCCTCCGCCTAGTTATAAAGCATGAGAATATAACTAAATATATAACATATGCTCCTTCAAAAGGAAGATATATTACATTCATATCTTTCTATAAGGGTTTTGAACTCCCATATAACCCTCATGGGAGAGTAGTTGATTATAGATGGGTTTACCCACTAAGTTTCTGGGCCATCTTCTTAAAGCTTAAACTAAGCAATGACAAATATTTATGGGTAGTGTTTTGGGGAGATGCAATATATGGTGAAAACATCAATCCTTACAGTATTGATATAGGCTACTATAACCCTCCCAGCCCCAGCATAATAGATGTTAGGCAGTTATTATTGTTTATCGGTGTTTCTGCATTGCCCATAATATTAATTATATACTTTACTTTGAAGAGGAAGTAAGAGGTTGTTGTGAATAGTTTTTCGCCGAACATACTTGTTTATCTCTCCAATATTATTTGTTTCATCTCTTATCACAGTATATGTATATTATTCGTTAGGCTATGATGTGGTTGCCCGTGCATTATCTTTTGGTTATTTTGGATATTATGGGTACTTGCACGGGCTTCCCCCTCTTGTGTCGGGTTTTCATCCCTTCATCGAGGGGGCTATCGGGGCTCCACACCGACCACATAGAGCCCTTCATCTGCTTTTTATTAACCATAATATTAGTGAGGGGTTTATAAAGTGAACCCTATGCATACAAAACATGTTCCGAATAGTTTTCATAGCTTCTAAAAGAGCCGAAATACCCAAATAAATGAACAGTCTAACAGGTGCCTTAAACACTTTATGGCTCAGTAGTTTGATAAGCTTGTCAAGACCGTGTTCCAAGCTTGCATGACACCGTTTAACACTAGCTGTGTCTAATGTAGTGACTTATTGATGTAGTATAGGCTTGCAATAAGGTATAGTAGTATAGTGATCAGGATAGCTAAGCTCCATGCAAGACCAAGGTATCCAGCCAAAGCGATAAGTGCGATGGGCACACTTAACACAAGTATCAGTATTGAGAAAACTAGCTGGGGTATTATGGAGACTCTATAACCAGCTCTAGCAGCGAAATATATTGATATGTTTCCAAGCCCTATGAATACCAGGAATCCGGCGGGGACAAGGTTCCTCCCAAGAATGATGGGTATAAGGAACCAGCCAATGAAAGCAGCTAAACACCATCCAATGAAATATATTTGCAAACCCCTCCTACTCACACCTCCACCGAGCTCCAGATGCGTCCTAAAATACTCATACATGTACTGCCTAGCCCTATAATCCTCATATATTATGATTGATAAAGCTATAGCCCAATACGTTATGAATACCAGGTTTGCTACCGGTTTCCCTAGGAAACCATAGTATTTCATTATCAGGGAGGCTATGAAGTAACCGGATAAGGCAATGCCCCAGTATAGGTAGGAGATTGATGATCTTACATAGAATGCGTGTAGAAGCCTATCCTCAACCCTCCTAAGTACATCGATCAGCTCAACCATCCTCTCCCGTGCTTCACCCATAAGGCAGACCTCTTCCAAATCCTGTAAGACTTTATAGCATATAATCTTATGAATATGTATCCACGAATATAAAGAGATACTGTATTCTGTGCTGCAGAACTTGATTACTTCTTTTTACACACCTATACCCAATATATTGAATGACTTGAACAAATGCTAAGCATGGTGGGTGAGTGCTTAATGAATAGCCCCATACTAGTTGTTGAGAACATTGTTAAGGAGTATGGTGGCAAGGCTGTTCTCAAGGGAATAAGCTTCTCCCTAGGCAAGAGTGTTGTTTACAGCCTACTAGGACCAAACAGTGCTGGGAAAACAACGTTGCTAAACGTGTTATGTGGTATGGTTAAGCCTGAAACTGGCTCGGTAATAGTTAATGACATGCTTGATCTAGCTAAGCTACCAGACAATATGTTGGCAGTTCTTCGAAGAAACCAGTACTCGTATCTTCTCCAAGAAGATATTATGGTTGAACACTTCAATACCTATGACAACATAGTTCTCCCATTCATACTATATGGGAAACAACCCCCCAAAGACTTAGTTGATGAACTAGTTAAAATATTCAATATCGAGAAACTACTAGATAAATACCCATCCGAGCTGAGTGGTGGGGAGAGGAGGAAGGTTAGCCTCATTAGAGCCCTAGTAAAAGCACATTATTCATCAGTAGTATTGCTTGATGAGCCAACATCCAATCTCGACATAGAATCAACTAAGAAACTAATAGACATACTACCTAAGCTTTCAGAGAACAGAATAGTTGTTATAGCAACACATGACCAAGAACTAGCAAAACTACCAGCTAGAATAGTCGCGATGAGGAGTGGGCAAATAGAGAGGATCCATTAATGAACCTATGTTTGTTCAAGTATTAAGCTACATAGTATATTTTAACACCTAAGGCTTCAGCTATTTCTGCCTGTTTCGCATCACTTGTGAGGAGTTCGCCGTGTTTAATTGCACATGCTATGTATAATGAATCATATAATGTAATACTATGGTTTAACGCTATCTCTAATGCTTTACCCATATATTCTTCCTGGTTTTCAAGAAATATTATCTCTTCATCCACAAGTCTGCGAAGTTGCTTGTAGAGAAGTATTGCTTGTTTCTTCGTAATCCTCTTATATATTACTGTATGTTTCCATATAGCATTAGCAACTTCTTTTAAAACATGGTCTAAGCTATAAACACCTTGTTCTAGGTATTTTTCTATGCTCAACCAGTTTCTCTCCTTCAACAAATACTTTGCTAAGGATGATGCATCAATAACTATCACGATCCTCCCTCACATACTTATCTGCCACTCCAACGGGTGTTTCAGGCAATTGCTCTATAATTCTTCTAACCTCTCTGAGAACTCTTCTACGGCGAAGCTCTTTGATACGCATCTCTATAAATCTACGTATCTCCTCACTCCAGTTTATCTCATCTCTAAACTCATCCATTAATTTTTTAAGCTTACGCGGGACACGAATGCTTACAACCACACTCATAATCGTAAACACCATATATAAACACTATATAAAAAATATATATTACACTATATAAAAGTGTTAGAATTACACTTCTTGACAAGCACCATAATACGCTCTTGACAGATAGTATATTAGCTCTTAAAAGAAGTTTTAACATCCATATTTAGATCCAGAAAATTATTAATGTATCCTTGGAAGCAAAGTGTGTTTAGACTATTTGCTTATTTGGATACTATGGTTGTTTTGGAAACTGTGGAAACCATGATTGTTTTAATTATTGGGTTCACTTTATAAACCCCTCACTAATATAATGGTTAATGATTTGTGAAATGCAGATGAAGGGCTCATGGTGGTCTATGTGGAGCCCCGATAGCCCCCTCGATGAAGGGATGAAAACCCGACACAAGAGGGGGAAGCCCGTGCAGATATCCAAAGTTTCCAAAACAACCAAAAGATAAAGCACGGGCAACCACTATGATGTATGTGAGGGGTAAGCATGGATGCTAATACTTGGTTCATCCATACCATGATCGGATACAATATATTTTCTGAGCGGACATTAATGCTTTATTCATAACCTGGTTTTTAAATATTCGATCTTTGCACGTATATCGCTTAGTTCTTGGTATGATTTAAATTTTAGCCTAGTAGCTAGTGCTGGTATTTTCTCAACCACAACTATCCCTTCTAGTGCTCTAACCCTGAACCATGAGGGGGTGTAGTCGAGAACTCTTACATCAACAGGTATTTTAACAAGTTCTTCCAGTTCCTCAGATAATTGATCCTCGTACTCTTGCACCCTACTATATGGTATCTTATAACCTGTAAACACAGCTACATCTATGTCTCGGAAAGACTCGTATTCGATAAATCCTCCATAAATAACTGCTAAGAGAACCTCATCCCTCCTACTTAGAGCACCTGCTATTATCTTTGCTAACCTGGACCTCTCCCCCGATCAAGTCTGTGGAATTCAAATCTTTTCTTATCTTCAAGGGTCCTTAGAGACATGACTTCTTACCTCTTCAATGAACTTCTCAATAATTTGTATACCATTACTTTTAGCTTCTAAATATATTTTCTCATCATCTACATTCCAATATCTATGTACTACCATGTTGCGTAGAAATGCTAACGACTTCATTCCCTTAGCAGTCTCTGAGCTAATAACGTTATTTCTGAGAAGTTTTTCAAACACATCTCTATAGGTCCTAGCTTCTTCGCCGAAACATTTTCTTAGCAGATAAAGTCCTAGATCTGCTGAGCTCTCAATAATCAACACTATAGAATATCTCATTGAGAACCGTGATCTTCTACTAGTAATGAATGATCTAAAGTCCTCTCTGATCAATTCTTTTCAGGATAGAAGAGGATCATGTATATGCACGATATGGTGTGTGGTGGAGGAGGGAGAAGCGTGTCCCTTACAACCTTATATCAGAGATCCGTGTTAGGGAGGGGACTCTTCAGCGGAGGCTTGGACTAGTTAATTTAGATGTACATACTCCCGCACAGGGTACATTGAGGCCTCAAGTTACATTGTTCCAGTTGCCAAGGGATCCTGGTTTGGAGGAAGCGTCAGAACTACGTAGGAGGGTGGGTATTTTGTCGGCGCGTGAGAGGAGGATTATTGAGGAGGAGATACTTGAAGAGCTTAGGAGTATTAGGAGGTTGCTTGAGGAGAAGCTTCTACGTTGACTTTTAGGAGAGTATTTTATGCATGTATGGACTGTTTGGTGGTCTATAGTATCCGTATTTTCGATAGTATTCTCTAACCCCTATTCCTGATAGTATCAGCATTTTCTTAGCATCATATTCTTCTATAGCTATTCTCTCAGCTTCTCTCAGCAACTTCGCACCCCACCCTTTATGTTGCCATGACTCACCATGTATTCCTACTGGTAGTTCTGGTCCGTAAACATGTAGTTCCCTAATGATCGCTGTTCTACTATCTATTTCTGGTCTATGTGCTTTCTCGCTTGGTATACGCATACGTAGGAATCCTATTATGATATCGTTCCTAGTATCCTCAACCGCTAAAAACTCCTCCACCCCACCACTTGCCTCATATGTTGTTCTAGTTATCTCTATATGTTTGGGATCGGGGTATCTACCGTATTTCCAAGCTTGTAATCCTACTTCTCTAAACCTGATCTCATTTATTTTGATTCCTTTCTCCATGCATCTCTTCTCAACATATTCTCTGAGATTAGACTTCTTAGTTCCAGCCACAACTTCTGGTGCTGGTATGTCTCTCCTAATCCTCATTATCCTCACATATTTCGGTATATACCTGTACATCTCCGATATGACTTCAACAGCTGTTTCATCATCATATGGCTTATACCATCCCTCTCTCCACCACTGGTATAGAACTGTTCCCTCAACAATTTCTGTAGGGTAAATCTTCAGCATGTCCGGTCTAAAATCTGGGTTTTCAAATATTTCCTTCATCATTTCAATATCTCTATCAGGATCGCTTCCCGGAAGTCCCAGCATTATATGGTATACTATTTTGAAACCTGCATCTTTCAATATCCTAGTAGACTTTATAGTCTCAGCAACACCATGCCCCCTATTAACCTTTAATAAGACATCGTCATAGATGCTTTGAACACCTAGCTCAACACGTGTAGCACCATAGTATAGCATTTCATCAGCATGCTTCTCATATCCATAATCAGGTCTAGTCTCAATTGTTAAACCAACACATCTATGGCGAGCTGTCTCATTTCTAAGCTGGGCCAATTCTAGATCCCATTTCCTAGGAGGATTCGGGTCAGGGTATCTGTTGAGTGCTTCAAATATCATTGTTATAAACCACTCCTTATACCTCTGCGGAGCCGCTAGAAAAGTTCCACCCATAACTATGACTTCAACCTTGCTAGGAATTTGTTTGAGATACTCGTATTGAAGCAGTCTATTCCAAACCTGCTTGTATGGGTGGAACTGGTTTCTACGAGCTCTCCTCAATGCTGGCTCGTTGCCGAAATAGCTTTTTGGAGCATTATATTGTGGTCCTCCGGGACAATAATAACAGTTGAAGGGGCATGGTATTGGATGAGTCATAACAGCAACTACACTAACACCACTAAGCATTCTCGAAGGCTTCCTAATCCTTTTCAGCCCTGTTTTGATACTGCTCAAACCTTTTCGCCACACAGGTTTCTCCAAAAAATACTATTGTGTTTTAAACAACTAATATATCTCAACCACTATAAGATCATATAGATATGGTGAACCAGTATTGGATATGTTGAGAGAAATACTATTGGATGCTGGATTAGAAATAATATGGTTTGATAGCTTAGGAGCAAAATCATCATGTATAGCCATACATGTTGATTGGAATAACTGTATCCTTATAGATCCTGGAGCAGCAGCTATGCAGCCAAGCTATCCATTGCCTAGAGAAGAAAAAATTATTCTTAGGAGAAAAGCTGTATATAGAATAAGATCCGTTGCTAGACGATGCTCAACAATAATTATCACTCATTACCACTATGATCACCACATTCTCTTGAGCGATAGGGATTTAGAAAATGAGAACATATATGCTGGTAAAAAACTCTACATAAAGGATCCTAACAAGTATATTAATTATAGTCAGTGGAGAAGATCCAGGTTATTCCTAGAACAAATCCTTAATACTCAAGGTCTTAGACTCGATGATTTCTATGTTAAGCCTTGGCAGAAAAAGTTTCCTGATCCAGTTGATGATCTAAGATATATTCATGAAAGAAACTATGGAGATTATATGGCTAGGAGGAGAGAACTATTATTGAAGGGTAAGAAATGGTTTCATAAACTCGTTGATTACTGGAGAAAAAATCCATGGATACGAGATAACATTGTTTTACCAGATAATACTAGGATATTTCTCGGTGATGGACGAAAAGTGCAGATGGGAGGAGCATATGTTGAGATTTATCCTCCATGGTTTCACGGCGTAGAATATGATAAGACTGGATGGGTCACACCATTATATATTGTGAATAGAGGCTACAAAATATTTTATACAAGCGACTTGATGGGTCCTATAATAGAGGACTACGCATATCACATAAGCGACCTATCACCAGACTTAGTAATTGTTGACGGGCCACCAACATACCTATACCCATACATGTTCAACAAGATAAACTTGGATAGAGCAATAGATAACATGATTAAAATAATTGATTCAAAACCAGAAATAATAATCTACGACCACCACTTATTAAGAGATGCTAATTGGAGAAAACATGTTAAAAAAGTAATAGATTATGCTAAAGCAAATAAGGTAGCATTAATTACAGCAGCTGAAGCAATAGGTGAAAAACCATTGATAGATAAAATAGTTGAACAAAAACATATATCAGACTAAAACCTTTATCGCGGAATAATCGAGTAGAAAAGTTCTTTAATAAATATCATGGTTTCCGGCTTATGAACATGGTTTGTAATTTTAGGTGGCTCATATATATTATTAGGTATTAGTGGTGTAGAGCTATGGTGAAGTTTCTAGGCAGTTTGATTAGTGTTGATGAAGCTGTTGAGAAAGCTACTAAGGCTTTTAAGGATCTAATAGAGTTAAGAGTTGTTGAGAAAACTGTTTGGGACGCACTATATTATGTTTCCTCAGAAGATGTTGTAGCATTAATTGATCAGCCGAGATATGATAGATCCGCTGTTGATGGATACGCTGTTATAAGCTCCGACACTACAGGTGCTTCACCAACTAACCCGGCAATATTAAGGGTTAAGGGATACATGTCTCCAAGCTCTACTCCAGATGAATACATTGTAAAAAATGGTGAAGCTGTTGAGTTAACAACGGGATCACCATTACCATTGGGTGCTGACGCTGTTGTAATGTATGAAGATACTTATCGTGTAGGAGATGAAGTCGAAATATACAAGTCTGTGCCAAGCGGAGCTAATGTTGCCAAGAAAGGCGAGGATTACAAGAAGGGAGAGGTTCTCGTAAAAAAGAATACATTGCTTAAACCATGGCATTTATCAATTATAGCAAGTACAGGGATTAATACTGTAAAGGTTTTTGAGAAGATGAGAATAGGAATAATTGCATCAGGATCAGAACTTGTTGAACCCGGATATAAGCTTGACAAAGGACAAATATATAATTCAACAAGCGTGCTTGTGAAAAACTATATCGAGACACTAGGATTTACTACAAGTAAATACTATGGAGTTTTCCCGGATGAGAAAGAAGCATTAAAAGAAGCATTGTTTAAAGCATTGAGAGAAAACCATTTAGTCATAACTACTGGTGGAACAGGTGTAAGCGATGAAGATGTTATTCGTGACATCGTTGATGAATATGGTGAATGGGTATTTAGAGGGGTTGCTATGAGGCCTGGTAGACCGACAAGTGCAGCAATAATTAATGATAAACCAGTCTTCCTACTAAGCGGCTACCCTGTCGCCGCGTGGACAGGTCTTGAAGCAATTGTTTCGCCAACACTATATAATATTCTAGACCTAGAAAAACCTGTTAAACCAGTTATTCAAGGGGTTCTAGCTCGCCGTGTACCGAACACGGTAGGTTATAGAAGCTATATACGTGTAACTATACGAATTAGTTCCGATAACAAAGTAATTGTTGAACCATACATGTTGAAGGGAAGTGGAGTATTATCTAGCCTTGTAAAAACAAATGGTTATATAATATTATATGAAAATGTAGAGGGTTATGAGAAGGGGAGTATTGTAGACGTAATATTATATTAGATCACTATAGTCGTGGAGCCCGTTTCATCATTCCACATAAGTTTTATAAATATGGATATATGTATTTTGAAAAACAACAAGATACTTATCGAAGAGGTGCACATAGCTGATCAATTATAGAGTTCTCATTGTAGCATTAACATTAATAACAATAAGCCTTATAGCTTTCTCCACAACTATTCAAGGAATCCCTACATGGGTTAGACCAGGAGTTTATTTTCAGTATAAAATAGAGGGGCGCATCATAACTAATCCACCTATAAGAGAGGATCTAGCAAACTACTATGTAGTTGGTACTGCAAGATTTGTTGCTACATCATTTAACGAGACAGGAATGAAAGGATACTATGAGCTATTAAGTCTTAATGATACAAAAGGGTATTTCTCACAAGTACTCGGATCCCCTGGTAGTAAGGCTGAAGCCTTTGTTAAATGGGATACCGTATATAATAAAACAAAGTTTAACATATATGTAAAACCAGAAACCATACCTGATAATCCAAAACCATACGAGTCTGTATCAACTAGAGATAATCTCGCATCTTATATATTCATTAATGTAACATATGATCGCGGAACAGGCATTATACTTGACTATTATTATTTAAACGACGTCAATGAAACAACCAACTATACCAACTACAAATACATACTACACTATAAACTCATAGATACAAATCTAGAACAACTCTATAAATATATTGGAAAAACATATACACCGATACAAACAAGCACCCCTACAACCACGGAAACAAGCAAGAACACAGGAACATCTAATAATGAAGAAAACAGTTACCCTATTCAGTACATAGGCGGAGCCATAATAGTTGTTATATTAGCCGTTCTCATATATGAATTAATAGCTTCAAGAAAGAAAACTTAGCGTTGCCGTTTTTAATTCTCTCCATAATAATATATTATTAAACGAAAACTTTGAATAGAAATGGTGTTTTTCCGGAGTTGAGAGAAAAACTATTATTAGAGCATATAAGGAATTTGAAGGAGAAAATACTTATTTATCCCCACGTATTAGCTCTTATAAATTTAGCCCATGATCTATTGGTGGAGGGATTAGAAAAAACACTTACCAAGTACAGAGATATTCTAGGAACAAATATTGACTATTTGAGAAAATGCGAATACATTATTGATAAGGAGATAAGTAAGAAAAACATTAATACGATCATATCAAAACTAGACCTATGCATTATTGATCCAGATCTCAGATTGAAACTGCTAAATAATTTTCTTAATAAATATGGATTCGAGCAGTTATGCTCTGATCTATCACTTAATGATGAGTTGTGTTCAAAAACTAAGAAGCAAGTAGATATCTTAAGAAGGGAATATGATTTATTGAAATATTTATTCTATAAGCCAATAAACAATTACTTAGAACTAGCAATTTATTTAAACACTCCATTAAATGAACTCATTATAACAAGAGGATTAATAAAGAGATCAAAATGGTTAGCAGACATTGTTACTAAAAATAATAATTTAATTATAATGGGGCCTAGCTTTACAGGTAAAACTACTCATTTATTCATGGCCAGCTATATATTGATGAAAAAGCATAATCTACAACTTGCTACAAGTCTTTCTCCCCAGAATGTTCCGCGAACAAATATATATGTAGGCGATGATCTAAGCCTAGAAGAGCTGAGGCTACTTCAAGGAAAAAGATATATGGTTTCAATTAATTCTGGAGAAGTTGATCTAATGGATAAAATATTGTCAGGAGAAAAAATAGTATTGGGAAACGAGGATATTGGTAAACCTATTCGTTTCAAGAATAAAACAGTTGTTCTAGCTCTAACCAATCAATTATATCCGCCAAGCGAGATCCAAAAAATTTCAAGCGAGAAACTCCTTGAACGAACAGACAATTTAAAAATCTTACATATTAGACAATATGTTGCCAAGAATAAGCTGAAAGAAGAATATGATAATATTACTGATCTATTAAAGAGGCTCATAACTAGATATTATTATATTCGTAAATATGCACCATTAATAGGCTTCATAATAACATCACATGGTATAAACATGGTCTCCACGAAGAACATGATTATAACAATAACTAGATACAGGAACGCCTACGGTGATCCATCACTTCTACTAGGAAACATAAACAGAGAAATATATACAATACCCCATAAAACATGGATTAAGAGCCTGATAGAACTTTATGAAGACGAGAATATAAGTGAAATAATTGAAGAAATAAAATCTTTTCTCGAAGACATATACTCACTAAGAAAAACTATCACATACAAAATAGAAAATCCGTTAGAAGCACTTGTTTTAGCAAACAATTATCCCGAATTACTATTGGAAACAATAATTAGAGGATCGAAGAAAGCAATACATGTATCTCCAATACATTTTCTAGAATACTCGCAGAACTCAGATATATTAGAATTGAAGAAGAACATGAGGTTCGGTAAAGATTTAAGCGATATAGTATATTGTTTGATCTTGTTTATGCTTAAAAATAAGATAAAAACAGACTATTTGGATATTATACGGAAATATAAGGTGTCAAAGAAACAATCCAAGAAATTATTCACGGTTATTAATAGTGGTGAAAACGATTTAGAAGAATTAGTTAAGCAATATTATGCCGAGAAAAATATGTTAATAAAGAAGATCTTGATTGATCAGATAATAAATAAAATAGCTTTATCTAAGCAAATCCTACCCTTACTCAACCATCTATACAAGATTAATTCCTACAAGCTAAAACAAAAACTATTCTATTTAACAGGAGAATATAATAAGTTGCGGAAACTACTTGAAAAGAAAAAATTGTTTAATAAACGAGTAATTATGAGGCTAGATTATCTAAGCGGTAAAATAGATAGGATTATCTCAAGCACTGATCCATTAAGTGAATACTATAAGGCAAACATATTTCTCAGAATAGGAGATCTTGATAGAGCCCTTCTAAGCATTAACAGATCATATATTGGCGCATATAACAGATTAATTAATGGAGAATTAAATTATGCATACACATACATACTTTCCCTATACAAACTAGCTGTAACGAATTTACTCGAGAAAAAAATTGATGAAGCACAAGCTATAATTAATAAATTCCTCGAAGATGTTGATTCGTATGGCCATATCATAGAAACAAAACATTTAGAACCAATATTATTGACAGTTATGTCTCTGAAAGAGATGCTGGATAAACATACATGTAACTATAAACACCTAGAATGCTTAAAAGCATCAATTCTCCTAGATAGTCCGAGAATATTTAGAAGACACCTTACAGAAATAATTAGTAATTTTAATAAATTAGATTTACATGAGATCTTAGAGATCGGACGTATTATTAGGAATGGACTCGTAAAGAAATGGATTAGCAGTGATCTAGTTGAAGCATATCTGAATAATATTGAAAAATACATTACTATTCCCCGCTTCAGATATGTTTATCTCAGCATTATACCCTTATACATAGTTAGGAAGAAAAGAATTAATAAAAAATATCTTGAACTAGACAATCAATACAATGAGTTATTGGAGAACTACGGTATATGGGCAAAAAAGATCTATTTAGACTACTTATATGCCAAAGGAATATACTATGTAAAGATACTGAGAAATCCTGAGAAAGCCACATACTACTTTAAGAAAGCCCTAGAACTATTAAATACATTCAAGAACATATCTCGAAAAGTATATGTTAGGAAGAGAAACCTTCTGGAACTATGGATCAATATCTCCGAGATTCAAGACAATAATTACTCAACATGTCATAAATCCCTGAAAACCATGTTAACTAGAAAACTATCCCCAACAACAGAAGTGATGGCTAAGTATTGGTTTATCAAGTGCTTAATTGGAAATCAACTATATAGAACAGCTCTTGAAAAAACCTCTGAGATTGTATTGACCATTAGAGACCCGATCAACCGGTTTAAATTCATGACGTTATTATTCATTATTTCATATAGAATTAATCGTTTACTCGCTGAAAAGAGGATTGGAGAACTAATCAACTACTTATATGAACAACTTAGAAACAAGAAAATAACGCGTAGCATGGCTATTCAGAGTATTTCGAGACTAATAATTATGCAGTGGAAACATGCTGGATCATATGGTATAGATAAGATTGTTAATGTATTAATCGATCTATTAAGATCAGCCGATCTAGATTCTATAAAGCCTAATATACAGTATTTGAAGAGAATAGTTGTTATCCTTAGTGAATTAAATAAGCTGGACTATATTTATAAAATATTATCAAGGATCATAGAAACAATAAATGATCCAAATCTTATTCTATTACATATAGACTCATTATTAATGAGTGGCAGATATGGGGAAGCAGAGAGAGAATTAGGAAAAATATCTAATATTATCAGTAAAGATATTCGGCGAGCATATGAAGCCCAAATATTATATTATAAAGGTAAAACAGGCAAGGCTTTGAGGAAAGCAAACAAGATCATAGATAAAATTAATCGGTTAGACTTGAAAGCTAAGCTACTATATATTATTGGGAAAGCATGGGAATCCAAAGGAAAACTCGATAAAGCTTATAAAGCATATACAGCTCTCCTAGAGATCAATGAGACGAACAAACATATACCTTTAACAATTATTGGAGACACCTATTATAGGCTTGCAACATATTACCAAGTGAAGAGAGACTATAACAAAGCATTAAAATATTATGAGCTAGCTCTTAAAACCTATGATAAAATAGTATTTGAGAACCAAAGATTCGAACAAATAATTAGAATTACCGATATATTACAGAATATATTATTAGTGTTTAGCGGCATTGAAAACCCATTCTTCTACGCTGAAGCCAGAGAACTAGTTTGTGAATACATAAACAGGCGATACGAGAAAATAAATAGAAAAGGATTAACCAACATGTTTACATACATATTAAATTCTTGTAAGTAATTGGTTGAGTGCAAGATATACAATTATTACTTATTTTATTAGTTATGAATGCAGTTTTGATAATTTATCATAAGTTTACTGTTTTAAAACTATATTATTTATTGATGCCATTATTTTATACTTGTCCGAAAAAGTTAACAGGTGCTTTCTCATGAAAATGCTTCTGCTAGGTTTTGCGAGTAGGTTGCATGGTGAGCTATACTATAAGTCTATGTTTCAAGAAGTAACTGATATCTTATCTGTATTTAAAGATCTAGAAATACACAAAGATATAATTACTGAGCCAGTAACCATTGATGTTAACAACTATGAATTAATTATTGCTTATTTATTGACTGGTGGAACAAGCAAGCTTGCTTATAAGGTATTAATGAGCACAGATAGGAAACCTGTTCTTATAATTGCTCATAGTAAACATAATAGCTTAGCATCAGCTCTTTCATTAAGAACGAAACTATTAGATGCTGGTGTAAAGGTTAAGCTAATTTATTTCTTGGATAAAAATGATTTATTAATGAAGTTTACAAGGTTTTATAAGGGTGTTGTTGCTGGGTATAGTTTAAAATATTTGAGAATAATAGAGATCAACGATTATCCTGAGACTAGTGATGAAGGAAAAAGATTCGCAGATAGATTCGGAGCAGAGATTATCCATGTAAACTACGATGAACTATGGAGGATAGCCGGAGAAGCTACAATTGACGATATAAGAGAATTAGAGAATCTCGTGCATCAATACATTGATCTCTCAGGCACTAATAAACAGTATCTAGACAAAGTTCTACGCATATATTATGCTCTACGAAAGCTCTTATCAATACACGGAGCAAACGCTATTGTTATTGATTGTTTTCCCCTAGTTCTCAAATACAATATTACACCATGCTTAGCGGTTGCAATGATGAATGCAGAGGGAATACCGACTGCTTGTGAAAATGACTATTATAGTCTGGTCTCACTATTTATAAGCTTGGCGTTAACTGGTTATCCTGGATGGATATCTAATCCAAGCGGTATAACTAGTGATGGTTATTTAAGATTTGCTCATTGCACAATAGCACCGGTTCTAGGAAGAAATTGTTTCTTAACAACACATTTTGAAACAGGAAACCCATATGCTGTGGTGTGCAGGTTTAGAGCTGATAAAGTATTATTTATTAGGGTTGACAAGGGTTTCGATGGGTTAACAATTTATAGAGGCAAAGTAGTTCGTTCAGGACTATTAGAGCCAGGTTATTGTAGAACACAATTAATCATAGATACTGGAACATTGAAGCCCGAAGAATTCGTTGAGAAAGCAACAGGAAACCACCACGTGTTTATTCCTTGGAGTAAGAGATTAATTGAATCATTAAAACATATGGCTTGGTGGATGAATTGGAGAATAGAGATAAGAAACTAGGAGAACTCGGAGAAGAAGGTGTTCTCGAGAAAATTATTTCTAAATACATACATAAACCCTTGCCTGGAGAATACTTAGATTATCCAGATGATGCACGAGATATTCTCCCAATTTCTCCACGAATACTCGTGAATATTGATGGATACAGTATTTCCTCTATGAAGCTTCCATGGAGGACATGGTCTGATGTAGGATACGTAGCTGTGGCGGGGGCTATAAGTGATCAAATAGCTAAGGGAGCTGTTCCCAGAGATATAATGGTTTCACTAGGTCTACCCCCCAGCATGGAGGCAAGCATTGTTGAAGAAATATATAAGGGCATTGATGAAGCTTCAAGAGATTATAATTTAAGACTCCTCGGAGGAGACACTAATTCATCTAGTACACCATGGATTAGTGTTGCAGTAATAGGTTATACTACCGCTAAGAAACCGCCTAGTAGGAAAAACGCTAAGCCCGGAGACATAGTTGTTGTTACAAGTCTTTATGGCGCAATGGGTTATGTAGCGATTAATGGGGTTGAGAATGCTATACATAAGGAATGGGTTGTAGAAGCAACAAAACGTCCAAGACCATTTCTTGAAACAGCAATTGTTATAGCGAGTAATTATAGAGGAGTACATGCTTCAATAGATGTAAGCGATGGATTAGGTTATGCCTTAAAAGAGTTATCGAAGAGGTCAAATGTTCGGATTATTCTGGAAGATAAACCCCTCTACTATAAGGAGTTGGAAGAAATATGTAATGGAAACACTCGTTGCTTATGGAAATATGTATTGAATGGCGGAGAAGAATACGGCGTTATACTAACAATAGATCCCAGGCTTTCAGATATGATAATTGATTATATGAAGAAGTTTAGAATACCACATAAAATAATTGGAAGAGTAGAGCAGGGACATGGCTTAGTGTTCGAAAAAGAAGAGATCAGCATAGATGAAATAGTGAGATGGGACCATTTTAAAGGATGGGTACCAATATTCAGCAATAGTTAATGATTAATATTTCAAACAATACACTAACACTTAGTAAAATATCTATAAACGATCATGAATAATAATGAATAGGATCGTTTAATTCCTAATAGAATTATAGAGGTGCTTGTTTATTTGAGCTATGTATGGATTATTCCATACAAGTTGGCTCAGGGTCCTTTACCTAGGATTAATGAATTGAAAAGTTTATCTGAAACATTTGATGTATTCATAGTACTTATTATGCCTCATGAAGTACCTGGCGGCATAGATTATTATTTATCAATGCTTAATAGTTATGGCATAGAATACATACATGTTCCAACCCCTGATTTTCACCCCTTACAATTATTGGAACTATATTATTTATCGAGGTATATTGAGGAGCAAATCAGTAATGGTAGAAAAGTTTTCGTTCACTGTATGGGTGGTGTTGGAAGGAGTGGTTTAGTAACAGCTTCGTATCTAGTGTATAAGGGATATGATCTATATAGTGCTATCAAGTATTTACGTGATAGAGTTCCTTATGCAATTGAGAATATTGGTCAGCTAAGAATGCTTGAAGACTATTATTTATTTATGAAAATAATTGATAAAGATCATTTTGGAAAAGTATTTGATCTATTTATGAAGCATAGCTCGAATACCATGTTTAAACATTCATCTAAAACTGCTCAACTGGTCATAGAGCTTGCTGACCTATTTGGTCTTAGAATTGATAAGTCAATGTATAAAACATTATTGTCATCAATCCTGCACTCAATACGAGATCTAAGAATAATTGAGAAGACACTAGAGAATACATGCACAGATATAGATTACTGTAAGAAGCTAACTATTTCTATAATAAAAACTTTAAAGAATTGGACAATCCCCAGCAACCGGGAAGAACTATTAATACTTGTCTCCCATACACTGGATTATACCCGTGATCAAAGAGTCGTATTTACTGATACAAATATACTTAGCAAAAAAGCTAGTATAACATTATATTGCGACTATGATTGTACAGTTATAATCAATAAACTAGGAGATCTACTAAATAAGATAGAAGGAGTGATCGGGAAGAAAATAGAGATTTATCAACAATCATATATGGATTCAGTATAGAGAATGGTCCGTGCCCGCTTACTGGCTAGGATATATCATCGCTCCAAGCGGAGCTACTATCCCGGGTTCTTCTTCATCCCATTTATTCTTAATTATATAGAGCATAATATTAGTTTGCCGTTTTCCTTTTAATTATCGGTATCGACTATGTTAAATACTTAATTATTTTCTTAAATGGGTATATGATCATATTGAACGTTATTCTGAAAACTTCTATAATAATACATATGATTGCCTTTACTAATCCTTTCTCAGACGCTATTCTCGCTATTTTTATCCATTCTATTTTCGCCATAACATATGTTAGATAAAGCGTTAACACTATGAGTATAGGTAATGTAATATATTCCGGATAATTTGTAGTTGCTCTTATAGCCCATTCAATGGATGAACCAAAGAATACAGCGAGTCCTGTAATAGTTATTTTTCCTGCTAGGAGAGCTATGAAGTATTTTTTCAAACTATACTTGGTTGCTCCTAGTGGAATATATATTATATCATCAGGTAGTGGTGATGCAGCAAAAATGAATACAGCTATAAAAGTTGATTTTCTAAATAATCTTGTGAATAATTCAAGATTTTCCTTCATATTCTCCGGTAATACATGTCTTATTCCCCAACCAAAATAATAAACTACTACTTTACCTAAAGCAGCACCAAATCCTCCAGCAAATGTTATCATTGCATGTATGATTGGGTCGTGAACGGAGCCAGAATATAATACTATAAATACTAAGTATGGTATAGTAGAGTATGGAATAGCGTTTCCTATAAGAGATACAATAAATACTCCGAAAACTCCGTACTGGTAAATAAGCCATGATAATCCCTGAGATATCGTCAAATATTACACCGTTTTCAACAGTTATTAACTATTGATAACTAGGTCATTATTTAATTTTTAATAGGGAACATGAATTAAAATATA
Organism: Staphylothermus marinus F1; assembly: GCF_000015945.1. NCBI lineage: Archaea > Thermoproteati > Thermoproteota > Thermoprotei > Desulfurococcales > Desulfurococcaceae > Staphylothermus > Staphylothermus marinus. The sequence goes on from NC_009033.1 coordinate 1,543,002, forward strand.
TTGAGTGTTTACAAAATGTGTTAGGGATGCCTAACATCTATTATATGGGGATATAATATGATGCAAACAACATTAGACACATTGCCAAGTGGTGCAAAAGCGAGGATAATAGGATTCGCTCATGGAGGGGGCTGGCTATATAGATTGTACCAAATGGGTTTTACCCCCGGGGCAATCATAGAGGTTGTAGCTAATTATGGCAAAGGCCCCCTAATTGTCCGTATTATGGGGGCAGAGGTTGCTGTTGGGAGAGGAATTGCTAGGAGAATACTTGTCCAACCACTATAATTATCGGGGGTGATTTACTTTTGCCTAAAGAATACATAGAAGTAGGAGTTATAGGGCAACCAAATGTTGGTAAATCCACTTTATTCAATGTATTAACTGGTAGAAAGGTTCATGTAGCTAATTGGCCTGGAGTCACTGTTGAGAAGCATGTGGGTGAACGTATTCATCGGGGTAGAAGAATAATTTTTGTTGATTTACCTGGAATTTATGGTTTTTCAGCGACAACGATCGAGGAGAGAATTGCGAGAAAATATATTTTAACTCAACAACCAGATGTCCTACTAGTGCTTGTCGATTCGTTGAATCCTGAGAGAACAATGTATTTAGCTATACAAGCATTAGAAATAACTCCCAGAGTCATACTTGTTTTCACTAAGGTAGATAGCGTCCATGCTCATGGTATTCACATAAATTATCGGGCTTTATCAAATAAATTAGATGTTCCAGTGGTTCCAGTATCTTCCGCTACTGGAGTCGGAATAGTTGAGTTGCTCGATACAATAATAGACGTGAAAGAGGAGCGTAAGGGTAGGAAGACTCCTCTTATAGTTGACTATAAAGAATTGAATCCATTTATTGATTCAATAGTGGATATATTGAGGGAGAAGAACGGCAACATATTAGGTTTCCCAATTAGATGGGTTGCTGTTAGGCTGTTGGAAGGTGACGAAGAACTTGAACAAATTATTTGGCAGAAAATGGGGGAAGATGTACTAGAGAGAATACGTGCGATTAGAGATGAAGTTAAGAAAATATTTGGTAGAGAACCATCAGAGCTTTTGTCTATTAGAAGATTTGAATACATCAACGAAATATTGAAGGGGGTAGTTATTCGTATTAGTATTAGCTCTAGGAAAAGCAAAGTACTTTCATACTTTTATAAACCAATTATTGGCCCAACTCTCGGCTTAACCATACTATTTACTATTTTCATCTTAGCTTTCACGATCAATACCGGTTTTCCTCTGAACATTATATTGGATATCATGGGTTACCCCGATCTTGCATCAGCTGTTGAAGAGTATAGTATAGGAGGACTAATGGAGTCTGGCTTTGATTATCTAAGCAATATCCTATATAGTGTTATGGGAGATAATATGTATTCACATCTCATAATAGATGGTATAATAGGTGGTGTTGGCTCAGTATTAATGTTTCTACCATTAATAATGGTTGTAGCCTTAATGCTTGCTATACTAGAGGATTCAGGCTTGGCTCCTAGAATAGCTGTTAGCCTCCATGGAATGTTGACAAAAATAGGTGTATCGGGCCATGCTATCTTTCCCATGATGCTTGGTTTAGGCTGTAATGTACCAGCTATAATGGCGACAAGAGCTACTCCTAATATACGTGAAAGACTAAGATTAATTATGACTCTACCATTTATTCCATGTCAAGCTAGGTTAGTGGTTATGTTAGCTTTTGCATCAGCTTTGTCAGGTATAAAAGGTCTTCTACTAATAATATATGGGTATGTTGCGGCTTTCGCCACTTTTGCAATCACTAACAAGCTTCTCTACATATATGATAAGAAGAAGAATAAGATTATTGAACCAGAGATCCTCTTGGAGCTGCCACCGCTTCATAGACCAATACCTAGAGTTATATGGTGGCATGTATGGGATGCGACAAGACATTTCCTAATAAAGGCGGGAACAATTATTTTCTTTCTAAGCATAATAATATGGTTCTCCGTAAGCTTCACATCCTCTCTAACCTATACAAGTGATCCCTCTATAAGCATAGCTTCAGATATAGCTAAAGTATTTGCACCACTATTATCACCAATAGGTTTATCCGGAGATGCTGCTTGGATAATGGCGTTCGCGCTCATCATAGGATTTGTTGCGAAAGAAGCAGTAATAGGTACATTAACCATTATAACAGGAGCCTCCTCGGGTACTGCAGCCATTATACAGCTAGGCTTAAACGATGCACAAATAGCTGCTTTAACAGTTTTCACAATCCTATACGTACCTTGTCTAGCAACAATAGCTGTTATTCAGCTAGAATCTAGGAATTGGAAAATAACATTATCAACTATAGCATTAATGCTGTCTATAGCGTATATTGGAATGATAATAACATATCTTCTAGGATTCCTTATTTAGACAATACTTAAAACAATAAAATATCATTTTATCATAACAATCGATGTGAAAACAAAAATTCGATTAAACAATACTAAATATCTATGAAGATACCTGGTGAAATAATAATGAAGCATAAATCAATAATTATAATAACTATTATAGCAATTATCATAGCTTCTTTAATCAGTATACATATCTATAATCAAACAATGAATCAAAGAGAAGGCTCAGAATCAACATATACAACCACTACAACAACTATTACACCTTTCAACCCATATACTGAGGAGGTTAAGGAAACAATAGCTAATTCTACAAGGATAAGAATATTTAGTGGAAGCTTATATTTCGATAATTTATTCAAAAACCACTACTACGTATTCACAAGCCAAGGATTATCACTATATACAGGAAAAAATTTCTATGGCATATTTAATGCTATGGAATATCCAGGCTATTATTTCAAAACAATAGATCTCAGCGAAAACGAGACAAACATAGTTCTTATAGTAAATATATCTTCAACCGGAGTATTAGACTACTCTTACAAAATAGTATTCGAAAATACAAAAACAGGTTCAAAGCTCAGCTGGCCATTAATGAGATCAACGAATACTACAATTATAAAAATGGATATCTCAACTATTGGGGGCCCTGGTAAGTATAGACTCTACCTGTATGGATGGATCTATACTGGATCAGACATCGTCACTATTAACTGGCAGATCGACTATAGATTGCCTAAAAAATAACCGTGAAAAAATTAAATAGTTATTTTAACATTTACCTTCAGTCTTTAGTTGAACCTGATAATATATTTTAAATATATGTTAAAACTAAATATTCTATTAAGATAATATTAGCATTAGTGAAGGTGTAGAAATTGAGTGGTTCATCAACAACGTATAGGGTATTGTTTATAGATGTAAATAATAGGAAATACTGGGTAGAAGAATATGGTCTCGAAGAGGTAATGGGGCCAATCGAGCTTGGGGTAAAGCTTCATCTTGAAAAATATAAGTCTTGGAAAAAACCCGTATACGATCCTGATAATGCTGTTGTAATAGGTGCAGGCATCTTTACCGGGACAAACCTTTATGGTGGACACAGGTTTGTAGCTGTATTCAAGAGTCCTCTTACAAGAGGATTACATGTTGCTGCGATGGGTGGTGCTGCTTATCAGTTTAACGTTAATGCTGATGCCATTGTTGTTGAGGGTAGATCAAATAAGCCCCTAATAATCAAAGTATATGATGAAGGAGATGGGGAAGTCAAAGTAGATTTTGATGAGATAGATGAGGAAGAACTAGAAAATGTTTGGAGAAACTATAAGGGAGAAAAAGGTGTATTTGCTCTTCAAGAATATCTAAGCGAGAAATATAAGAAATTCTATGAAGAATACAATGGGAGATCAATACTTGTTGGACCAGCATCAAAATACACAAGCCTAGGAGCATTAGTGTCAATAACCCTTGTCAAAGGCAGGATCGATCGTGGAAGCGAAGAATACGCTGCACGCGGCGGTCCTGGAAGCGTTCTCTACAGAGCACATGGTGTAGCAGCCATAGTGTATGGTGGAAAATTCAATAGAAGAACTAAGAGACCAAAAGATCTCTTGGATACACGTAAAATAAACGAGTTGTTCAGAGAAATAGCTGGAAAACCATATATAACAATGGTTATCGAAGCTGGAACAAAGTATAGATATAACCCAAAGCTCAACACTGGAGGTACACTTGGAGGAAACTATCCCAGCTTAAAAATATATACTCCAATGTTCAACTGGAACATGATCTATTTACCTCCTGATCTCAGAGAAAAACTACACGAACTAATAATGAAACACATATGGGAACCATTCAATAAGGAAGCCATAGAAACTAAGTCTTGGAAAACATGCGGAGAACCATGTCCTATTGCATGTAAAAAAGTTAGATTAGACAAGTATAAATCAGACTATGAACCCTACGAAGGATTCGGACCATTCATAGGAGTATTCGACATACATGAGTCACAGAAAATAGTAGAATTAGTAGATGCGTATGGGTTTGACGCTATAGAGACAGGACAACTAGTTGGATTCATATATGATGCTTTAGAGAAGGGATTATTAACACCTGGAGAAGTAGGTTTATCGAGTAAACCCTACTTTAATCCATATGAGTTCAAACTTGAATATAGTAAGCATAATGCTGACCTAGCAATTCAACTAATAGAGAACCTGGCATGGGGTAAGAACCCATTATTGAAACTAATCGGAGAGAAAGGATTAAGATCGGCTGCTAAAATATTGGATATACTATACGAGAACAGAGTAAATGAGAGAAAATGGAGATTCTCAGACCTATTAGTATATGCATCCTTCGGCGAAGAAGGACATATAACACCAAACTATTACTGGACACCTGGAATGGTAGCACCACTACCAGTTCTGGGAAGATACTGGACACTCTATAAGGGAGTATTCATAGATCCAGAACAATACGCTGAGAAAAGCTTTGAGAGAGCAGTAAAGGAAATGTGGAGCGATAATGGTGGGTTCTGCAGATTCCATCGTGGATGGGCTGAGAAAACACTTGACAAACTATATGAGAAATACTATGGAATAAAGGATCTCAATGAAAGATATAAGCAATTATACAAGAAAATAATGGAGTACCAAGACTTATCAGGAGCTAAACCAACATTCTGGGAATCCAAGAAAATAATAGACTACCTAGCCAATGCAGCTAAGGAATACGGCAACGATGAATGGAACGCTAAGTTCTCACTGAACAAAGAGGAAGCAGCTAGGGAATGGTGGGAGAAATTCTATGCTAAACTAAACGAGTTATTATCAAGTACGCCGGTGCAGAAGTAGAAAAATAAGTTATTATATTATTCTTTACTATATGGTGACAACTATTAATGCGTATACTAATAGTTACAAGTATTTCAGCCAAGAAGATTGTTGAGGAGGAAATAGAGAAGGTAAAGAAAAGCATAGACCCCAATACTATAATAGATGTTTTACCACTGCCAATAAGCGTTATAGCTTTAGCACCTAAGGAATTCATAAAGCATCACTTGTTGAAGCATGATCTTAGAAAATATGATTACATAGTACTGCCTGGAACCATAAAGTATGATCTCAGGGATCTCTCAGATGAACTAGGCATTAAAATAGTTAAGTCTCCTAGTAGAATAGAATTATTAAAAACAATGTTTCTCATAGGATTAGAAAAATTCTCACCAAGCATAAGCGGTGATAAAATAGTAGAGCAAAGCGTTGAGCAAATCTATGCAAAAGCCAATAAATACTTTATGGAGAAAACAGAGTGGTTGAGAATAAATAATAAAAAACTTATACCATTAAAACCGCCCCCAATAATTCTTGGACTACTATATGATCACGTATGGGGAGATGAGTTTCTAGAACAATATATTCGAGTCTTTAAGCCAGACATAATATATTTGACGGAAAACTCAACAGAGAAAACTATTAAGAAACTAGTTAAGTTAGGCTATTCAGGTAGATTAGCTGTTCCACCAAGCATATTGGATACACATATACTAGAACATGTAAGCATAATATATGGAATAAGAATAGATGAAATAAACAATTATTTAAAATATAATAAAATACTTCAAATTCAAACTCAAACAATAAATAATAAACTACTCGGACAGTTAAGGAATTATAGAGAAAAAATAATAATTGACCCTATCCTCCCAACATTATCCTCTCAGAAAATACTAGATAAATTAAACGAATATAAATCAATCACAAATTATGCCAAAGCAGGATGGATTACAAATATTAGTTACAGCATTGATGCAGACACACATGGATTATATCCTTTTCTCCTAGAACTCCTAATAGAAGCTGGAGTAAGTCTATTAATTATTCATGAATCAGAAGAAAAACTTGTTTGGAGCCTCCAAGAAACAATAGAGGCTAGAAAATTATTAACAATATCCCGATATTTAGGAACAAATCCAAGAGACCTGGGAATCGATCTATTATATTTGAAGAGTAAAACATATGTTTACCCAGAATATGAGAAGCCTGAGGAAATAGTTGTTGCAACAAAAGATCCAACATACCAAATAGACCCTATGGGTATATTTAAGATAAGAGTAAACCATAAAGAACAAGTAATAGAGGTATTCTATATTGGTAGGAAAGGTAAAATATTGATAAAAGGGCGAAACTGCGAAGAGATCAGAGACACTATATTGAGACTAAAACTAGTATCCCTTATGAGCCATGCATTCTATTTAGGAGGAGAAATATGTAAAGCATATGAAGCACTAAGAATAGGTAAAAACTATGAACAAGAAAAACCATTACTGCCCCAAAGATGGAGTAAGAATAAATGATTAAACAAAGTTTTCTACGGACGAAAAGAATAATGCATAAAATAAGCACTTATACTCATAATTAACATGAATAAACCATTACCCTATATCTCAATAATAATATGATAAATATTTGATAATATGATTGACGAGATGGTTCCTATTGCTTACTAAAAATACTAGGGGTTTTAGTAGAGTTTTAGGAAAAAAGACCAAGTTGGCAATAATAATTGCTGTAACTATACTAGTTGTTTCAACGATATTTTTAGAAATACTATTTAGTAATCAATTCATGTTTGTACACGAGAATAATTTGATAAATAATAATGTGGAAAATTCTAGAGAGGAGAAAAGAGTATTAATATATGATCCATTATCGAGAGAGTATTCGAATCCTGAACTCATAGATTTATTGATGAAAACGTTTACTCAACATAACTATACAGTAGATATATACATTGGGAAAAACGCTACACTTGATCCATTATATCATCTAGATCGATACGATATCATTATATTAAGGGCTCATGGAGGATACAATAACAACTCAAAAATACCTGAACCAGTTGGACAATATGTTTTCACGGGGATATACTTTAATGAAGCAATCAAAATATATGGTAAGAACAAGATTTATGATCTATTAAAACATCACTACATAGTTAAAGGTGTAATACCTAGGAATGGCGTATCAATATATGAGTTACCCTTATACGTAGTGGTTTCACCATTATTTTTCAAGGATAAAATATCTAGTCTAAAAAATGATACAATAATAATATATACTGGTTGCTATGGCTTAGACGATGATGTATTAGCAAATATTTTTCTAGATAAAGGAGCCTATGCATATTTATCGTTTAAAGGAGATGTAACATGGGTTTTCGGAGACCAAATATTAGAGATCATACCCGTTAGAATAGCGAAGGGCGAAGATATAGTAGAAATATATAAATCACTAAATGAGACTCAAATAAGAGATCCATATACAGGTGCAGAATTAGAGATTAGATACCGGAAATAATATTGTAGGGATTCTCGAGATTTTGAAGTTTCCTCGATGTTTCTCTATATAGGAAAGAATTTATATGTTTAATGTAAAATTAAATATAGTGTGTCAATTATTTGGGGCGCATATTATGGGAAGTGATAAAATTATTTATACAACTGTGTTAACCATTATTATCTTATTAATTATAGCTTCTCAGTTCGCAATAACAACAAGACTTATCACAGTATCCACAATCAGCCCTGGTACAGTAATATATTCATTTGATGATCCCTTGGGCGATGATAATGGTTATGGTAATATAACTTATCCTACGGATTCAGTATTTCAGCCAGGAGTATTTGATCTTGTGAAATTCCAGATAGAGGATACAGCATCTACACTATATTTCAAGGTTACACTGGATAATCTAGGAGATAATCCATGGAATGGTCCAAATGGTTTCTCACTACAATATATACAAATTTATATTCTAACATCTAATCAGACCTTACCAGTTAACTATACAACGTCGGGATTAAATGTTATGGTTAGCCATGGCTGGAACTATGCTGTATTAATGGTTCCTGGATGGGATACTGCACCTGTCCCCAACGGCCAGTTATCCGCTATTTATGATGCTAACGGAAATGTTGTCGCTGTTGAGGGTTCTACTCCAGGGTTCGATGTATATGTTGATCCAAACATAAACAATACTATTGTGGCATCAATTGACAAAACACTCCTATACGATACCCAGAACCTACCATTATGGAAGATAGCGGTTGTTGTTGCTGGATACGATGGTTACGCACCCTACAAGGTTAGACAAGTAGTTGCTGGAAACTCTACACAATGGGAGTTTGGCGGAGGCGATCCTGCAGCTATAAATGCTGGTGTACAGCCTGAAGTAATTGATTTACTTGCACCCACAGCTAATGATCAATACCAGATGTTATCATCATATAATGCATCAACCGGGACACCAGCAAATATAACTGGTATAAGTGTTTCATCAATGACTTCAACCACTATTACAACAACCACGCCGACAACAACTACACCACCGCCTCAAACTGTTTTCGAAATGAATGATCCCTTGGGCGATGATAATGGTTATGGTAATATAACTTATCCTACGGATTCAGTATTTCAGCCAGGAGTATTTGATCTTGCAGGCTTTAAAGTCGTTGATGCTGGTTCAACCATACAGTTTTATGTATACTTGGATAATCTAGGAGATAATCCATGGAATGGTCCAAATGGTTTCTCGTTGCAGTATATACACATTTATATCTATACTGGTGATAGTAGCTTACCAGTCAACACTACATCTTTTGGTGAAAACGTTGATTATAGTCCTGGATGGCACATGGCTATATTATTAACTCCTGGATGGGATACTGCACCTGTCCCCAATGGCCAGTTATCCGCAATATATTATTATAATGGAACAGCTTATGCACAGGATAATAACTTGTTCAAAGTATATGTTGATACAAGCAACAATACTATAATAGCAGAAGTCGATAAGTCGCTTCTACTAGACACGAACATTATTAATAACTGGAAATACGCTGTCATAATGACAGGCTACGATGGTTATCAACCAGATAAGGTTAGAAAAGTGGTTGCTGGAAACTCTACACAATGGGAGTTTGGCGGTGGTGATCCTGCAGCTATAAATGCTGGTGTACAACCATATGTTATAGACTTATTAGCGCCAACATCTAGTGAGCAATACCAGATGTTATCATCATATGACCCCGCGGCTGGAACACGTGCTGTAGTCTACGTACAATATCCAGTCACAACACCAACAACTACCACAACTACTACGACTTCTCCAACCAACACTACGACTACCACAACGACAACAACTACCACAGCCACTACGACAACAACGCCTCCACCAACAAATACAACAACTACATCGCCTCCTACAACGACTACGACAACCACAACAACCACTACAACTACATCTCCAACAACAACTACTACAACGACAACGACTACGACTACTACACCGCCTACTGGTGGAGGAGAGATTATTCCAGAAAAAGGTCAGGGTCAGGGTTCTAGCTGGGTTACTTGGGCTATTATTGTCGCGATTGTAGCGGCTGTTGCTGTGATTGGTTATTTTGTTTATAGATTCTATAAATCATGGTGAGTAGTCAAATAAGGGTATTTGACTAATCATAAATATTTTTTATTAACCACCATAGATGTTAAAAGTAGTTGAACGACGCGTTCTCACGGTGTAGCTAGTGTTAATTGATAGGTTTGGTAGGCCAATAACACATATGCGTATAAGTGTTACTCTTAGATGTAATCATTCATGCATATTCTGCCACCGGGAAGGAGTATTTAATTTAAAGAATAGAGAGCTTTCTCCAGCGGATTGGGGATTTGTTGCTGAAATGGGGGTTAGAAACGATATTAAATACTATAAGTTAACTGGTGGAGAGCCTCTGATCCGAGACGATATAGTTGATATTGTCCACGAAATAAGAAGAGTTGGTGGAATAGTATCCATCACAACTAATGGATCTAGACTCGCAGAATTCGCTGAGAAACTAGCTGAGGAGAAAGTTGATCATATAAATGTTAGCCTCCACTCATTAAAACCCGAAGTTTTCAAAACAATTACCGGCGGAGATCTAGGGAAAGTATTGACTGGCATATACAAAGCATTAGAGTATGGATTAAAGCTTAAAATAGACTATGTCATCCTAAGCCTTAACATTAATGAATACAAAGATCTAATATCTTTTGCACAAAAACATGGTTTAGACATGAACATCATAGAATTAATCCCCCTAGGCATGAGCCAAGAAACATATAAAAAACTACATGCAGGCTTAAACAACATATTAAATTACTTGGAAAATATAAGTGTCAAGAAATATAAGAAAGAATTCCAATCAAGACCAACATATATTCTACCAAACAACTCCAAAATAACAATAGTTATAGGCTGGCAAAACCCAGAACTATGCATGAAATGCACAAGAATAAGAATGACCCCCGACGGCAGAATAAAACTATGCATATTCAGAAACGACCTAGTCCTAGATGCTCGAGAAGCCATACTAAACAGAGACAAAGAAGCTTTTCAAAAACTACTAGAAAAAGCAACACAACTCAGAGAACCCTACTTCAAACCAAAACAACAAATATTCCTCAATCCTATCTAAGTTTCTATGGACCCTTTAAAAACATATTATATTAATTTCAATTCTTTCTATGTTGTTACCATTATGTCCCCCGTATCACTAGAGCTTGTAGACTCATACACTTTCAATTCTTTCTATGTTGTTACATTGGCATCCACAATGTTATTGTTTTTATGGGTTTCCTGCTTTCAATTCTTTCTATGTTGTTACTTCAAGCCCTGATATACCTTCTCAGCAACATTTAATGTTCTTTCAATTCTTTCTATGTTGTTACAACTATTATATTGGATCCCGCCTTGTAAAAGTGTATGTATCTTTCAATTCTTTCTATGTTGTTACTCTACAAATCTGAAAAAGACCTTATCGAGGTTGATACTGACTTTCAATTCTTTCTATGTTGTTACCTATACTATTACATTCGAGGGCTACCCCAATACTAAGCCTTTCAATTCTTTCTATGTTGTTACACTTTAATTTCTGTATAATTTGAAGCATCAACAGTTACTACTATGCTTTCAATTCTTTCTATGTTGTTACTTTGGTTCGAATACGTTGTTACATTTATTTAATCTGTTCGAATTGTTATATATGTTTTTCTATATTTGATCCCTAATTGATCGTGTTCGACTAGTTTTCTATAGATTTAATAGTATCTCCGACCCCATGACAAGTTTGTATAATGAAAAACATTCGAGTGGTTTCCGTTGGTTTTTTGTATATTTTGTTGTTAAGTCTGGTTATTGTTTATTTTTGGTTGTTGCTTATATGTTTGTGTTGGTGGAGGGAGGTGGTTGTTTGTGTCTATGGTTGATGTGTCGGGTAAGAGGGTTGTTTTTCGTGAGGCTGTTGCTGAGGGGGTTATTAGGCTTAGGCCTGAGACTGTTAGGAGGATTAGGGAGGGTAGGGTTGAGAAGGGTGATGTTTTAACTGTGACTAGTGTTGCTGCTATTCAGGCTGTTAAGAAGGCTTCGGAGCTTTTGCCTTTGTGCCATAATATTCCTATAACTTATGTTGGTGTTGACTATGAGTTTATTGGTGATGATAGGATCAGGGTTGTTGTTACTGTTAGAACAACTGCTCAGACAGGTGTTGAAATGGATGCATTAACAGGTGTATCTATAGCGTTGCTGAATATATGGGATATGGTTAAGAAGTATGAGAAGGATGAGAAGGGACAGTATCCTGAGACATGGATTGAAAAGATAAGGGTGGTTTCTAAGATTAAAAAAGAATAATTGAGAAATGCGGTAAGGATCACGGGTCTGACACTATTCTTATTAATCGTTAATGCATCGTATTCATATTTTGAACTAAGAAAGCATAATATGTATTAATGTTTTTTCTAGGATTTGAAGAGCGGTGTTTGACATGATTCAGAGCTATATAGGGGTAAGTGATTGTCTCGAAAACATTCTAGTAGAGGCATTGTCTAGTGTTTTAGGAGAGGATGAAAAGGTTGTGAGAGAATATTTTAGTAGTAAGAGAATAAAGATCACTAAGACACCTGATCCTAAGCTTGGCGATTACGGGTTAGCTCTCCACTACTTATTCCACAAGTATAGAATTAGCAGGGATGATTGGGAAAATATTGCTTCTAGGATAATCAATTATTTGGAGAGTAGGGGTCTTCTCGGTAAATGCTATGCTAGTAGAGCTGAATATGTTAATGGATATATCAATTTCTACATAGATTATAACTTGATGAAAGACATTATATTCGAAAATTATCTCTCCAAGAAAATATTTGATCAAATAAAGAGTTTTGGTAAGGGAGAAAAAATAGTTGTTGAGCATACTAGTGCAAATCCTGTTCACCCACTACATGTTGGTAGTGGGAGAAACGCTGTCATAGGAAACACGTATGCTAACCTACTCAGATATTTAGGCTTTAATGTTGAGGAGAGATTCTATGTAAACGATATGGGTAGGCAAGTTGCTGTACTAGTATATGGGTATAGGATTGTTAAGAACGAAAAACTAGTTCCTCCTCCAAATATGAAAATAGATCACTGGATTGGAGCAATATATGCATTAACCAATATATTGATCCATAAACTAGTGGTTGAGAGAGAAATACATGTTCTCGAAGAAAAACTACGCGGAGAACTAGAAACAATACTCAGGGAAACCGAGAAGTTCATGGAAAACAATAACTTATACCCACTAGTAGAGCTATCCATAACAATAGAGAACCTATTAAAGAAATACAGGATAAAACACTACATTGGAGAAATAATAACTGAATCAATAAAATCAATCGAAAAAATAGTTAAGATTCTCTCAAGCAAGGGATACAAGCATATAAGTAAATACTATGAGGAGAAACATGATGAACTGAAAAAATATGAGAAGAAATACAAGGATCTATTAATGGAGCAGAACGAATATAGTGATTCTGAGAACAAGTTTGCTGAAACATATCCAGAACTATATGTTGCGTTGAAAAAGAACATAACCGATCCAGACAAGGCTGAGGAGGAGATCAGGAAATATATGAAGAAATATGAGGAGGGAGATGAAGAAGTAGGTGTATTATTCAGAGAAGTTTCAGAACAAACACTAAAAGGTTTCAGAGAGACACTGTCAAGGCTTGGAATAGTTTTTGATTCATATGATTGGGAGAGTAGCCATATTATAAGAGAACTTGCATGGAATGTGATCAGGGAATCAGAGAAGCTACCCTATTCTAGTAGGGAGGAGGGAGCATTAATCATAGATCTCGATAAAGCCGCTGAAGAACACTTATTTATCAAGAAGTTATTCGGCAAAGACCAGCCCGGTAAACTGGTTGTTCAGAGAAGTGATGGAACAAGCCTCTATACTACCAGAGATATAGCATACTCAATATACAAGTTCAAGTATTTGGGGGCGAGCAAAGTATATAATGTTATAGCTGTTGAGCAGACAAGAGAGCAGAAACAAGTAAAGGCAACTCTCTACCTTCTAGGATATAGGGATGAAGCTGAGAAACTAGTTCATTTCACATATGAAATGGTTAATTTGAAAGGTATGAGGATGAGTGGTCGTAGAGGTCAATATTATAGTTTAGATGAACTATTAGAAGACTATGTTAAAGCTATTGCTAAATCATATGTTGAAAGCCAAATTAAGAGGATCGGAGGACTAGAATCGAGTATACCAATAAATTTGGATGAATTGAAAAAGGTTTTCGAAAAACTAGCAGTTGCTGATTCAAGAGCACTACTATTATCGATTGATCCATCCAAGGTATTAACATTTGATCATAGGAGACTAGAAGAATACAATATGGGTTCATGGATACTATACACATTTGTCCGGTTGCAAGGCATTCTTAGGAAATGGCTTGGAGTAGAGCCGTTAACAAATATTGATAAACTACTGGTTGAAGCAAACAAACTATATAATACATTGAAGAATAAAGAGATTGACCTAAATTTACTGGAGAGAAACATACTCGAAAACCTACTAGAATACCCCTCAATACTGTATAAATCATATAGTGAGCTGAAACCAAACAAATTACTAGAATACACAAGCAATCTATGCATGAACATAAACAAACTATACGAAACAGTCCCCGTTCTCGGAGAAAAAGATCAATATAAGAGAAGCTTTAGAATACTCTTAGTAATAGTAACAACTCTAATTCTAAAAGACCTAGTAGAAATAATGGGTTTCCCAACAATAACAAAAATATAGCTACAACAACACTATTTGGAAACTATGTATTAGTTACCCAGAATAAAGATTTTGCAAGATCAAGAGATCTAGGCCTTAAACTCGAACTACAATAAAAGACTATTTTAGGAACTATGTACTACTTTTTCAGGACTCAATTGTTTAAGGAGAGGGGGGTTAAATTATTTATTAGGGTTTATTCGTGAAGATAACCCCCCGGTTCCCCTGAAGAAAATATATGCAAGGTCCTCATTAACCCCTAATCTTTAAGCTGTTGTATTTTAAATGATTTTATGAGTTAGATATCATTTGGTGTATGGTTTTGGAGGAGAGGTTTAGGATAGCTTTAAGGATCATTGATGAGTTGAGAGCCAAGGATAGAGTTCGAACTAGTCGTAGGAGTGTTGGTGATGTTTTAAGGATTGCTGAGATTTCCCGTATATTGTTTAAAAGGTATTTTGAAGTGGTTGATTGGGAAGGGGAGAATCGAGTGTTGAGGATGAAAATCTAGCTGAGAAGCTATATAATGAGTACATAGGGTTTATGAGGAAAATAGTTGACACGAATGATTTGTTAAAGAAATATATGTTGTTCATAGGTTTTCTCAACAATTGGTTTATAGAGAATGATTTGGGATATATAGTTGTTACGGGAGGGTTCGCGGTTGAGGTATTTACTGGGCAAGCCTATAGAACAATGGATGTTGATCTTATAGCAAGCAATAGTAGAGTTGCTAAAATCCTAGAATTGTTCCTTGAAAAAATAGGCGAGAAGATCGCAAGGGGATATATACTAGGCGATGAACAATTATTATCGAAGTCCATAGACATAGTATCTACAACATATACTCGTAGAAAAAATCCTGTGAAGATCATTGTAAATAGTTATCATGTATACGTAGATCCGCCCGAAGAACTTATTATATCATATCTAGCAGGCTGGAAATACCGGGGAGCAACAGAGGACAGAGATAAAGCTATTTGGCTATATATTGTTTTAAAAGACATGCTTGACAAAGAATACCTATACACTCGAGCCCGAGAAGATGACGTTGTTGATAAGCTTAAATTCCTGGAAGAGCTTGTTAAATAGCATAATTATTTTTATAGTTGTAAAAATGTGTGGAAACATGCATTGACGAAGCAGAACTTATCTATTCGTTAATAGGGGGCTAGGTAGGAATCCTTGAAATCTTTTTGGAGGAAACAATTATTTCATGGTTTCTATGTGCATATAGATCCTGCTAACTTCCTCCTCTGTTAGTCCTGTGTGTCTCAGCATCCTTGTTAGTATTGATCGTTCATATCTATCTTCTGGAACAAGGTTGTTTTCTACGATAATCTTAGCTATGAATTCATATAATCTAGGATCGTGTTTTAGTGATACAATATGGTATCTCCACAATCTTCTAAGCTTGTCTTTATAATACTTATAGTATTTTGGTCTACCCCTAGGCGTCTTATTGGTAAACACTATTTTTTCTGCATCTATATCTCTGATATAACTTATAATTGAGGAATATGAAATATTAAGGATTCTAATAAGATCAGTTACCAGCATCGGACCTTTACTCTCCAGTAATTCCTTCATTAATTGTTTTCTCTTCTTCGCCATGAGCTTGTTCTTAACAAATATTCTCTCGCTCTTGAATCCTGCTTTGTGTAGATGGTAGAGGACTGTTTGATAATTTATACCTAGCATCTTACTTATTTGCTTCCCCGACAAGCCTTGTTTGTAGAGAGATACTATTTTTTCTCTCAACTCCTTTGAACGTTGAGACGGCAATTTAATGCCGTGCTTAACAAGGATTCTACGTATAATTTTTGGGTCGTGATGAAGAGTTTTTGCTATAACAATCACTTTTCCATACTTCTTATACATTTCAATAATTAGTCTCTCCTCTTCAGGACCAGGTTTTCTTGAAATGATCAATCACCAGTTATCAATATATACATTGTCTTTAAAAACTATTCCATCCCATGTTATCTAGTATTTTTGAAGTAGGCATTATATATTTCATAGAGTATAAATGTGTTTGGTGAGAATACTATGCTTCCCGAAGTAAAAATAATACCTGGTTCTCTCGGTTCAAAGTCTAGGATATGGATTGAGAAACACCATAAATACGTTGCTACAACAACTCATGATCCAGAGCATCTCCCACTAGTTATTGATCGTGGTGAGGGTGTATGGTTATTTGATGTTGACGGTAATAGGTACTTAGATTTTTCAAGCGGCATCTCAGTTAATAACTTGGGTTATCCAAGTCATCCAGAAGTTTTGAAAGCTGTTGAGGAACAACTGCATAGGTTAGGACATGCTGCTGGTACAGACTTTTATAATCCATACCAGGTAATGCTTGCAGAGAAACTAGTAAGTATTGCTCCAGGAGAAAAGGAGAAGAAAGTATTCTTCGCGAATAGTGGGACAGAAGCTAATGAAGCAGCATTAAAAATTGTGAGACAAGCTACTGGTAGAAAATTCATCATAGCATTTCTAGGAGCATTTCATGGTAGAACATATGGATCAATAGCTTTAACAGCTAGTAAAACTGTTCACCGCAAAACATTCTTTCCATGGATGCCAGGCGTAATCCATGTACCATATCCTAACCCATACCGTAATCCATGGGGTATTAATGGATATGAGAACCCTGAGGAACTAGTGAATAGGGTACTAGAATATATTGAGGAATACGTCTTCGACAAACTAGTACCTCCAGAAGAAGTAGCAGCGGTATTTACTGAGCCAATACAGGGTGAGGGCGGATACGTTGTGCCCCCTAAACAGTTCTTCCCAGAACTGAAGAAGCTACTAGATAAATACGGGATACTACTAGTTGATGACGAGGTACAAATGGGTCTTGGAAGAACAGGTGAAATGTTCGCTATTAATCATTTCAAAGTAGTTCCAGACATAATATCGCTAGCTAAAGCATTGAGTGGAGGATTAATACCTATAGGTGCAACAATATTTAGAGCAGACCTAGACTTTAAAGAACCAGGCATGCACAGCAACACCTTTGGTGGAAACGCTTTAGCATCAATAGCGGCATTGAAGACTATAGAGGTGATCGAGAAGCTGTTACCAAATATTAAGAAGCTAGAACCATTATTCAGAGAAACCCTGACCGAGTGGAGAAACAAATACGAGTTCATAGGGGATGCTCGCGGATTAGGGCTTGCATGGGCTATTGAGATAGTTAAAGATAAGAAATCTAAGAAACCAGATCCTAGTAGGAGGGGTAAGATTCTTAGAAACGCGTTGAACAAAGGCTTAGTCCTGCTAGGTTGTGGTAAGAGTGCTATAAGACTAATACCTCCACTAATAATTGATGAAGAACATGCTAAGATAGGATTAGAGATTCTCGAGAAAGCTATTAGGGAAGCATAAAGTTATGGATAAATTTTTCTTCCAAAACCATCCCTTGTAGCAGAGTTATTATATATCTCAACTATTTTGAAAACATATGCTGGATAATCACTTTTCTTCCCTTCCCAATGAAATAAATCATGTATGCTGTTGAGATACTTCTTATATGGATCACTGTCTTCATCATGTATTTCAACAACAGTTCTAACCTCAAAACTTGTCTCGGGAGGCGTATAAAATAATACTGTAGCTTTACCTGTAGCCTTGATATTTTCCCAGCTATGCTTAAACCCCATCTCCAACCCGCCAATAAGCATTGGATCAATAAGATCCATCCTGTAGAATTCTCTAAGCAAAGTACAAGCAATACTCTTCATATCATTACCCGGCCTCTCAACATATGCGTATCTATAAGCTTTATCGGCTAGTTCCTCGATAAACTCCCTTCTAGGAACAAATCCCACCATCTTAATACTACCACTCAATCCCCGGGGGCCATCCGTGATTACAGCCGGTGTTGTCCTCGTGAATTCTACTAGGAAATTCCTAGGCGGTCTCCCATCCATGCATAGTTTCCTTATAACATTTATTCTTTGATAGAAGAAGTAATCCATCCACTCTTTGGGAAGCATGTTCAAACACCTTATAGTAGGTATTAGCGATTATGCTAAAATATAATTATTTAGCATAGGGGCAGAAAACATTGATCTTAAATAGAGTATGCTTGTTTATGAAATAAGCAATAGCAGAAGCTGATACCCCATATAAATAAATCTTCTTATCCATAATATATGCTCTACTAATAATGTTCCAGAAGCTTTTATTAACAATACTACTAGCTGTAACCAAGATAATATCTGATGCTCCAATATAGTTTTCATTAAATAATCCATCATATACTAATCTACCATATCGGCTTCTCCAAACAGTATCGTTTCTAAGATCAGTGACTAGGAGATTATCTCTAAGAAAATAAGCTAAATACTCTACATGCCCAGGCTGATAACCTATGTGGAGAACGCGCTTACCAACACCGTATTTAGCCAGTATATAGCTTGCAAGTTTCACACCACATTTAACCGGTTCATATGATCTACAATGCATAGTTTTATCTACTAAGCCAAGGCTACGGAATAAAGCATTTAGAAATGCATAGAACACTCCACGATTACTTATTTCTTTTAAATCCATATTTAATACATCAATTATTCTCCCACGATACTCACGAGGCAAAACAGTGAATGCTTGTCCAATATATCCATGATATATACAAGTTAACAATATCTCGGGTCCTCTAATTAACACGTATTCTTCACTAGGCAATCCAAGATCATATCCTGTTTTTGGATGACAATAAACTCTTTCATAAGGGTTTATCCTGTAATCTCTTATAAGTGATAAAGTATAGTGGCGGATTGCTTCATCTATTCCTAGAATACTCAATTCTCAATCCTCATATAGCTGATATATTATATATTTTATGTATTGGCTCGTAGAAGCAGACTCGAATATTATCTCCAACATTAATCTCTCTAGTTCCCGGCTTCAATACTGTGAAGCCATCACTCATATTTATTGGTGATAGATAATATGATCCTTTCAAATCAATTATTTCGCATTTTGAACCATGTATCTTAACAGGCCTTACCCTGTAGTGGTCAATATACTTGTTTTCTACGTATTTATTCATTAATGATAAATTGATACAAGGATATCTAGGCTCTAATATTTGTCCCTGAACATAGTTTAGAACAGGTGTTATTACGAGTATTAAAGCTGATAAGCTTGATTGGTGTAGACCTGGTTGATTAATTATTGATTTGCCATCTATGAATAAACCACTAGTTGACCTTGCTGGATGCATTTTTAATCCTCTCCAATAATGTTGTGGTTTAAATGCTTCGTAGAGGCTTATCCAAGTATGGTCTCTGGGACCCATTGATACCCCGCCTATTGTTACAATAATATCTGCTTCACCAACTACACTCGAGACAGCTTCAACAATACTTTTTGGATCATCTGGTAGTTTATCTTCCCTAATAATTAATCCTCCATAGTATTCAATAGCGTATTTTTCTAGGAAACGAGTAGAGGTAGGCAGTCTCCAATTAATTGGGTCAAATGGTTCATCGACAAGTTCGTCTCCAACACTAAATAATGCTACACGTGGTTTATCATATACTCTTATCTCACCAACTCCTAGATCTAATAGTGTTTTCAGAATAAATGGAGTGATTCTCGTACCTTTACTGAATACTTGTTCCCCCCTACTATAATCGCTCCCCCGTGGAAAAACATGTGAAAATCTGGGAAGAGGTTTCCTAATATATACATATTCATTCTCAACAATAGTATCCTCAATCGGGATAACGGTATCTGCACCTATAGGTAAGGGATAACCGGTCTCTACAAAAATAGCTTCACCATTTTTCAATGTGTAATCATTGGCTTTCCTAGAATTGATATTTCTAACTATTCTCAGCTTAACAGGATTGTCTTCACTAGCATTTCTTATATCATCATATTTTACAGCAAACCCGTCTGCATGGCTTAGATCAAATAATGGCCTATCATACGGTGAATAAATATTTTCTGCGAGAACATGGTTTAGCGATTCCCTTACATCTAGCTCTATTATCCTAGTTTGTTTAACATGTTCTCTAACCAATTGATAAAACTTATCCAGATCCATGTGATGATAAATCTTCTTCAATGCGAACAAGTACTCCTTGCTCATAGTCCTCTTCCCATACTGTCCTAGATTGTTTCAAGTCAAAAATAATTATTTGAAACAAATATATTTCTTATCATAGAATAAGAATTTATTGTAAAAATGATTTATTTGACAATTAGATATAATGAACACTACCCCTTCTCTCCAAGTAGGTTAGCAAATCAATCTTCTCATACAGTTTCTCCATAAAATAAGAAGCAATATATGCTTGAAGATTCCGTTTCTCCCTAGATGTTTATTCTAATTATTTTATATGTGTTTATAGTCGCATCTAGGGAGTTCCACCTTGTCCACAGCCCTAACCCTAGGAAAAGGGTTGTGGATTCATGGGTGGCTGTCGATCCCAACGGCACGAGGCTTAACATCAACAGATATATAACCCCTAGACTTATACACAACAACGTCCTTTACAAATGTAAGATAGATTTTGATCCTCCTATTCCCTTTTATCAAGCTTTATTTTTGCCTCACCGCTCAGCTTCCATCCACGATTAACATATCTTCAATATTGTTTATGTGGTTCAAAATCGACTGTGATCCATCCCTTGTGTGTAGCTATTCTGGGCTTTCAATTCTTTCTATGTTGTTACTTTTAAGTATTGGTGGTTTTTCTGAAGCTCTCTATTATCTTTCAATTCTTTCTGTGTTGTTACCAATAAATATATAAACTTTAAGTTAGCTAAATTTTTACACTTTCAATTCTTTCTGTGTTGTTACACTACCCATGAACACCCAACCATATTCTACCGAAACCTTCTTTCAATTCTTTCTGTGTTGTTACGAAAGAGCTATTGAACAACAACATAGAACTAGCATTTAACTTTCAATTCTTTCTGTGTTGTTACTTTGGTTCGAATTATTTGCTACGTTTATATTCTTTGTTCGAATTGTTATATATGTTTTTCTATATTCGATCCCTAATTGATCATGTTCGACTAGTTTTCTATAGGCTTAATAGTATCTCTGACCCCTTGACAAGTTTGTATAATGAAAAATATTCGAGTAATTTTTTATAGATGTTGTGTTATAGTATTTGGGGAGGTAGAGTTATTTTTGTATATATATTGGTGGTGGGTTATTGGTGTTTGGGGTTATTGTTGATGGTCGTAGTTTTTATACTGCGGTGCTTAGTGTGGTTGTTGTGATGATTGTTTCGGGTATTGTTTCTCCTCATATTAGTATTAAGGTTTTGGAGGCTAATGGTTTATTGTGGGTTTCTCTTTTAACGCTTGGTTTTATGTCTGCTAGAGCTTTTTCATCGATACTTCACGCTGAACTATATGAGTTATTATCTGCTAGGGTTACGGGTTCCATTGGTTTAGGGTTTATTTTATTATCATATATATTATATAGTATTTCTCCACCCATACTATACCCTGCGATTAAGCTTCTCGAGGGTTTTTCTGCGGGTCTTTTCTGGCCTTTGATGCAGACGCTTCTTGTTGTTGGTGTGGATAAGAATTGGCGTAGTAGGTGGTTGAGCATATATTTTCTAGTGGGAAATATTTCTGGATATGCTGGATACCAGATTGGATCATTGATTATACAGTTTTGGGGTTCTGATAAAATTCTCTATACAGGGATAATTATTGGTTTAATCTACCTATTACTATACATTATTATTTCTCCCTCAACCAGATACTCTGTTGAGAAGCGTGGAAAAATTAGTTTCAAGACTATATTATGGGAGACTAGAAGAATACCAGCATTAATACCCTTGGTTTTCCTAGTTGGGGGAGTTAATGGTTTGTTGAAGGATTACTTATTCGCATATGCTAAAGTGTTGACAGGATATAGTGAAGCAGTCCTCAGAAATTATTGGAGCATTGCAGGATATATAGGATTAACACTCAGCATACTATTTTCACACATGCTTGAAGCACAGGGGCATACAAAAACAGTACTTGTTATATCAATTACAGCTATTCTCTCAGTAATAATTCTACCTATAACAACCAACCCTGTAATAGTATTCACAATAATAACACTATGCATTATAGGAACAAGAACTCTTAGACCCATACTTAGAGGATTAGCAAGTAATAAAACATCTAAACCAGAAATAGGAATAGCGTTAATTAATAGTTTAGCAAATATTTCAGCAGGAATAACACCGTTCTTAATAGCATTAGTCTCGATCATCATATAATAATTCTAGTTAGACTATAAACGTGTATAGTTGCTGGATTGAAAAATACGTTATATTTATAGGTAAAGCGGCGGCAACTATGCTTTATTGTTCAAGAAGTTTAACAGCTTCCTCAGGCGTCTTATCTTCATGAACAACTGCTTTTACAGCTTTAATCATTGCTTTCGGGTTTTTGTGTTGGAAAATATTTCTCCCAACAACTACTCCTTTACCACCAGCTTGTATAACGTTCCATACATCCCTTAGAAAATCAATTTCCTTCTCCCTACGTGGACCACCACTCATAAGAACTGGTATACCGCTTGCTGCTCTTACTACTTCTCGAAATGTTTCTAGATTGCCAGTATAATATGTTTTTATTAGATCAGCACCTGATTCTGCAGCTGCTCTCGCACCATAACGTACTATTTCTACATCGTATCTATTCGCTATAGCTGGTCCGCGGGGATATGCTAGTTGTAAACATGGTAAACCATATGTTTCAGCAGACTCTCTTATAGTAAACCATCTCTGAAGCATGAGGTCTTCGTATTGGCTACCCCAATAAACAGTTGCTGCTACAGCATCTGCTCCCAACGCTACAGCATCTTCTACATAGCCGAAGGGTGATTGGAGGAGTCTTTCATCTTTGGGTCTAAGATTAGTTTTACTCGTAACCTTTACTATCAATGCAGTCTTGTTTCCCCAAATATCCCATGTTATACGAGCAATACCAGGCAACATCATGATCGCGTCAACCCCTGCATCCACGACTTTTTCAAGTATAACTCGTGGGTTAACGTGTTCAGGCGGAAAATCGCTTGGACCATGCTCTACTCCGTGGTCAAATGCGAATACAACTGCTCTATCATTTCTAAGGATTCTGCTAAGCCTAATCCTCTTCCCTACCTCGTTGTAAGTTGGAGAATAACTCATGCTTTACACCCTGCCATAAAATATTTCTTCACACATAACTATTGTTGTCCAGAGTAAAAAGCATATTACTTTTAAGCTATGTGCCCCATTAGATCCATTTCTTGATCTTAAAATATAATAGTTCTCCAACAGCTATAATTCCCATGACTGCAAGAGTTGTATAGTATCCTAGTGGATGATATAGTTCCGGCATATATTTGAAGTTCATACCATAAATTCCCGTTATAAGTGTTAATGGCAGAAATATTGCTGATATAACTGTTAACTTTGTCACAACCTTATTGGTTTTTTCACCTATAAGCGTATAGTACATGTTAAATGCTTGTGTAACACGATCTATTGAAGTACTATACATGTTTTCAAGCATTATGGCTTCATCCGTTAATTCTTTTAGCTCACTATATATTCTGCTGAGTTTTTGTAGGGAATAAATTAATCCGTGAACTCCTCGGTGAAGCTTAGATAACTTGTTATAGATCCTTATAATTGGATCATAGACGGGCTTCCCCTTCATAACGTTATCAATAATTTTTTCTATCTCTTGATCGCTTCTAGATAATTCTTCGTGGTAGTAGCTCATAATAGTTCTATACATTGCATATAGGATCGAGTAAACATTTAGCTCTCCAAGCTTCGGCAATATACTTGCTATTTCCTCTACTAGCTCCTTCAAGTACTTGCTAGAATAGCTTCGAATACTTTCTCCATCTATTATTAAACATAATCTTCGAAGACCATTATTATAAGCGATGGGAAAAACTAGTTTAATAGGGGTTCGGGCTTCGAAGACGAAGTATTTTTGACACTCTTGCGGAAGAGTAAATTTGTGAACCCATATAGAATCCTTACACTTACTAGTTATTTCTCCATTCTTATCAATACATAGTTCTTTAAGCGTATTAGTCAAAACGAATACACCTATGCATGCGTATATGTTTTGGATAAAAATGTTTTCATAAATAGTTTATGTTTAGCACGAGTTTAATATGGTTCTCTAAATAGCTTGATTCTGTTTTGGAAAAAAGTTTTGTTATGATAGATATTTTTCTTCTATGTGTTTGATAAAGTATTTTGGCTCATATTCTTCTCCGAATGCTTTCCTCAATAGATCTTTTGGTGCATATGTTGCTCCCCATTTATGTATTTTTTCTCTTTGCCACTCCTCTATTTCTTGGAACTCTTTATTTAGGATCTTTTCTGGAATGTTTATTTCGTTCAGCATATGGTACTTCATTTGTGCGGCTACAAGATTTCCGAGTGTATATGTTGGGAAGTACCCTATTGATCCCATGCTCCAATGTATGTCTTGTAGTACTCCTTCAGCATAGTTTCTCGGCTTAACACCTAGGAGTTCCTCTATTGTATTATTCCAGATTTCTGGTACATCATCCACTTTTATTTCTCCGCTTATTAGTTGTTTCTCTATTTTTGCTCTTAGAAGTATGTGTAGATTATATGTTACCTCGTCGGCTTCAGTTCTTATAAGGCTTGGTCTTACAGTGTTGAAGTAGTAATAGATGTCTTCAGGTGTGTATTTTTCGATGAAGTCTAAGTGTTCTTTTAGGATAGGATAGATTACCTCTACGAATTCCTTGCTTCTACCAATTATGTTTTCCCAGAAACGAGATTGTCCCTCATGTATTCCTAGGCTAACACCGTGCCCTATAGGTGTTGCCATTAGTTTCTCATCTATTTGTAGCTCGTATAGTGCGTGGCCGAATTCGTGGACAACGCTTAGAAGTGATCGTTTGAAATCGTATCCTTCATACCTAGTAGTTATTCTTACATCAAATAATCCCATGCTCTGTGTGAATGGATGTGCTGAAACATCTATTCTCGAACGCTTACCCAGTGGGAATCCGAAGAGTTCTAGTGTTTTAAGATTAATCTTTTCCATATCTTCTCTACGATACTTCATTTTCTCTAATAGATGCTCCCTGGGATACTTGCCCTCGCTCAATACTTTGTCAAGAACCCTCTTAATCTCTTTTTCTAAATAACCAAGTATTCTATCAACATCCTTAGTCCTCAACCCTTCCTCGTATAAGTCTAGTAATGCATCATATGGGTGCTCCTCCCATCCTAGATAATCAGCTGTTTTACGTGCTAGATCAACTATTTTCTCTAGATAAGGCTTAAACTTATCGAAATCATTTTGTTGCTTAGCTTCTCTCCAAACAACAACCGCCTCTTGCGTAACCCTACTATACTCTGCTACTAGCCAGGGTGGTAGAGCTTTAGCTATACGTATCCTTCTCTGAAGAACACGTACAACACCTTTCTCATAATCATTTAAATCCTCTATTTGAGAAGCTTTATCCACTAATTCAACGAATTCAGGTCTAAGTATTAGTTGTTGGCTGAGAACACTTAGTTCTGACTGAGCAATAGCTCTCTCCTTAACCCCCTCTCTAGGCATATAGGTTTCAGCATCCCATCCCATAAGGGATTGAGCATGACCAATAGCCCATATTACACGATACTTATTGATAATATCCTTGATAACCTGGTTCTCGAACACCATACCTACCACCATAAACAAACAAATAATCCTATTCAAAAACAACTTATCTCAAACAAAAAATAAAAACATTCAAACATTCTAATAAGGACCATATTAAGAATTCCCAGTAAAGAACAAAACTTATCTTAATTCTGAACTAATACTTTTCCAAGAAAATTTTCTCGATCAAAATATTACAACTATTATAGCTGTACAAGTAAATCTTACGTTATCCGTAATACATGTTGTAATACATAGTGTATGATATGGATTCAACAATAATATCCATAAGAATACCTAGAGAACCCAAAGGAAAAATGAAGAAAACCAATATCAACTGGAGCGATGAAATAAGAAAATTTATCGAGAAAAGATCAGAAACTATGAATTATTAGAAGCCTTTGAAGAAATAAGTTCGAGGGCTAAGAGGAGGAGAGTTAGAGTTGATTCTAGAGAGTAGATAATTGTTTTAGATTCTTCCTTCATAGTAAACTAGTTATTGAGGAGGAAAGCTGTGAAACTGCTAGAGAATTATTCAGGGAATTTGTTGAGAAAGAAGAGGATATAGCTACAGTAGATATTGCATTATATGAAACACTTAATGCTCTATGGAAACACCATGTTTTGCTAAAAGATCTATCATTTAATGCTTTCAAAGAATCTTCTAAAGACCTACTAATACTATGGAGTAAATTCGTAGTTGTATCTTAAACCGAGATTATTGATCAATCTCTAGAAATAACAGTTGAGGGAAAAATAACCATATATGATTCCCTCTACTTAGCCCTAGCTAGGCAGTATAGTGCATGTTTAGCAAGTTTTGACAGCAAACAACGTGCTATAGCTATTGGTATAGGAGTAGAAACATGTCCATAGTCAAGGAGTAAACATTGCTTGGTTTAACAATAATAGACAGTATTTTTTTAGACGATAAGGAGATTATATGCTTATATTTATTAAGAGTTGTTTTATAGAAGTTCTAGTTAGCTATAAAACATATTGTTTAGGTTCGATATTTAATCTTACAATGTTGGTTTTTGGAGGCAGTGAATATGCTAGTTATTATTAGGCTTGTTGACGGATCTAAGGAGTGGAGAATAGAAGTACCGGAAGGCTCTAGTGTGAGAGATGTTCTCGCCAGTATTGGTTTGATTAGTAATGAATATGTTGTCGTGAGGAATGGTGTTGTGATTTCTGAGGATGAAGAGGTTAGGGATGGAGATATACTTATTCTTTACCCAGTTGTTTCTGGAGGTTAATAAAAT